>JBDTTE010000118.1:0-10723 GCA_039930785.1 Betaproteobacteria bacterium | reverse complement strand
GTTACCTTTCTTGGCCGCTCAAGAAAGGTAACTTGCCGCCGGGCAACCCCCGGCCCCCGAAGGGTCGGTCTAAATTATGTGCGATCATTTCTCGATACATAGCGAAACGATCCGAGACCACCATGGCCGCAGCGCAACACGCACCCGCCTCATCCTGGCCTTTCGCGGTACGTCCGCTTTCGCCTAACCTCGGCGCGGAATTGATCGGCATCGATCTGGCGCACGGCATCGACGCGAAAACTTTCGAGGCGGTGTACGAAGCTTTCCTGCGCTATCAGGTGCTGCTGTTCGGCGCGCAGGACCTTCCGCCCGGCCGCCAGGTGGAATTCGCGCGGCGCTTCGGCGAAGTCCAGGTCCACGTCATGAACCAGTACCACGCCGACGGTTTTCCGGAGTTGTACCGGTTGTCGAACCTCGATGCGAACGGCAATCCGAACGGGCGTCATCCGGACAAAGGCACACTGGTCTGGCACACGGATGGCTCATGGCAACGCGTGACCGGTCAGGCGACGATCATCTATGCAGAAGTCGTCGCCGGCGAAGGCGGCGAGACGCATTTTTGCGATATGTACGGCGCGTACGAACGACTGAGTGCGGAGTGGAAGGCGCGTATCGCGAATCTGCGCGCGGTTCATAACCTAGATTTCTCGCGCACGCGGCGCCACGGCGAAGAGCCCATGACCGAGGCGCAGCGCAATGCCGTGCCGCCGGTCGATCATCCTGTCGTGCGCACACATCCGGATACCGGGCGCAAATGTCTGTACCTCGGCGACCATGCCGAATACATTGTTGGCATGGGCTACGAAGAAGGCCGTGCGCTGATCGAGGAATTAAATGCGGACGCGATCCACGCGGATCTCACCTACCAGCATCGATGGACACCGGGGGAGTTGATCCTGTGGGACAACCGCTGCGTCCTGCATCGCGCGACGGGCTACGACCCCGCGACGCAGAAGCGCGTCATTCGCCGCTGTACTGTGCTCGGCGAGTCGCCGCGCTAACCAGCCAGTCTACTTCTCATCACGAAGACACGAAGGACACCAAGAAACACGAAGAAGGTCAAAAGAAAAGAGAGCGCGTAAAAAATTCATGCGATCCCCTCATGCGGGATATGGCATGCGGCGCTAATTTTCGGATGAAACCTTCGCCTGATTTTTTGTTTTTCTTCGTGTTTCTTCGTGACTTCGTGTCTTCGTGATGAGATTTAGCAGTAAGAGGTTGTAAAAAGCCTTACTTCAAAATCGACGTGAGCTTGCGCCCTACCGCACCCAGCACGGATTCCTGCCTGGCATGCGCATCGAAGATCACCGATCGATCGATGGCCTTCAGGCTATCCCAACCACACAACGCCATCACGCGATCGATTTCAGCGCGATAGATTTCGAGTATTCGCGCCACGCCCTCCTCGCCCGCAACCGCCACGCCCCACAGCTGCGGCCGGCCAATCAGGCAAGCGGTCGCGCCGAGCGCGAGCGCCTTGACGACGTCGCCGCCGCGACGTACGCCACCATCCATTAACACTGGAATTCTGCCGGCGACGGCATCGACCACCGCGGGCAGCGCTTTCAGTGATGCCGGTACGACATCGAGCTGGCGTCCCCCGTGATTGGACACAATGATGCCATCGACTCCGAGCGCGATCGCCCGACGCGCTTCCTCGGGATTCAGGATGCCCTTGAGCAGCAGGGGACGCTTCCAGACACTGCGCAGCCATTCGATTTCTTTCCAGCTCGCGGAGGGATCCATCCAGCCCCCCACGCGGGCGCCAATGGAAAACACGCCGGTATCGCCCTCGCGCTCGTAGTTGGCCATCCTGAGCTTCGGCGCCTGGGCCATGCGCAGCAACCAGCGCACGTGGAACGCCATGTCGAGAAGGCTGCCGAACTCGAAGCGCGGTGGCACGGTGAACCCATTGCGCAGATCGCGCTCGCGCTGGCCCAGCACCTGGTTGTCTATGGTCACCACCAGCGCCCGATAGTTGGCTTCGTGCGCGCGGGAGACAAAATTCTCGGTGAGGCCGCGATCCTTGTAGGGGAAGACCTGCATCCACAAATTGTTTCCGGGTACCGCCGCGGCAAGGTCTTCGATGCGCACCGTCGAACCGTGGCTCATCGTGTATACCGTGCCGGCTGCGGTGGCGGCGCTGGCCGACGCAATCTCGCCACGCGGCCAGAGCATGCCGGTCAACCCAGTGGGGCCGATCAGCACCGGACCCGCCAGACGGCGGCCGAACAGTTCGATCGACTGGTCGCGCGTCGTGGAGCCCTGCAATGGATGGGGCAGCAGCGCAATGTCGCGGAATGCAGCCTCATTGCGCTGCAAAGTCACTTCGTCCTCGGCGCCGCCATCGACGAAATCGAAAACGGCTCGAGGCAGGCGCCGACGCGCCAGCTCACGCATAGCGCCCACGCTATAGGCGTGTACTTTCAGAAATTCCTGTTGCCTTGATAATTCCCCGCCCATCATTTCTCCTGCCGAATCGATCCGGATGGAGAGTCATGTTCGGTCAAAAGCATGGAGAAAGCAAAATACGCCAAGCGGCGCGGCCGGGGCATCGCAAATGCCGCACCGCGACTGGACTATTGGCCGGTAATTGCGGATTCTTCCAGAGTTGCACGGCCACCCACCGCATCCGGCACCGTTCCCGCCGGTGCGACACGATAACGAGGAGAAGAACATGCGTTCCATGATGAGAATTGCCGCCTTGGCGGCTCTGTCACTTTCGACCGCCGCCGGCGCGGCCGATACCGTCAAGATCGCGCACATCGATCCGATGAGCGGCCCGTTCGCGCTGGTCGGCGAGAGTTTCGGGCGGCACCTGGAGCTTGTTGCCGCCGAGATCAATGCCAAGGGCGGCGTCCAGTTCGAGATCGTCAACCTGGACAACAAATCCAATCCGCAGGAAAGCGTACTGATGCTCAAGGAAGCCACCGACCGGGGCATCCGCTTCGTCACACAGGGCGCCGGGTCGAACAATGCCCACGCCCTGACCGAAGCCGTGAGCAAGCACAACTCGCGCAATCCCGACACTTCAGTGCTGTACCTGAATTTTGCCGCGCAGGATCCCGCGCTGACCAACGAGAAATGCAATTTCTGGCACTTTCGCTTCGACGCCAACGTCGACATGAAACTGGAAGCGATGACCAACTACATCGCCACCCGCAAGGACATCAAGAAGGTCTACCTCCTGAACCAGGACTATGCGTTCGGTCAGGCAATCAGCAGGGCAGGTCGAGAGATGCTCGCAAAAAAACGTCCCGACATCGAGATCGTGGGCGACGACCTGCACCCGCTCGGCAAGATCAAGGATTTCTCCCCCTACATTGCCAAGGTCAAGGCTTCTGGCGCCCAGGCGGTCATCACCGGCAACTGGGGCCCGGATTTCTCGCTGCTGATCAAATCGAGCAAGGATTCCGGCCTGGACGTCACTTACTACACGATCAACGCGCACAACGCCGGCTCCCCGGGTTCGGTCGGCGCGTCCGGCGCAGACCACATTACGCAAGTGCTGACCTGGCACGCGAATGTGGCCAACAACAAGATCGAGAAATTCAACAATACCTATCACGAAACCTACAAAAAGCTGAAAGAGGATTTCTACTACAACACGGCGAAGACCGAACTGGAAATGCTCGCCAAGGCGATCAACGAGTCCAAGTCGACGGATCCGCTGAAAGTGGCGAAGGCGCTGGAAGGCATGAAATACCAGGGCGACACGGGTGAGGTCTGGATGCGTGCCGACGACCACCAGATCATGCAACCGATCTACCTCGCCACGTTCACCAAGGCCGGCGTGAAGGACGTCAAATACGACGTCGAAAGCACCGGCTATGGCTGGCGCACGGATTCGCGCATCGAGTACAAGGACACCGTTTTGCCGACCACCTGCAAGATGGAAAGGCCCTGACCCGGGCAATCGCGCCGGGGCGGCAGTGAAATCACTGCCGCCCTAATCACTGCCGCAAGGTTGCCGTTAAGACAGGGATGAAACGCGTAACCTGGCTTGACCTCTTCGGCGGCGCCCGCGACGGCGAGCCGCTCACAGCAAAAGCGCGCGCAGCGCTTTCGCAACTGGACGACACGCTGTTCGATCTCTGGAACCTCGGAGAAAACATCCTGCTGGCGTGGACGCACGAAGGCCAGGACCTGCGCCTGCTCGCGGTCCGCCATTACGCACTGGCCCAGGCGATGCAGCCTGGAGGCGCCGCGCAACAAAGCGCGTCGATCAATTTCATCAATGAAGTGCTGGCTGGTCCGAAATGGCTGGCCGCGGATGACTTTCGCAAGGCCTGCGCCGGCTTTGATTGCGAACCGACTGTCGTTCGTGTCGAGTTCCAGCCCGGCAAGGACGTGGGGCTGGACCTCGTGAGCAGCCTGGTGAATCGTTATGGCGTTTCGCTGGTGCGCGGCAGGGCCGTGGTGTTGCTCGACGCCGTGCAATTCTCCCTACGCTCTCCACTCGAACAGGTGGTCATGCTGAACAGCCTGGGTTACTCGGTCAACTCGGCGTACCGGCAGCTTCTATCCAAGGACATCCTGGTCAATTTCGCCCGCACGACCACGGGCGACGGGTTTTACATCTGGAATCGCGTCAAGTCGGTCGAAGCCAACATTGCGCTATACAAACTCATGATGATGATCCTCGCCGACAACGCGGTGGCGCAGAGCAAATCGGAGGGCGGTTACGTTCCACAGTTGCGCGCAGCGTTCCATATCGGCGAGCACTACGAATTCCACCAGGTCGAGGCACTGAACCCGACGACGTTCAGTTACATCGTCGGCCAGGTGACCATCGACCTGTCGCGCATCGTCGAGAAGGCGCTGCCTGGCCAGATCCTGCTGGGCGATTTCGAAGCCGAGGTCGGCGATTCCGCCAGCGGCGCAACGGCGCGCTACGACACGCTGGATTTCGTCGAGAAGACGGCGGCGACCCTGGCGGATCTCCGCGGCCTGGATATAGCGGGCGATCGAATCGAGAATATTCGCTGTTACCTGACGGGCCAGGAAACGGGCGGCGGTCGCTACCCCGTGAATCGCTATCAGATCCACGACAAGCACGGGCTGCCACGCGTCGTCTACAACGCGAAGATCAACATTCATCGCGAACATGCCGATCCGATTTACCTCGGCAACCAGCGCGAAGACCTCGCCGCATTCCAGGCGACCCGCATCGACGTGCTGGATCGCGATCCCGGCTGAAGCCATTGCCGTCCTGTCATTCCCGCGCAGGCGGGAATCCAGCCAAGCACTTTACGTACGTGGAGCATGATTCACTCTCCTGGATTCCCGCCTGCGCGGGAATGACAGAATGAAAAAGGGCGCCCTGCGGCGCCCTTTTTTCCTCCACCGATCCGCGCGAAAACGCCGCTACGAATCGCAATCCCAACTACATGCAATTACATGCGGCTGAACTTTCGATCCGCGGCGTCGATGCATGCCTGCTTGTCGCCACCCTTCAATGCATCGCATTTTTTCAGCGCCGCCATGTACTCCTTGTCCTGGCTGGCCTGCTCCGGCGCCGACTTCACAGCGGAGGGATCGCCCGGCTGGTTCTCTGAAGTGCGGGGTGGCGTTTCGTTGGTGGGTTTCGTCTGATCGGCTGCGAAGGACAGCGTGCTTGCCAAAACCAGCGCTGCAGCGCCAGCCGTCATTGCGGACATTAGCTTGTTCATGACATTCCTCTCTCGATAAAGTTGAACGAACCTGCGTTTCACTTGATCGACGCGCGCATTGATTGGCGCGTCTGGAGGTTAGTCACGCCCGACGCAATGGAGTTCACCGGGCGCAGGTTGAACAACGACACGTTGGGATGTAGTGCGCCTACAACTGGCCGTAGCTTTTTCTCGCCGCGTCTATGCACTGGCTCTTGGCCGGGCCCGTCATCGGCTCGCATCGCTTGAGCGCACCGAGATAATCCTGCTCACGCTTTGATGCTGCGGGATCCACCTGGCCGGTCTGGCTCTTTTGCGCAGAAACAGCGAAGTTGGAAAACATCATTGCCAACAGGAAAGCCACGGACAGTCTGATCGGCTTGATCATGGTGACTCCTTTGCAAAAATACCGTGCACCGCGGATTCGCCTTGCACGCGCGACATCCTACTTCGATATCTGCCATCGCGGCATACAGTTTAGTACGCCGCGACGATAAACGACGATGCATGTGTGATCCCCGACACACATTGTCATAAAAAAATCAGGCCGCCGTACCCAATCGGTACCAGATAAGTGCGGCAACGCACAAAGCATAAATTGCCAGACCGACAGGCTTGGACAGAACGATATCAAGATCGGCTCGCGACGGGAGGCAGGAATAGGTAAGGCTCGCCGCCACGTAACACCAGGCCAATTCGGTCGCGTTCAGGGGTGGAACCAGCGTGGCGCGATAGTAGACCAGCGCGATTGCGGCCGGCAACGCGAGCAGCGGCGCGAAGCCGACCCACAGCGCGTTGTACCAGCGGATATTCGAGAACATGACGTAACCCAGCGTCGCCGATCCATCGCGATGGAATTTCGGCAAAAGTGAAACGCGCACAGGCCTCGCCAGGGTCAACGTACCAACGAGGAAATGCAACAGTTCGTGACCGATCGTGCCAGGAAGCGAGACCAGGCTGAAAAAACGCGGCATGGCTCGCAAGTGATGCAGCAAGGCCGCGACCACGATGACGACCGCAAGGTAACCGCAGAACGACCATCCGATTGCCAATCCCGCGATGGTCATGCGTGCGCGGTCACCGGACCGCGGAATGCCGATGCCGTGATGTCAGTGCGGGGATTCATTGCGTCGGTCGGGCAGGGATTGGTAGACGATCTCGATGCGCTTGCGAATCGCCTCTTCGGCCGCGGTGTCGCCCGCGGAATGCGCCTGCTTCGCCTGAACGTTCAGGTACGCGAGCAGCGGACGACGATATCCCTGTGCCGATGCCGTATCCACCGCCGTCGCGACGCCTTCAGGCGGGAGCGCTGCCCCGCGAAACAGCGCGCCCGCCGCAACCAGGCGCGACACGGGATCGTCGATGCCCTGCAATAACCTGGCGCGCTCGGTGTCATCGCGCGCGACCGCAATATTGCGATAGGGCGTGGGCAACCGGGATGCGTCGAGCCCCTTCCAGCGCGCGCTGATGAAATCGCCGTAAACCCGATCGTCCGCGGATGCATCGGCACTTTGGGCGTCGTAGTTCGAACAGGCGTCGAAGTCCAGCGCGGCCACGCCCAACGCGCAACGCACCAGTTCCGCCTTTGCCACGAGTTCGGGCTTGCCGGTTGAGGCGAGCGCTGCCTTTGCCCGCGCAAAGGCCCGCGCCGCGCCGCTCGAATCGCCTTCGAGGTAGCGTTGCCTGAAATTCTCCAGGGCGGATTGCGATTGCGCCTGCCAGTCCGGCACTGCAGGGCCGCTTGTGCACGCGCAAAGCGCCAGCACACTCGGCAGCCAAAACGCGCGCGCCATTCTCATGGCAGCTTGATTTCCTGCTTGCGCGCAAACGGCCATTTGCGATTGATTTCGTCGATCAAGACGTTGACCTTGCGGATGCTGTCATCGACTTCGCCGCGCAGTGCGCCGAGATCCGCTGTTGCTTCCCGGACATTCGTCGCAGCGGTCTTGACTTCTGTCGTTCCTGCCTGCGCCGTGGCGAGAATATCATCAGCCTTCTTCAGGCTGTCACGTGCCTCGGCCAGGATCGAATTGAGCCGGACGACGGATTGTTTCGCTTCGTCCATCACACCGCCCTGCCCGAATACGCTGGCATCCGTTTTCGCGAGCACCCTATCCGCGCGCACGGTCACACCCTTGAGCGACTCGATCAATGCAGTCACGCGATCGACGGTATCGAGCACTTTTTTCGCCTGCTCGGGATTGCCGGTAATCCCCCCGAGCACGCCGTAATCGCCGGCCATGCGATCGGTCACTGTCTTCAGGTTCGCCAGCGTCACGTTAAAGCTCGAATCCGGGCGAATGATCTCATCGATGTTCTGCAGGATGGCGTTGGCGCGCGCAATGACCTGCGGGATATCCTGCGCCGAATCCTTGTACACAAGCGGGCGCTCGGTCCCGGCGAGGAGCGGAGGGTCCTGCATCTTTGGGCTGAACGCGCGAATCCTGGCGCCGCCGAAAAACTGCTTCTCGAGCGAGAACACGGTGCTGTTGCGCAACCAGCGCGCGTCTTTTTCCCTGATTCGCACGTCGATTCGCACCTGGCCCTGCTCGTCGAGCGCCATGCCGGAAACCTTGCCGATCGGAAATCCCGAAAACATGACCGGCATGCCGACCACGACGCCTTCGGCGTCCGCGGCAACCAGGGTCAGGCCCTGTGTGCGATCGAAAACGCCGCGCGCATACAGCGCATAGAGCAGCAGCCCGAACACGATGATCGGGATCAGGGTCAGTATGAAACCGACCTTGAAGGCGAGGTGCCTTACACCCGATTGTTGTACAGGGGGGCGTTCCATGCGTAATCCAGTATCCAGCACTGATCGAAGTTTGCGTCGAGCGCCAGCAAGAGCTTGTTCAGGAACACCGGATAGTTCGAATCCGGCAGCAACATGGACGGACGGTCGATCAGGATCACAGGCGGCCTGAGCACGATGGCGCGCAGCAGCTTGGTGACAAAACGCTCTTCATAGGTCAGGTCCGGATCGCGCTGTTCCGAGCACGCCGTGTACCCCGCCTGGCTCAGGAGCCGCCACGCCGAATCGTTGGCTTCGCCAAGGTAGCTGTTGGTGCGGAATTGCAGGACGACGGTAATGTTCTCGATGACAGACAGGTTTGCGCGCAGCGGCAGCGTCTCCGACACCAGGATCGCCTGCGGATTCTCGTCCACCATCCGCAGCCGCGCGGCATCGTCCGCCAGCAGGATGACGCGTTTTTTCGCCAATTTTTTCCGTGGGCCTGGGTGGGTTTCGGGTGGCATGCCGCCGGTCGGGTGGTTCATCGGTTCACACGTATACGATGGCCAGCGCCGCAGCCTCGATCAGCATCAGCGCGAAAAACAACCGCACCATGCCGCGCAGCACCGCGATGGGGGCGTGGAACAGCTTGCGCGGCGTGTTCAGCCCTTCCGAAATCGGGATCACGGTGACCGCGAATCCGAAGGCAAATGTTTTGGTCCACAGGATGATGAGTGTGGGCCAGTCCAGGACCTTGCCGATCATGCGCGTGAAATCCCCGGGTGTCAGCGTCCAGGGATGGAATTCGATGATGAGCAGATGCGTCAACCACAGTGCTACGACAACATTCACGGCCGTCAGCGCAAGAACTGAAATCGTGCCGCCCACCACGCGCGGCAGCAGTTCGAGGCGCATCGGGTCGATGCCGACGCGTCGCATCGCATCGAGCTCGTTGTGGATGTTCATGAGCGCGACCTCGGTATTGATGGCCGCGCCGGTGCGCAAAGCGACGAACAACGCGGTGATGAGCGGCAGGATCTCCAGGACGAGGATGCGCACGATCAATTCCAGCGCGTATTCGTAAAGCCCGTATTGCCGGGCGGTGGCGCCGACGATCTCGATGATCAGATAGCTGAACAGCAGCGAGAACAGGGCAAAGCCCGGCAGAATCTGCCACGCCGTGAAATAGATCTGCTTCTGGACGACCATGCGCGTCGCCTTGTTGTACGTGCTTGGCGAAAGCATGCCGACGAAAGCGGCCGACGCGAAACGCAGGGTGCCGCGCCAGGCACCGAGTCGCTCCGAAAATCCCTGACCGCGCCGGGTCAGCCAGGTATTCAGTGCGCTCACCGCTTGGCGGCTCCAGCTACCGGGGTCAGGCCGTGGTCGAGCCCGCGCACGAAAGCCGCCTGTTCCTTGGCGGCACTGTGCAGCAGGCTGATGTCGTTGCCGGCGAGCACCATGCGAAAACCAAGCTCCATGTATCGCGTCAGCAGGTCCTTGCCGTAGATGCCGCCCAGCGCCGGAATTTTTCCGTGCTTCTTGCACGCGGCAAGGACGGTCCCCAGGGCAGCCTTGATGCGTTCGTGATCGAGCTGGCCGGGAATGCCCATCTCCAGGGACAGGTCGTTCGTGCCGACCAGCAAGGCATCCAGCCCCGGCACTGCGGCGATGCGCTCCGCGTTCTCGACCGCCAGCGGCGTCTCGATCATGGCGACGACCATGGTCGCATTGTCCAGGGCACTCACGACTTCGCCGATCGGCCGCGACTCGAAGCTGAAATGCGGATAGCCGCCGCCGATGGAGCGATGCCCCTGGGGCGGAAAACGGAATGCGTCCGTCATGGCGCGCGCCTGTTCCGGCGTGTCGACGTGCGGGATGACGACGCCAAGCGCGCCCCCGTCAAGACAGCGCGAGGCCAGCGCCAGTTCGCCGGCCGGCACGCGCACGAAGGATGCGATGCCCGCATCGAGCGCGGCGACGGAGATCTGATAGGCGGTTTCGACCGATGTCGACCCATGTTCGAGGTCGATGAACAGCCAGTCGAAACCCGCTGACTTCATCAACCGCGCGATTTCGACGCCGCGTACCCCGCGAATGCCCATGCCGATCGCGACGCCGCCCTGGGCCAGCCGTTCCCTGACCGTATTCGTCAAACGCTGCATTGCTTCCCCCGTTTTATGTGTCCGGTATGACCCGGTATCAGGATGCCAACGATAGCAGAACGAGCCCGCCGAAGGCATGCCGCCAGGGTGCGGCTACGGGACACCGCACCACCCGGCCCGCTGCAGAACAGGGGAATCTATCCGCCGGACAACCGCCAGCCGTGGCCAGCACAGTC
>JBDTTE010000117.1:0-10729 GCA_039930785.1 Betaproteobacteria bacterium | reverse complement strand
CGCTCATCCCGAGCGGGTGTTGGGACGCTACGAACCCGGGGGCGCTTACCGCCGCGAGAACCTCAATGTCGTCACAGACCAGCGCCCGGACCGGCTCCTCGCCGACGCGCTCGGCGCGGTCGACGTCGTCGACGAACCGACCGTCGCCGCGCTCGAGGTGTATCTTGCGGCTCTGGCGGTTCTCCGCGGTCTGGATATTCTTCTGCTCCGCGGCGCCGACATGGCCGTTTGCCGCCGCGTTGGCTTCCTTGCGGTCGACCCTCGCTTGACCGCGCTCCGCACTAGCCGCTTCGCGATTCGTCATCGTGCCGTTCTTGATGCCGTTATCGATGCGCTGTTCCTGGTTTGCGTTGCGCTGCACATCAGCCTGCATGCGTTGCGAGGACGCCGAATTCGGGTTGCCGGTCTGCGCGTCATGCTTTTCCTTGTAGATATCCCCGCTGACCTTGTTCTGCGCCTTCTCTATGCGCGCTTTCTCGGCGTCGGTCATCTTGCCGTCCTTCAGAGCATTCGACTGCATTTTGTCCACGCGCGATTCTTCTTTTTCGAGCTTGCCGGCTTCCTTGGTATTCAACTGGCCGGACTTCAAGCCGTCTTCGATGCGATTCTGCTGATTCACGTCACGCTGCGTCGTATCTGCCGCATTCTGTGCGAAAGCGGTCATGGCAAATGCGCAGGCGGCCAGCCCGGCAGCAATGGCGGTCAATTTAATTTTCATGTGTTCTCCTCTGGACTCGAGGCCGCGCCAAATGCGGGCCCGCGATGCAACTTATCAACGACGGCGCCAACGCGCGGTTGACAGCTATGCATTAGATTGCAATCTGTCGCCGCGCCGCGACATTCTTCGCGTCGAGTGCGGCAGCTTACAATTTCTTCAGTTTGGATTCTGTATACAATAACCAAAATTCGTGTCCTTGTTCATTCCATGGCCTCCATCAGTCCCATCCGGCTTGTACCCGACCTGACCGACCAGGTGTATCAGCGCCTGCTGAATGCAATCTGCGAGGGCGATCTAGCCCCCGGTGCACGATTGACGCAGGAGGAACTGGCGGCCACGCTCGAAGTCTCGCGCCAGCCAGTCCTGCAAGCCTTGCGCATGCTAAAGAAAGACGGCTTCGTGATCGATGCCGGTAGACGCGGACTGATGGTTTTGCCGCTGGGTTCGCAATCCATCGCACACATCTATGAAGTGCGTTCGGCTCTCGACGCGCTTGCCGCGCGGCAGGCTGCATTGGCAAAAACCAAAATCGACCTGGGCATCATCGCCGAGGGACGCAAAGCGGTGAAGGGAACGCGCGTCGGCGCAATGATCGATGCCGACATGCGTTTCCACAATTTGATCTACGCCGCGTCGGGCAATCCCCTGATCGCCGAAAGCGCCAGTCACCACTGGCAACACATACGGCGCGCGATGGGCGTCGCGTTGCAGGAAGGCGGCGTGCGCGACACGGTGTGGGATGAGCATGAAGCGATCCTCAAGGCGATCAACCGCGGTGACGCGGATCGTGCCGAACGCGCCGCGCGCCGGCACGGTGAGGAAGCCGGCCATCATCTTGCACGTGAGATCGACCGGCAGGCGCGCGAAGCATCCTGAATATGAAATAGAGCGACGAGGAGTAAGCCATGAAGCTCAGCAAAGAGCAGCTCGAGCAGTTCGAACGTGACGGCTACCTGTTTTTCCCCAGCCTGTTCACGCCGGAAGAAGTGAAGACGCTGCTGGACGAAGTGCCCGCGCTTTACGCGCAACACCGTGCCGAGAATATCCGCGAGAAAGACAGCAACGCGGTGCGGACCAATTTCGCAGCGCATATGTATAACAAGCAGTTCGCGAAACTTGCGCGCCATCCGCGCATGGTCGAACCCATCCAGGAGTTGTTCGGTGAAGCGGTGTACATGCACCAGTTCAAGGTCAACGGCAAAATGGCGTTCGACGGCGATGTCTGGCAATGGCACCAGGACTACGGTACCTGGAAGAACGACGACCAGATGCCGCAGCCGCGCGCCATGAACGTTGCGATCTTTCTGGGCGAGGTCAACGAGTTCAACGGACCCTTGATGTTCATCCCCGGCAGCCACAAGCTCGGTGTGCTGGACGCGCAACACGATACGTCCACGACCAGCTATCCACTGTGGACCATCAACCATGAAACCATCCGCAAGCTGGTGGAGCGTGGCGGGCTGGTCGCGCCGAAAGGGCCGGCCGGGTCGATGATCCTGTTTCATTCGTGCCTGGTGCATGCGTCGAACTGCAACTTGTCGCCGTGGGATCGCGTCAACGTCTATCTGAGCCTGTGCGCAGTTTCCAATCACATCCGCCGCTTCAAACGCCCGGAGTTCATCGCGCATCGCGACTTCACCCCGATCGAGTGCCTGCCCGACGACTGTTTGGTGAAGGATTACGACGTGCCGCTGCCGTGGAAAGACGGCACGCCCGAAGAGGCGCTGAAACCGCTCGCCGCCTGAATGGACACGCCATGAACCTCTACGCAAAACTGCGCGAACGTGAAGCCCAGGGCAAGCCGCTGCGGGTCGGATTGATCGGCGCCGGAAAATTCGGTGCTATGTACCTGGCGCAGGTTCCCAAAACACCGGGACTGCACCTTGCCGGCATCGCAGACCTGTCGCCGTCGAACGCGAAGACCAACCTGCAGCGCGTCGGCTGGAAAGCCGAGCGCTATGCGGCCCCTTCGCTGGATGCGGCATTTTCATCGGGGCTGACTTACGTCGGCGAAGACTGGCAGGCGCTCATTGCGCATCCGATGATCGACATCATTGTGGAAGCCACCGGCCATCCGATCTCGGCGGTGGAGCATGCCCTCGCGGCTTTTCGCAACGGCAAGCATGTCGTGATGGTCACGGTCGAAGCCGATGCGATGTGCGGGCCTTTGCTCGCACGTCGCGCAGCTGAGGCCGGCGTCGTTTACAGCCTGGCCTATGGCGATCAGCCCGCGCTGATTTGCGACCTCGTCGATTGGGCGCGTGCCGCCGGCTTTAACGTCGTCGCGGCCGGCCGCGGCCACAAGTGGCTGCCGCACTTCGCGCAATCGACGCCGGAAACCGTATGGGGTCATTACGGCCTCACGCCTGAGCAGGCGAAGATCGGCGGATTGAATCCGAAGATGTTCAACTCGTTTCTAGATGGCTCTAAGCCCGCCATCGAAAGCACGGCGGTGTGCAACGCGACGGGGCTGACGCCAGCGCCGTACGGCTTGATGTTTCCTCCCGCGAGCGTCGACGACATTCCGAACGTGATGCGCCCGATCGCGGAAGGCGGACACCTGCATCATCGCGGGCAGGTCGAGGTTATTTCCTCGCTGGAAACCGACGGGCGCGTAATCCCCTACGACATCCGCTTCGGCGTATTCGTGGTGTTTGAAGGCGAGACCGAGTACATCCGCAACTGTTTCAAGGAATACATGGTGCGCACCGATTCCTCGGGGCGCTACGCCTGCTTGTATAAACGCTGGCACCTGATCGGCCTGGAAGTCGGTATCTCGGTTGCTTCGGTCGGCCTGCGCGGCGAATCGACAGGCAGCGCTACGGGTTTTCGCGCCGACTGCGTCGCGACGGCGAAGCGTGACTTGAAAGTCGGCGAGACCCTCGACGGAGAAGGCGGCTACACCGTCGTCGGGAAATTGATGCCTGCGGACGCGTCGCTGAAGATCGGTGCGCTGCCGCTCGGGTTGGCGCACGATGTGAAGCTGACGAATGCGGTCTCAGCGGGACAGCCGGTGCGCTGGGCCGATGTCGTGGTGGACGAGTCAATTCAAGCGGTGAAGATACGCAGGGAAATGGAGCAGATGTTCGCGTGCCCACCGCAGAAGGTACTTGCTTAAATTTTGCCATCGCCCGCAACTACAACCTACATCTCATCACGAAGACACGAAGAACACGAAGAAACACGAAGAAGAGCGAAACATAGGCGACTCGAAACCTATGGAGCCGTCTTGATTATCGGATTCGCCATCAGATGTCGTTCGATGCCTCTTCCGCCTTCGAGGTGGCATTTGACCTTCTTCGTGTTTCTTCGTGTTCTTCGTGCCTTCGTGATGAGCTGTAGAGGGTGAGAAGATTAAAAGTGGAGGGCGATGTGAAAACGAAAAATATCCGCCGGCTTGCCGGCTTTGTGCTGATATCAATTGCAATCGGGAGTGGAATCGCCATGTCATCCGAAACACGGGCCGACGACGCAGGGAAAACCATGACCGTCGTGCGCATCTATACCGGCGCCGACAACCAATCCCACTTCGAAGACCTGAAAGTTCCGCTGAAGAGCTCAGGGAAAATCGGTTTCATCTCGGAGTTGACCAAGGCCACCGGCATCGTTTTTCGCGAAACCGGCGGCGACTACAACTACGAGTTCCATACCGCGCCGCGGCGTCAGTACGTGGTTAACCTCGAGGGTGAGGTTGAAATCGAGGTTGGGGATGGATCCAAGCGCATTCTGCGCAGCGGCGACATCCTGCTCGCGGAAGATACGACGGGTCAGGGCCACATCAGCCGCGCGGTGAACGGCAAGCCGCGCAAATCGCTGTTCATCACGCTCGACTAGTTCGGGGGCTCGGCGCGGTACTTCGCCAAATAACGCAGCCCCTCTATCGCACGACTGCCATACCAGGACGTCATCTCGCCATCGATCAGCGAAACGGCAATGGGCGGGCGCTCCTGCATGGCCACCATCAACACCCGGATTTCTTCCAGGTGGCGATCGCGAAATGCGTAAGGCTCCGACGAGAGCAACACCCGATCGACGCTGCCCAAGAGTTCGGGCGTGAGTTCTACATGCGGATAGCGCTCACCGCCCGGCACGGGCAACGTGTCCCAACCCACCGTCGCGAGGGTGCGCGAGATGTAGGTGTCGTCGGAGACCGTCATCCACGGTGATTTCCAGATCAGGTACAGCACGCGCTCGCGCGGCAGGTCCGCGCACGCGCCGACAGTGCGGAAATAGGTCTTCTGGAAGTCCTCGCATAACGCCGCCGCGCCCTCCTCGCGACCGAAAATCCCGCCGAACAAGCGATACAAGGACAGATTGTCGAGCGGCCCCAACGGATGCGTCACGATGATGTTGGGGACGAACTTCGCGAGCTCGTCCACCGTCGGCTTTTCATTCTCGTCGATGTTCACGATCAGATGCGTCGGCGCGAGGTCGCGGATGGCTTCGATATCCACGCTTTTGGTGCCGCCGACTTTTGGGACGGTTTTCACCTGCTGGCGCGGGTGCACGCAAAAACCGGTGCGGCCCACCAGTCGGTCACCGGCGCCGATGTCGAACAGCAACTCCGTCAGGCTGGGAACCAGGCTGACGATGCGAGCGTCCGTCCGCGCCACCGCATGGGCACGCCCGATGGCATCGACGGGTCGGTTGTCTATCATGACGGTTTGCGCTTCGCCGCGCGTTTGCGCGCCGCCTTCGGCCGCGTTTCAAGGGCCTGCGCGGCAGGCGCCGTCGACAGCGGAAGCAGGCGCTCTTTCAGGGTGCGCAACACGAAGCTGGATTTGCTGTGCCGGATGCCAGGAATGCGATAAAGGCGCTCGCGCAGCAGGCGCTCGTAGTCGCGCGTGTCCTTCACGGCGATGCGGATGTAGTAATCGTAGTCGCCGGACACCAGGTAGGCTTCCATCACTTCGGGTATCTGCTCGAGGATCTTGCCGAAATCGTACAACGTTTCGTCGGTGTGGCTTTCCAGAGTGACCTGCACGATGACGGTATCCGGGAGGCCGATCGACGGCGGATCGACGCGCACGGTATAACCCTGGATCACGCCGTCGCTTTCCATGCGCTTGATGCGGGCCCAGCAGGGGGTGGACGAAAGGCCGACCCGCTCGCTGATCGTCTGCAGGCTGGCGCGCGCGTCATCCTGCAGGACTTGCAGGATCGCCAGATCGAATTTATCGACACTCATTCTGATTTTTGTAGAATAAAAGAAAATTATTCTGATAGTACCGCTTAATGACAGAAAAAGAGATGCCTTTTCTGGGGCTCGCCGCGTAACATGCCCCACATGAACACGCTGACCATCCCGCCCGTCGTCGACCGCCTGCGCGTCGCCGCTGCCCAAACCCGTAGCCTGAGTGGCGCGCAGTCCTTGCTGGATACCTTGGCCGACCTCGGGGTGGATACGATTTTCGGTTATCCCGGCGGGGCCGTCCTGCCAGTCTACGACGCGCTGCATGGCGAGCGCCGCATTCGCCACGTGCTGGTGCGTCACGAGCAGGCTGCGGTCCATGCGGCCGAGGGCTATGCGCGCTCGACCGGCAAACTTGGCGTGGTCCTTGTCACTTCCGGACCCGGCGTGAGCAACACCCTGACCGGCCTGCTCGACGCGATCTGTGACTCCGTGCCGGTGCTCTGCATCAGCGGGCAGGTTGCCACGCATTCCATCGGCACCGACGCCTTCCAGGAATGCGATGCGCTCGGGCTTTCGCGTCCGGTGACGAAATGGAATGCCCAGATTCGCAGCGCCGACCAGGTGGAAATGCTGGTGCGCAAGGCATTCGATGTGGCGACCCAGGGGCGTCCGGGGCCGGTGCTGCTGGATTTTCCCAAGGACATCCAGTTGGCGACCTTCGTGGCGCCGACCGAAAAGCCGCAGTTGGACGTGCCTTCGAAACGCAAGCTGCCGCGCCGCGGCCGCGTGCGCGATGCGGTGGAGCTCCTCAAGCAAGCGCGCCGGCCGGTGTTCTACGGCGGCGGCGGGCTGGTCAATTCCGGCCCCGAGGCCTGCGCGTCTTTCACACGCCTGGTGCAACGCATGGGCGCGCCCTGCACCCTGACCTTGATGGGCCTGGGCGCTTATCCGGCCTCCGATCCGCAATTCCTTGGCATGCTCGGCATGCACGGCACCCTCGAAGCCAACCTGGCGATGCACGAAGCCGACCTCGTGGTCTGCGTCGGCGCTCGCTTCGATGACCGCGTGACCGGCAAGATCAGCGAATTCTGTCCGCACGCGAAGTTCATCCATCTGGATGTCGACCCTGCCTCCGTCAACAAAGTCATCCGCGCCGATGTACCGATGGTCGGCGATTGCCTGGAGTCGCTGACTGCCCTGCACGACGAGCTCGGCGAGCATGTTTTCGATGCCAGCCGACTCGATGCGTGGTGGCAGGCGATCGACCAATGGCGCGCCGAGGATTCGCTCGGCTTCAAGCCGCGCAAGGATGCAGTGCTGCCGCAGCATCTGATGCGCTCACTGAACAACGCGCTGGCCGGACGCGATGCGATCGTGTCGACCGATGTCGGCCAGCACCAGATGTGGGCCGCGCAGCACCTGCGCTTCGATCGCCCGAACCGCTGGCTCACCTCGGGCGGTGCCGGCACCATGGGCTACGGTTTGCCGGCGGCGATCGGCGCCAAGGTCGGCAATCCGGACAAGCTCGTGGTCTGCGTAAGCGGCGATGCCTCGGTGCTGATGAACATCCAGGAACTCTCAACCGCCGTGCAGCATGGCGCTGCGGTCAAGCTCATGTTGTGCAACAACGGTTACATGGGCATGGTCCGTCAGTGGCAGGAACTCAATCACGGCGGCCGCTACAGCCACAGTTACACCGAAGCACTGCCCGACTTCGTCGCGGTGGCGAAAGGCTTCGGCTGGGGTGCGCGACGCGTGACCGATCCCGCTGAACTGGACGCGGCCATCGCTGAAAGCCTCGCCTACGACGGTCCGTTTTTCCTGGATGTGGCCGTTACGGCCCAGGAGAACTGTTTTCCGATGATAGCCGGCGGCAAGGGCCATCATCAGGTGATGCTGAGCGAAACGCGGACCTACGGCGCCTAGAGCGGAGCGGCGCCAGGCACGAGGCACTAGGCACGAGGTTGCAAACCCCTAGCGCCTGGAGCCTAGGGCCTCGCGCCTCGAACTTTGAATTGCGCGGCGGACGACAGGTCCAACGCGTGAGGCAGGATCGCGCCACCCATCCGGTGTGTGCGGCCCGGAATCGAATTCCCACAGGAGTCGAGCATGCGCAACGTTTCCCTCGAAGACAAATACGTATCCGATAGCGATCGCGTCTACCTGACCGGCATCCAGGCTCTCGTGCGCCTGGCCCTGGTCCAGCGCCGACGCGACGTTGCCGCCGGCCTGAACACCGCGGGTTTCATTTCGGGTTATCGCGGCTCGCCGCTCGGCGGCCTCGACGAAGCCCTGTGGAAAGCGAAGAAACACCTCGAAGCGCATCACGTCAAATTCCAGCCCGGCATCAATGAAGAACTGGCGGCGACCGCGGTGTGGGGATCGCAGCAGGTCGACCAGATCGGTGAGTCGAACTACGACGGCGTGTTCGCGCTCTGGTACGGCAAGGGCCCCGGGGTAGATCGTTGCGGCGACGTGTTCAAACACATGAACTTCGCCGGCACGTCGAAGCACGGCGGCGTGCTGCTGGTCGCAGGCGACGACCACGGCGCCTACTCCTCCACGCTGCCGCACCAGAGCGATCATCTATTTTCCGCGTCGATGATCCCCGTGCTGTATCCGTGCAACGTGCAGGAATACGTCGAGCTCGGCCTGCATGGCTGGGCGATGTCGCGCTTTTCAGGCTGCGCGGTCGCCTTCAAGGCCCTCGCCGATACCGTGGAATCGTCCGCCTCCATCGAGGCCGACCCGTTCCGCGTGAAAACCCTCATGCCGACGGATTTCGTGATGCCGGAAGGCGGCCTGAATTATCGCGTGTCGAACGACTTGCTCGGCTTGCAGGCGCGCCGGCAGGAAGCGCTGATGCAGGATTACAAAATCTACGCCGCGATGGCCTACGCGCGCCTGAACCACATCAACCGCACGACCATCGATTCGCCGAACGCGCGGCTCGGCATCATCGCGTCCGGCAAGTCGTACATGGATGTACTGGAGGCGCTGGAAGAACTCGGCATCACCGAGGAAAACGCCGCGCAAATCGGCATCCGCCTGTTCAAGGTGTCGATGCCCTGGCCGCTGGAACCGGACGGCGTGCGCGAATTTGCCAAAGGCCTGGAAGAGATCCTGGTCGTGGAAGAAAAACGCCAGATGGTCGAGTACCAGCTCAAAGAGCAGCTCTACAACTGGCATCCGGATGTGCGCCCCCGCGTGATCGGCAAGTTCGACGACCAGGGCGAGTGGGTGCATCCGCGTGGCGAATGGCTGCTGCCGGCAAAGGCCGATTTTTCCATCGCGCAGATCGCGCGCGTGATCGCCGGGCGCATCGCCCGTTTTCACCAGAGCGACCTGATCAAAGCACGGTTGACGTTTCTGGAAGCAAAGGAAGCCGTGCTGAAAAAAGCGGTCAGCACGCCGCCGCGCCCGGCCTATTACTGTTCGGGCTGTCCGCACAATACGTCGACGAAAGTACCTGACGGCAGCCTCGCGCTGGCAGGCATCGGCTGCCACGTCATGGCTGCAGCCATCTATCCGGATCACACCAAGACCATCTGCCAGATGGGCGGGGAAGGCGCCACCTGGATCGGCCAGGCGCCGTTCTCGAAACTGCCGCACGTGTTCGCCAACCTTGGCGACGGCACCTATTTTCATTCCGGCCACCTTGCGATCCGCGCAGCCGTGGCGGCCAACGTCAACATTACCTACAAGATCCTCTACAACGACGCCGTGGCCATGACCGGCGGCCAGCCAATCGACGGACAACTCTCCGTGCCGCTGATCGCGCAGCAAATGGCCGCCGAGGGCATCAAACGCATTGCGGTAGTGACGGAAGAAATGTCGCGCTATGAAGATCGTTCGCAGTTGCCGGCGATGGTCACGATCAACGACCGCAAGGACATGGACGCTGTTCAGCGCGAATTGCGTGAAGTCGAAGGCGTTTCGGTCCTGATCTACGACCAGACCTGTGCGGCCGAAAAGCGCCGGCGCCGCAAGAAGGGCGAGTATCCGAAGGCGACGCAGCGCGTGTTCATCAACGAAGCGGTGTGTGAAGGCTGCGGCGATTGCGGCGTGCAGTCCAATTGCACATCGATCCTGCCGGTCGAAACCGAGTTCGGCCGCAAGCGCGCCATCGACCAGTCGTCCTGCAACCAGGATTACTCGTGCCTGAAGGGTTTCTGCCCGAGCTTCGTGACCATCGAAGGCGGCACGCCGAGGAAGTCGCGAGCCGGGAAACAATCGACGACGCAACCGGAAGCGTTGCCCGCCGCATCGGTCGCGCAATTGAAAGACACGCCTTACAACATCCTCATCACCGGCATCGGCGGCACCGGCGTCATCACCATCGGTGCGTTGCTGGGCATGGCCGCCCACCTCGAAGGCAAGGGCACGTCGGCGCTGGACATGACGGGCATGTCGCAGAAAAACGGTGCCGTGACGTCGCACGTACGCATCGCGCGCGCCCCCGACGACATCCGCGCGCAACGCATCGCCACAGGCGAAGCGGATCTGATCCTGGGTTGCGACATGCTGACGGCCGGCGCCCTCGATGCCATCTCCAAGACGCGACCCGGTCGCACCGTTGCGATCATCAACACGCACCAGCAACCGTCGGGACAGTTCGCGCAGAATCCGGACTGGCAGTTTCCTGCGGCCGACATCCGCGCGTTGATCGACGAATCCGTCGAAGGCCAATCGCATTTCATCGACGCGACACGCCTTGCCACAGCGCTGATGGGCGATTCGATCGCCACCAATCTGTTCATGCTTGGCTTTGCCTTCCAGAAAGGACTGATCCCGCTGCAAGAGGAGTCCATCCTGAAAGCGATCGAGCTCAATGCTGTCGCGGTCGAGTCGAACAAGCAGGCCTTCACCTGGGGCCG
>JBDTTE010000116.1:0-10776 GCA_039930785.1 Betaproteobacteria bacterium | reverse complement strand
CCAGTAGTTTGATGACATTTTGTTCGTCGAAGCCCTTGCTGTCCACTTTCAGATAAGCCACGCCTTCGCCGCTCAGGCTGACCTCGCGCACGCCCGGGAGGCCGGACAGGCTTTGCGCCAGCCCGGAAATGCTGCGGGCGTCCGTCCTGGGCAACTGGTAGCGGCGCGTCTCGACGACCCGCGGGATGCGCATGCCGAAGCTCAGTAACAGCCAGGCGATTGCCAGGACCGCGCAAAAAACGAAGACGGCGAGCGCGGAATAGTGCTGCGACAGCCAGCCGCCGCTTGTCGCGCCGATAAACGCGCCGATGTACTGTACCGAACCGTAGACCCCGATCGCCGTGCCTTTTGCAGCCGATGGCGCCCGCCGTGAAATCATCGACGGCAGCGTTGCTTCGAGCAGATTGAAGGCCGCGAAGAAGAGCAACAATCCGGCCACCAGCCAGGCGAGGCTGTCGCTGGCGGCTCCCAGCACTGCGACTGCGGCGATCAACACGATTACCGCACCGACGAACACCGGCTTCTGTAAATTGCGGCGTTCCGCGACCAGCATCGGCGGCAGCATCAGCAGGATCGACCCCACCATGACCGGCAGATAGACCTGCCAGTGGCGGCTGGAGGGCAGATGCGTCTGCAGGGCAAACGGCACTACGACGAAAATCGCCATGAGAATGCCGTGAAGCGCAAAGATGCCGAAATTGAGCCTGAACAGTTGGCGATCTCGCAAAACGGACATGAGTGAGGCCTTGGCCACCGGGGTCGGACCACGCGCGGGAGGTTCGGGAATCACGATGCGAACCACGAGGATCGCGGCCAGCGCCAGGACGCCCGTCATCGCGAAAATTCCCGGAACGCCGAAGAGATGGTCGAGCACCGGGCCGGCCGCCATCGACAACGCGAACGTCACGCCAATCGTCACGCCGATGATCGCCATGGCCTTGGTACGCTGGTCGTCCCGCGTGAGATCCGCCAGCAGCGCGATGACGGCGGCGGAAATCGCACCCGCCCCCTGGATAATCCGTCCGACGATCACCATTTCCACACTGTGCGCCGTTGCTGCAACGAAACTGCCGAGCGCGAATACCGCGAGGCCGAGATAAATCGTGCGCTTGCGCCCCCAGCGATCCGACAGCCAGCCGAACGGAACCTGCAGGCAGGCCTGCATCAGGCCGTAAGCGCCGAGCGCAATGCCGATGAGCGTATGGTTGTCCCCGCCTGCCAGCTTTTCGGCGTACAGCGCGAATACCGGCAGGATGATGAACATGCCAAGCATGCGCAGCCCGTATATGCCCGCGAGGCCAAAGCTCGCACGCAACTCCTGGGGGGTCATGCGGTCAGATGCAGACATTCGGGGCGAAGGTGGTACTCGAAAACAGAAAACGCGGGTTGGGAAACGCTTTTGAAGTGCAGTATATTAGCAGGTTGACCACGCACCCTAGAGCATCTCTAGGCACCAGAACATCAATGGACTTCATCCGCGTTCGCGGCGCACGCACGCACAATCTGAAAAACATCAATCTCGACCTGCCACGCGAAAAGCTGGTCGTGATCACTGGATTGTCCGGATCAGGTAAATCCTCGCTCGCCTTCGACACGCTTTACGCTGAAGGACAGCGTCGCTACGTGGAATCGCTGTCGGCTTACGCGCGGCAGTTCCTGCAGCTGATGGAAAAGCCGGACGTCGATCTGATCGAAGGCCTGTCGCCGGCGATAGCGATCGAGCAGAAGGCAACCAGCCACAACCCCCGCTCCACCGTTGGCACCGTCACGGAGATTCACGACTACCTGCGCCTGCTGTTTGCACGCGTAGGCGAGCCGCACTGTCCGGATCACGGCGTGGTGCTATCGGCGCAGAGCGTGGCGCAGATGGTGGATCACGTGCTGCAACTCCCCGAGGACACGCGGTTGATGATCCTCGCCCCGCTGCTCGTCGATCGCAAGGGGGAGAACGTCGACCTGTTCGAGGACCTGCGCGCGCAGGGTTTCGTGCGCGTGCGCATCGACGGAAAAGTGCACGAACTCGACAACCTGCCGAAGATCTCCAAAACGCAGAAGCACACGGTCGAGATCGTGATCGATCGCGTGAAAGTGCGCGCGGACGTGAAACAGCGGCTCGCGGAATCTTTCGAAACGGCGCTGCGGCATGCGGAAGGTCGCGCGCTCGCCGTGGAAATGGACGGCGACCGCGAACACCTGTTTTCCGCCCGCTTCGCGTGCCCGATCTGCAGTTATTCGCTGTCCGAACTCGAGCCGCGGTTGTTCTCGTTCAACAACCCGATGGGCGCGTGCCCGCGCTGCGACGGGCTCGGCCAGATCACCTTCCTCGATCCGAAACGGGTCGTCGCATTTCCGCAGATGTCGCTTGCCGCCGGCGCCATACGCGGTTGGGACAAGCGCAACCAGTTCTACTTCCAGATGATCTGGAGCCTCGCGCAACACTATGGCTTCGACATCGAGACGCCGTTCGAGGAACTGCCCGAGAAAATCCGCGACCTGATCCTCAACGGTACCGGCCGCGAAAAAATCCGCTTTCTCTACATCGGCGAGCGCGGCAACAAGTATCACAAGGAACATGTGTTCGAAGGCATCCTGCCGAACCTCGAGCGGCGTTATCGCGAAACCGATTCCACCGCAGTGCGCGAGGAGCTGGCGAAATATCTGGCGAACCAGTCGTGTCCGGAGTGCCATGGCACGCGCCTGCGCCGCGAAGCGCGCAATGTTTTCGTCGCGGGCAAGGCGATCTTCGAGATCAGCGCGATGCCGCTGCGTGCCGCGCTGCAGTTTTTCAGCGAAACGAGCCTGGTGGGCGCCAAGCTGGCCATTGCGGAAAAAATCGTCGGCGAAGTCGCCAATCGACTGCAATTCCTCGTCAATGTCGGCCTCGATTATCTTTCGCTTGACCGCTCGGCGGAGACGCTTTCCGGCGGCGAAGCGCAGCGCATTCGCCTGGCATCGCATATCGGTTCGGGATTGACCGGCGTCATGTATGTGCTCGACGAACCTTCGATCGGCCTGCACCAGCGCGACAACGACCGGTTGCTCGAAACGCTCAAGCGGCTTCGCGATCTCGGCAATTCCGTCATCGTCGTCGAACACGATACCGAAGCCATTCTCAGCGCGGACTACGTGGTCGACATGGGGCCGGGAGCGGGCGTCCATGGCGGACGCATCGTGGCCGAAGGCACGCCGGCGCAGGTTGCCGCCAGCAGCGAATCACTGACCGGGCAGTACCTGTCCGGGCGGCGCGGCATAACGATCCCGCCATTGCGCCACAAGCCGCAGCCGAAGCAGATGCTGCGACTGCTGGGCGCACGCGGCAACAACCTCAAGAATGTAGACCTCGATCTGCCCATCGGATTGTTCGTCTGCATAACCGGTGTGTCCGGTTCCGGCAAGTCGACGCTCATCAACGACACGCTGTATCACGCCGTAGCCCGGCACCTGTACGGCAGCACGGCCGAGCCGGCCGCGCATGACGAAATAGAGGGCCTCGATTTTTTCGACAAAGTCGTCAATGTGGACCAGAGCCCGATCGGGCGAACGCCGCGCTCGAACCCGGCGACGTATACGGGCCTGTTTGCGCCGATACGCGATCTGTTCGCAGGCGTGCCGCTCGCCCGCGAACGCGGTTACGGTTCAGGGCGCTTCTCGTTCAACGTCAAGGGTGGACGCTGCGAAGCCTGCCAGGGCGATGGTGTCATCAAGGTCGAGATGCATTTCCTGCCGGACGTCTACGTCGCCTGCGACGTCTGCAGCGGCAACCGCTACAACCGCGAAACGCTGGAGATTCGCTACAAGGGCCGCAACATCCACGAAGTACTGGACATGACCGTCGAGCAGGGCCGGGATTTTTTCAGTGCGGTACCTGCCCTTGCCCGCAAGCTCGATACCCTGCTCGATGTCGGTCTCGGCTACATCCGCCTCGGCCAGAGCGCAACTACGCTATCCGGCGGCGAGGCCCAGCGCGTCAAGCTCGCGCTGGAATTGTCCAAACGCGATACCGGGCGCACGCTCTACATCCTCGATGAGCCGACCACGGGCCTGCACTTCCACGACATCGAGATGCTGCTCACGGTGCTGCACCGGTTACGCGACAACGGCAACACGGTGGTCGTCATCGAACACAATCTGGACGTCATCAAGACGGCGGACTGGGTCGTCGACCTCGGACCGGAAGGCGGCGACGGCGGGGGCCGCATTATCGCGCAGGGAACGCCGGAAGCCATTGCGCAGGCAGTACAATCGCATACGGGCCGTTATCTGCGGCAGGTCATCGAATCCACGCCTTCGCGCAGCGAGGTCGCGGCTGCCTGACCGGAGCGTATAGTCGTTGATGCGACGAGTCGCTTCTCGTTGCACAAGCATTTGAATGGTATGGTCAAAGAACCACCGCAGCGCCAGCTTCAGGCTTAGTTTCAGGCCAAAACTGCCGTAACCGTTGGAGGTTCACTCCGAAAGTGACCATGCCTACCCCCCGCTTGCGGCATCTGGTGGCAGCCCTGACCCTCGCAATGGCCTGCCCTTCCCATGCGCAGGAAACGCCTGGGGAAGAGCTTTCGCATTTGACCGAGCTTTCGCTCGAACAATTGCTCGCCGTCAAGATCACCGGCGCTTCGAAATTTTCACAAAGTCCATCCGAGGCGCCGTCGCTCATCAGCGTACTCACCGCGGACGAATTCCACCGATTCGGCTGGAGATCGCTGGCCGACGCGTTGCGCAGCGTTCAGGGCATGTACGTGAGCTACGACCGCGCCTACAGTTACGTCGGCATCCGCGGTTTCCAGCGCACCGGTGATTTCAACACGCGCATCCTGTTGCTGGTGGATGGGTACCGTGTCAACGACAACATTTTCGACCAGGCATTTATTGGCGACGAATTTCCCATCGACGTCGACCTGATCGAGCGCGTCGAAATCATTCGTGGCCCGACTTCGTCGGCGTATGGCGGCAACGCGCTGTTCGGCGTGATCAACGTCATCACCAAATCGGCTGCTGCAGTCGGCGGGCCGGAAGTCAGTGCGTCGTACGGAAGCTATGCGAGCCGTGAAGGGCGCGCGGACTACGGCGTCACGGGCGAAAACGGCGCCAGCCTGCTGTTGTCGGCCAGTCGCTACAAAAGCGATGGTCCTTCGCTTTCTTTCCCCGGCGAACCTTCCACCGGAGGCGCCCGGGTGTCCGGGACCGACTGGGAAGACCGCTATCGCCTGTTCGGCAAATTCGAATTCGAAGACCTGCACATCGCGGTGTTCAATTCCGATCGCCAGAAGGGCGTGACCGGCGGCCTGTATGGAACCATCGTGGATCCCCGAAATAATAACGAAGATCGCCAGTCGAGCATCGACGTTGCCTATACACGCATGCTTGGCAGCATCGAAACCACGGCCCATGTCAGTTACAAGGACTTCACCTATACCGGCGCGAATTATTATGAGCCGCAGATGCTGACCATGGACAAGACCGACGGGCAATGGTGGAACGCGGAGATCAAGGGCGTGACGGAAATCGGGCACCACAAACTCGTGTTCGGCGCGGAGTACCAGCGCAACCTGAAACAGAACCAGACGAATTATCTGACGCAGCCCTACACGCTCTACCTCGACGACCATCGCAGCAGCGATCAGGTCGGATTATTCGCGCAGGACGATATCGCCCTGACAGAAAAACTGACCCTTTCCACAGGCTTTCGCTACGACAGCTACAGCTACAGCGGCAGCGATGCGGAAATCAGCCCGAGAGTGGGCCTGATCTATCACTTTAGCGATCCTGTGGTTGCCAAACTCCTCTATGGAACTGCTTTCCGGCCGCCGAATGTGTACGAACACTATTACTCTTTCCCGGGCACGCAGGTAGGCAACGCTGCGCTCAAGCCGGAAAAAATAAAAAGCATCGAAGCAATCCTCGAAACGTGGCTGCGCGATACCACGCGACTGACGCTATCGGCGTTCCACTACCGCATCAGCGACCTGATCACGGCCGGAATCGATCCCGCCACGGGCGTGACCCAATTCCAGAACCTCAGCCGGGCGCGCACCAATGGCGGCTCGGTCGAGATAGAACAGAACATGGCATACAGCATCCGCCTGCGCGCCAGCTATGCCTACCAGGATGCGCGCGACGATTCGGGAAACAGGCTGATGAACCTGCCGAGGGATCTCGTCAAGGTGAACATGTCGGCCCCCGTTGGATGGGGACTGCAGGCTGCCGCCGAATCCCAATACACCAGCAAGCGCGAAATTTCGACCAGCGACATTCCAGCGTATGTGATTTTCAATGCGACAGTGTCGACGATTCGGCCATGGCGCGGATGGGACGTGTCGGCGAGCATTTACAACCTGCTGGGGCGGGAATATTCGGATCCAGCCGATCTGGGTAACGGAGACCGGCATCTGCTCCAACAGGATGGCCGCAATTTCCGGCTCAAGGCCACCTACAAATTCTAAAGTGTGGACGTGAAACGATCGATCGCACATTCGGTATCGCCTGACTTCCTCACTGCCTGCATTCCAGCATGGCGGCCGCAGCGTTCGTGGCTGGTAACAACGCCCTGTTGGTTCGCAGCGCTCTGGTTGCTCATGATCGAAGCGCTCGCATTTCCCGCCTCCGCCGCGTCAGATACGGCCACAGAGGCCACTGTCAAGGCGGCGTTCGTTTACAACTTCGCGAAGTTCGTGGAGTGGCGGACCGATGCGTCCAACAGCGTGAAGATCTGCCTGGCGGGCGTCGAGAATGAACTCGCCGTAACCATGGCTGGACTGGAGGGCAAAACCGTGCAAACGCGAGCGGTTTCCGTGCAACGTGACATCAAGGCTACCGAACTGGATGCGTGTCATATCCTGGTGGTGGGACCGGGTGGACGACCGATGGCGGAGGCCGCGCGCGGAAGAGCCGGCCTGCTCACCGTAAGCGACGTCAAAGGCTTCGCGGCCTCAGGCGGCATCATCGAGCTGTTTGTCGAAGAAGGCAGGATGCGCTTCGAGATCAATACACGAGCAGCGCAACGCGCCGGACTGCGCATCAGTTCCCAATTGCTGAAGCTTGCCAAGTTCACGCCGGATTCCTAGGTCGATTGCATGAAACTTCGCTTTAACGACTATCCGATCAGCCACAAGATTACCGCCGTGTTCATGCTCACGGCGGGCATTGGCTTGCTGTTCGCCTACATGCTCGTAGAAGGGATGGCCCTGACGTCGCGCGCGAGCAGCGCGCTGGCAAACGCATCCGCGATGGCGGATGTGGTCGGCCTCAACAGCACGGCGCCGCTGGTTTTTTCCGACCGGTCCGCCGCGCAGCAGGCCTTGTCTGCATTGCGGGCCAATCCCGATGTCATCGCGGCAAAACTGATGGACGCGCAAGGGCTGACGTTTGCGACCTACGATGCTCAGGCGAAGGCGGGTGCGACGGACGCCTGGACCATCCGGCAGAACATACCCTCTACTTTCTGGGCGGAATCCACGCAGGTGATGCGACCGGTACTGCTGGATGGCGAACACATCGGCGAAGTATGGCTGTTGTTCGACCTCAAACCGATGCGGGCCGAATTGCTGCACGAAACGCTCACCGCCGCTATCGGCACCATCGCGGCATTCCTTGTGGCCCTGCTTGTCGCACGCATTCTGAGCACGCGAATATTTCGCCCGATCTTCGAACTGGTCGACGCAACGCGCATGGTTTCGCGCGACAAGGATTACTCGCTGCGCGTGCCCAGGCGAGCCAATGACGAACTCGGCGGCCTCACCGATTCCTTCAACCAGATGCTCGGCGAGCTCGAACATCGGGACAGGGAATTGCTGGCTTACCGCAGCGGGCTTGAGGAAAAGGTCCGGGTGCGCACCGAGGAGCTCAAACGCCAGACCGAAAACCTGGAACTGGCGGAGCACCGCCTGACCCTGGCCCTGGAAGGTTCGCAACTTGCCCTGTGGGATTGGGACCTGCGCACCAACCAGATCTACCTGAGCGAGCAATGGGGCCTCATGCGCGGTACGGAAGTGGGCGTGCAGATCGTAGCGTTCAGCGACCTTGAAAACATAGTCCATCCGGACGACAGGAAACGCGTCGGCGAGACCATACGCGACGCCATCAGACAGGAGGGCTCGGGACACTACCTCGCCGAGCACCGCATCCAGACGCTGTCCGGGGAATGGAAGTGGATGCAAAGCCACGGCAAGGTCATGGAACGCGATGCCGACGGTCGCGCCACCCGGATGACGGGCACCAACGCCGACATCACGGCGCACAAGGCGGCGGAAGAGGAATTGCGCTACGCGAAGGAAGCAGCAGAGTCCGCGAACGTGGCCAAATCCCAATTCCTCGCGAAAATGAGCCACGAGATACGCACGCCGATGAACGGCGTACTCGGCATGACGGAGCTGCTGCTGCAAAGCGGCCTGAACGAGAATCAGCGAAGGCTTGCCAGAACGGTGGAGCGCTCAGCCGAACACTTGCTCGACATCATCAACGAGATCCTGGATTTTTCGAAGATCGAAGCCGGCAAGATCGAGCTCGAGCACATTACATTCGACCTCGTGGAGGCCATTGAAGACGTCGCCCAGATGTTTGCCGAACGCGCCGAGTCAAAGGGGCTCGAGATCGCGTGTTCCATCGACGTCGACGTGCCCGAAGTGGTCGACGGTGACCCGGTCCGGTTGCGCCAGATCATGGTCAATCTCGTCAACAACGCCATCAAGTTCACAGACCGCGGCGAGATTGTGATTTCCGTGACGGCGACCCGGGTCGCCCCCGGGTCAGTGGAACTTCGCGCGGAGGTACGTGACACGGGCGTCGGCATAACGAACGAGGCGCGAAGCAGGATCTTCGAGCCTTTTTCGCAAGGCGATGGCAGTACCACTCGCAGGTTCGGCGGCACCGGCCTGGGCCTGTCGATCGTGCGCCAGCTCGTCAAGCTGATGGGCGGAGACGTCGGAGTCGAGAGCAAACCGGGACGCGGTTCCACTTTCTGGTTCACGGTCCGATTCGCGACACCGTCTTTTGGGATCAAATCGCTCCCGGATACCGTGCATGTCGGGATGAGATCCGGAAAGTCACCAGTTGCCGCGGATGAAGGATTCGCCACACCCTCGATTGAAGTAAAGCACCCGCTGCGGGTCTTCATTGTCGAGCACAACGCGACAAGTCGCCAAATCCTGGAAAGCCAGTGCCGCGCCGCGGGGGCGCGGGTAGCGAGCGCGGCGGACGGCGTCGCTGCGCTGAAAATGCTTTCGACCGCGCGCGACGCATTCGATGTCATCGTGTTCGACATGCAGATGCCGGACATCGACGGGCCAAGGCTGGCTCGCGATATCCGCAGCCTGCGTACAGCGACCCTGGAACCCAGGCTTGTCGCCCTGAGTTCGGTGGGCTACTCCCTGGACATGCTAATCCTGCGCGAACTGCACATCTCCGCATGGCTACGCAAACCGGTACGACGCAATGACCTGCGTCGATGCCTGGAAGGCGGACCGATGAGCGCGCCGATGGAGCAGATTGCGGCAGCAGGTTCAAGCGAAACGGGCCTGCCGAGCATCCAGGCGCACGTGCTGCTGGTGGAGGACAACATGGTGAACCTGCTCGTTGCGAGCGAGATGCTCGCAACCTTGGGGTGCCAGGTCGAAGTCGCCAACAACGGTCGCGAAGCGCTGAGCGCGCTCGGGCACGGTCGATTCGACATCGTGCTCATGGATTGTCAGATGCCGGAAATGGATGGCTACCAGGCCACGCGCGAGTGGCGCTCGAAGGAACCAGCCGGGGAGCGCCTGCCGATCGTGGCACTGACCGCCAACGCACTGGACAGCGATCGCGATCGCTGCCTGGCGGCCGGCATGGACGGGTATCTGTCGAAACCGTTCCGCCGCGAACAACTGGCGGAATCACTGATGCGGCACCTGCGGCACGACACCCGTGCAATTGCGGTGCCCGCGCCGCCGATTGAAGCATCCACACCCGAAGTGATCGATCTTCGCGCGCTCGACAACATTCGGATCCTGGGGAGCGGCGACGAGTTATTGCGCAAGGTCCTCGACGCGTACCTGAAATCGGCGCCGACACTGATGGAAGAGTTCATGCAGGCCCTCGATGCCGCCAATATCGATCGCGCGCGACGGGCCGTCCATACGCTTAAATCCAGCAGCGCCAATCTGGGTGCGACCCGTTTCTCGGAGTTATGCAAGCAGATCGAAGCCAGCCTTCGCACTGGGGATCTCGATCGCGTACGCGCGCAGTTTCACGCCCTGTCGCAGGCCCACGACGCAGCCGACGACGCATTGCGCATGCAGTTCGGCGAGAAAACGACTTGAATCCACCCATCCCGCAAACCGAAACCAACATGACCATCGCCCTGGTTGTCGATGACGATCCTGTCATGCGCCTGCTGATCCGCAGGGCACTTGAAGCTGGCGGATTCGTCGTTCACGAAGCCGAGAATGGCAGGGCCGGCGTCGATCGGTTTGCGTTGCTGAAGCCGGACATTCTTCTTCTCGACGTTCTGATGCCGGAGCTCGACGGGTTTAGTGCCTGCCGTGAAATTCGCGCCACGCTGCAGGGCGCTCGCACGCCCATCGTGATGCTGACCGGGCTTGACGACGTGGAATCGATCGACCGCGCGCTCGAAGCAGGGGCCACTGATTTCATCGTCAAGCCGATGGACTGGAGCAACCTGGCCAATCGCGTCCGCCGCCTGCTGAATCCCGCGTAGGGATGAGCAATGTGTGATGGGTGATGGGTAATAAAGCAACGCAATCTGGATTCCCGCCTTCGCGGGAATGACAACTACCCCTCATCGCG
>JBDTTE010000115.1:0-10854 GCA_039930785.1 Betaproteobacteria bacterium | reverse complement strand
GATGCCGATGTACTGGCGATTACCGATGCCAGTGGGCCGATCGGGCTGGCCGGCATCATGGGCGGGGACAGCACCAAGGCTGACCTCGACACGCGCAACGTGTTTCTGGAGGCCGCGTTCTTCTATCCGCAGGCCATTGCCGGTCGTGCGCGGCGCTACAATTTTACGAGCGACGCCTCGCATCGGTTCGAGCGCGGTGTCGACTTCGACAACAACATCGCCGGGATCGAACGCGCGAGCGCACTGATTGCGCAGCTGTGTGGCGGCGAGCCCGGCGCGGTTGTAGACACGCTGGCGAAGCTGCCGGACCGGCAGCCGGTAAAAATGCGGGTGGCGCGTGCCGCAAAGATCATTGGCGTCGTTGTTTCCGCTGACGAGATCGCCGGTCACTTCGCGAAGCTTGGATTTGTCGCGCGTCGCGAAGGCGCGGGAGCGAGCGAAAGCTTCGTTGTGACGCCCCCGAGCTACCGCTTCGACATTGAAATCGAGGAAGACCTCATCGAAGAAGTGGCGCGACTGCATGGCTTCGACCGCATTCCTGCGAATCCGCCTGTTGCGGCCAGCGCGATGCGTGCCGTGCCGGAACGGCAGCGGTCGCTGCACGACCTCCGTGATCGCATGGCGGCTGCCGATTACCAGGAGGTCGTGAACTACAGCTTCGTGGAGGAGGGCTGGGAGAAGGATTTCGCGGGCAACCCGAATCCGATTCGCCTGCTCAATCCGATTGCGAGCCAGCTGGCGGTGATGCGGTCAAGCCTGATCGGCGGTCTGATTGCGAACGTGCGCTACAACCTGAATCGCAAGGTCGAGCGTGTACGGGTCTTCGAGGTCGGCAGGGCCTTCATGCGTGACGCCACCGTAACGGATGGAGACCTCGATGTAGCCGGCATTCGGCAGCCGATGCGCATTGCCGCCGCTGCTTTTGGCCCTGCCGATGATGAGCAGTGGGGCGTCGCCAAACGCAGCGTGGATTTTTTCGACGTGAAGGGTGACCTTGAGAACCTGCTGGCGCCGGCATCATTGCAATTCGAAGCTTCTCCGCATCCTGCGCTGCATCCCGGTCGCAGCGCGCGAGTATTGCTGGAAGGCGCCGAAATTGGCTGGATGGGCGAATTGCATCCCGGGTTGCAGACCCGATACGAATTGCCGGGGCCGGTGATCCTGTTTGAACTCGAAGCGGGTCCCGTGGTGGATCGCGCGCTGCCAATTTACAAAGAAGTATTTAAATTTCCGCCTGTTAGGCGCGATATCGCTGTCGTCGTTGAAGATTCGGTTGCAGTGCAGGCTATCGTTGACCGGCTCATGCAGTCCAGGCCCTTAATCGTGCACGCGATTTCGGTATTCGACGTATACCGCGGCAAAGGCATAGAAAACGGCAAAAAAGGTCTTGCATTCCGTGTGTTATTGCAAGATACTCAAAAAACACTTACAGACGCTGAAATAGACGGGGCCATTTCTGTTTTGCTGAGCGTGTTGAAGGTGGACTTCAGTGCCGAGTTGCGACAATAAGGTGAATCAATGACGCTGACCAAAGCCGACCTGGCAGATCTGTTGTTCGAAAAAGTAGGCTTGAACAAACGTGAAGCCAAGGACATGGTGGAATCGTTTTTCGAGGAAGTGCGCATGGCACTCGAAAACGGCGATGGCGTGAAGCTTTCCGGCTTCGGCAATTTCCAGCTGCGTGAGAAGCCCCAGCGGCCCGGCCGCAATCCCAAGACCGGCGAAGAAATTCCGATCACTGCGCGTCGCGTCGTAACGTTTCACGCGAGCCAGAAACTGAAAGCCATGGTCGAGAAAAACTACGATGGACAGCAGCCACAGCAGCAACCTTAGAGCGCCGCTCCCGCCGATACCGGCCAAGCGCTACTTCACCATAGGCGAAGTCAGCGAGCTTTGCGGCGTCAAGCCGCATGTACTGCGTTACTGGGAACAGGAATTCACGCAACTGAAGCCGGTAAAGCGGCGCGGAAACCGCCGCTACTACCAGCATCACGAAGTCCTGCTGATCCGGCGTATTCGCGAGCTTTTGTACGAGCAGGGGTTCACGATCAGTGGCGCACGCGCGCGGCTGGACGAATCGGCCGTGCAAGCGAAGTCCAGTGCACATCCCAAATTCAATCCGGCGCTCATGCGCAAGGAAGTCCAGAGCATCCTCGACTTCCTGCGCGAATAACGTTCGAACACAATCCGGCCTGCTATAATCGGCCGCGATTTCGGGGCGTAGCGCAGCCTGGTAGCGTACCTGCATGGGGTGCAGGTGGTCGGAGGTTCAAATCCTCTCGCCCCGACCAACTTTTCAGTTCCAATAACCGCTGGCCGGCAGGCTTTCGAGAAGAATGATCGAAAGGACCTCGCGCATTTCGAGTAAACCCGCTCTCCGGAGCGGAGGCCCCGCCAGCCGATCCCAACCATGCGTATCCTCCTGAGCAACGACGACGGGTATTTCGCGCCCGGCCTCGCGGCACTGGCGGAAGGCTTGTCAAAATTCGCCGAGATCGTCGTGGTCGCCCCCGAGCGCGATCGCAGCGGCGCCAGCAATTCGCTTACCCTCGATCGCCCTTTGATCGTCCGGCGTTCCCATAACGGTTTTTTTTACGTCAACGGGACGCCGACGGACTGCGTGCATCTGGCCGTGACAGGATTGCTGGATAACCTGCCGGACATGGTTGTTTCGGGCATTAACCACGGCGCGAACATGGGCGACGACACCATTTACTCGGGCACCGTGGCGGCCGCGACGGAAGGCTTCCTGCTAGGCATTCCGTCGATCGCCATATCGCTTGCGAGCAAGTCGGCCGGTAACTACGCCACGGCCGCGCGGGTCGCGGGCGAACTGGTCGCGCGTTTTCGCGATCGGCCCGTCGCTGTGGCGAGCCTGTTTAACGTGAACGTGCCGGATATTCCGTACGATCAACTCGGCGGCATGGAGGTCACGCGGCTCGGCAGGCGTCACAAGGCCGAAGGGGTGGTCAAGTCCACCAATCCGCGCGGCGAGACGGTGTATTGGGTCGGTGCGGCCGGCGGCGCCCAGGACGCGGGAGCTGGAACGGATTTTCATGCGATCGCGCAGCGCAAGGTTTCGCTGACGCCATTGCAGATTGACCTGACCGAGTATGCAGCGCTGGACCGCGTGCGCGACTGGCTCGTCGAGCCCGTACTGACATGAGAATATTCGCCATCGCCCTTTTCGCTCACGCGGGCCGCGCATGAACAACCGCATCGCCGGCATAGGCATGACGTCGCAGCGCACCCGCATGCGCATGGTCGAGCGCCTGCGCGACCAGGGCGTGAAAGACGAGATCATCCTGAATGCCATGGCGGAGATCCCGCGCCACATGTTTGTCGACGAAGCGCTGGCGAGCCGCGCTTACGATGATGTCTCCCTACCCATTGGTTTTGGCCAAACAATCTCCAATCCTTTCACTGTCGCGCGCATGGTCGAACTCGCTCGCGGTGGCAGGACGCTCGGCAAAGTCCTGGAGATCGGTACCGGTTGCGGATACCAGGCAGCGGTCTTGTCGCGCGTGGCACGGGAGGTCTATTCACTCGAACGATTGGCCGGCCTGCTGTCCAAAGCGAGGGTGAGGCTACGCGAACTCGGAATGCGAAATATCAAATTGAAGCACGGCGATGGACATGCAGGGCTGATAGAGCACGGGCCGTTCGATGCGATCGTGATGGCGGCCGCGGCGACGCATCTGCCGGAGAAACTCGCCGACCAACTGGTCGAGGGCGGCAGGCTGGTCTTGCCGTTGGGTAGCCGTGAACAGCGCCTCGTGCTGGTTGAGCGCGGACCCGATGGCTTCACGCAATCGGTTCTGGACGAAGTAAAGTTTGTTCCCTTGATTGCGGGTGTGTCGGCATGATGCGCGCCCCCATGCCGTGGATTGAGCTCGCGCTGGTCGTTGCGAGCGTTGCGCTCGCCTCCTGCGGTTCGACACCGACGGCCGCACCCGTCGTGGAGCGTTCGCCAAACGCCGGGCCGGTCACCAAGCCGCCAGCTGCAAACGTGGCCGTGGCGCCTGTGGCTCCAACGAGCCAGCCAGCTACAAGCGCGGCGGCCAAAAGTGCGGCTCCAACGAATTCGTCATCGCCAAATCCGGCATCGACGAGCGCTGCTCCCGTGACCAAGCCGCTGTCGGCCGCGACTTCTTCACCCGCACCTGCGCCGCTTCCGCCCGTGCCGGTGACGCCTGCGAAAACAGACAAGCAATCGAATGCAGCGGCCGAGAAACCCGCTGCGACGGAAGAGCCGACGACGAAGCCGTATCGCGAAGGTGACTGGCGCCCCGAGTATCACATTGTCAAAAAGGGTGACACGCTCTACAGCATCGCGCTCGACTACGGGCAAGATTACCGGGAGCTCGCCGCCTGGAACAATCTGGAAGATCCGGGATTGATCAAAATCGATCAGCGGCTGCGCCTGTTTCCCCCGGACAGCATTGGCGAAGCGACAACCGCGCAACCGACTCCGCTGACGGCGCCCGCAGGCGCGCCTGCGTTCTCCGAGCCGAAGGCACGCAAAGTACCGTATTCCGAACAGGCGCTCGCACAATTCAAGATGCCAGTGCCTGCCCCAGTGGCGCCGCCGACACCCGCGAATGTCGTGGCCACGGGCAAACCTTCCCCGAAACCCCAGGTCACCGAAGCAGCGCCTTCAGCGGCGCCGAAGGAAACCGCTGCCGACGGCAAGATGATCTGGGAGTGGCCGATGCAAGGCAAGCTCTTGTACGGGTTCGGCCAGGGACCAATTCAGAAGGGCATCGGCATCGAAGGTCATAGTGGCCAGCCGGTGCTCGCAGCCGCGCCTGGAAAAGTGGTCTACAGCGGCAGCGGATTGCGCGGCTATGGCAAGCTCATCATCGTGAAGCACAACACGTCCTACCTCAGCGTGTACGCGCATAACAGCCGCGTACTCGTGAAGGAAGGGCAAACCGTGGCGAAGGGACAGAAGATCGCAGAAGTCGGCGACACCGATAGCGATCGGATCGCTTTGCACTTCGAAATCCGCCGCCTCGGCAAACCCATCGATCCGCTGCAGTACCTGCCGGAGCGGTCCTGACGGTCGACCTTTAGTTGCGCGCTTTTTGCCTGCGCTCCAGGCGCAGCGCGCGCACGGCGCCGCGTAATGCGGCAAGGTCGGTCTCTCGTGCATTCCCGCTATTTTCGTAGCGTAACGCTATGTACAGCGCGCTGATGCGCTGCGCGGCTTCCCTCAGTTCGGGGAGTTGCAGCGACACCCTTGCCGCAAAATCGCGCGGCCCTTCGCTTGTCGCTCGCACGGTACCGCGCCTCGCCATGTTCTCGCAAAACGAAAGCCAGGCGCGTTGTATTGCGTCGGGACGCGCGGCGTTGATCCGATACAGCAATGCGAGCGATAGCACTAGGATGATCAGGCCGCTCACCACCGCCAGGATGACGACGAGATCCTGCCAGGTTACGTCCCTGAAGCCGAATTTCGAGAGCAAGCGTCCCTGACGCTCGGGGTTGTATCCGAGCACCCACTGATTCCATGTGTTGGCGACGGCATCCCAGGCGTAGCGCGCCTGGCGTAACCAGTCGAAGCTCTTGCGTTCCAGCAATGCAAGTTCTGCCTCCGGCACGGCGGCCGCCCGTCCGCGCTCGATGCGCAGCGGTGAAACCGCGGCTGTCGGATCCACCCGCACCCAGCCTTCGTTCGGCAGCCAGACTTCTGTCCACGCATGGGCGTCGGACTGGCGTACGACCAGATAGCCGTCGACGGGATTGATCTCGCCACCGAGATACCCGGTGACCACGCGCGCGGGAATGCCGGCTGCGCGCATCAGGAAGGTGAAAGCGGATGCGTAGTGCTCGCAGAATCCGCTGCGCGTCTGGAACAGGAATTCATCAACGGGGTCGGCGCCGAGCGGAGGGGGTTCCAGCGTGTACATGAAAGGCTGGCTGCGAAACATGCCGAGCGCGCGCGTGACGATGTCGCGATCGCTTCCGCCCTCCGCGCGCCATTGCGCGGCGAGTGCGCGAGCCCGCGGTGCCACGTCCGCCGGAAGCCTGAGCGCCGAACGCAATGTCGCAGGCGATTCGTTCTGGTCGACGCGGTACCGCGGCGCGGACTGCATGTCGTAGCGCAGGCGCTCGCGCACGACGCGCCTGGAAAGTAGCTGGCGGTCGGTCGTTATGTACGCATCGGGTGGCACAATCAGTGGCGTATCGATCGCGAATATCCACGATCGATCGTGGGGTTCCATCGTTACCGTGTACCGCAATGTCGGACCGAGGTTGTCGACCGTAGCGTTGCGCGCGGTGAGGTTCAGCCCGGGCCGCCAGGTGCGCCCGTCGAAATTCCACATGACCGGACCACGCCAGTAAAGCTCCGCCGGTTTCTCGGGTTGATTCTCGAACAGGACCCTGAACGTTACACCGTCGGAAAGGCTCAGTGAACTGACATCGCCCGGCGACATGCTTTCCGAAAGACCGGTCTTGGCCGAATAATTAATTTGCGGCAATCCCCACAGCGGACCCTGCACGCGCGGAAACAGCAGGAACAACGCGAGCATGATGGGTATGCCCTGGAGCATCATCGCCGCGGCCCGGCGCGCGACTTCGACAAGTTGCGGGCGTCCTAAGCGATCCTGCAATCCGATCATCGTCGCAGTAATGACCCAGACTACAAGCAGCATGTACAGCGCCGTCGGGATGGACTGCGAGTAGAAGAAATTCGTTATAACCAGGAAGTAGGCCAGCAGCACCGCGACCATGGTGTCCCGCGAAGTGGTCATTTCCATGACCTTCAGTGCCATCATCACGGTAAGCAGTGCCACGCCGACATCGCGTCCATACAGCGTCCGGTAGGAGAATGCGACACCTGCGGCGCAGCCAAGCGCGACTGCAACCAGGAGAATTTTGTTGGGAAGGCGCTTGTGAAGCCATCCGAAGTAGAAACGCGCGAGGAGAATGACGGCGACCAGCGCAGGAATCCATGTCGGCAAATGTGCCGTGTGCGGTGCCATGACCATTGCGAGCGAAATCAGGATCGCCGACAGGTCGACCAGTCTCAGCTCGTGCCGGGGTGAAATCGTGGCTGATGTCATTGGAACAGCGCCAGCGCTTTCAGGCAGCGATCCCGATGCAGGGCACCGCTGTCGGGTTCGATTTCGACGGCGGACAGGCGCAATCCGTAGCGCGCGTTTGCGGCTTCGGCTTCGAGGACCCAGCGAGCCAGCCTCGAGAGCCTTGCTTCCAGCCCGAGCGCGTCGGGGATGTCGTTAAGGTCCAGCCATAACTCGGATGCGGCACCTCCGGAGAATTGCTTCGACAGAAAAACGTCGCTGCGCGCGTAAACTTTCCACGCAATGCGTCGGGGTGAATCGCCGGCGTTAAACGTGCGAAGGCCTGCAAAATCGTCTTCACCGGCGTTGGCTGCGGCGCCTTCTCCGTGTGCGGCGGCCGCGGGCGGCAGCACGGTGTTGCCGGCTTCCGGCTTCGGGTAGACGAGGCAGTGCATGTCGAGGTCGACTATTGCCCAGGCATGGAACAATCCCAATGGATACGTCGTGAAGATCCTGAAGCGGCCTGGACGGAGCAGACCGCGAGCGTTGGCGGGCATGCGCGCCTCAATCTCGCCAGACAGGCCCGCCTGCGCGTCGAAATATTGCGGCGCCTGACCGGCCAGTTGCACGGCGAGACTCTTGCGTGATAGCGAACCGGGGCTGTCGTAGCGGATGGGGAAACCCGCGAGTTCCCCGGCGAAAACGGGACTGGATTTACCGGGACTCAGGGAAAGGCGCGCGAGGTTTCGCCAGGTATGCAGCATCGACACCATGCCGTTCCCCGAAAGCAGGAATACCAGCACGTAACCCAGACTCAGGTTGTAGTTGATGGAGCCGAGCAGCATCAGTATGAGTGTCATGCCGTACATCAAGCCGCCACCCGTTGGCAGGATGTAAACGCGGCGTTGCTCCAGCACGACCGGTCCGGCTTCGGGACCTTTAGGCGGAAAGATCCAGTCGCCGATGCGATCTCGCAGCGGCAGTCGGACCGGCCGATCGGATCTCGATGCGTGTGGCGCGTCCATGATCAGGCCGCGGCGTTGCAGGTCAGGGAATCGGAACCGCGGCGATCAGGCGTTCGGCCAGCTGGCCGCCACCCGCTGAAGAATAGCCACCGACCGGCTGCAGGCGATGGCCCGCGACGCTCTGCATGACGGCCTGGACGTCCTCGGGAATGACGGCCTTGCGATCGTCCAGGAAAGCCCAGGCGCGTGCGGCGTTCACGATTGCGAGCCCCGCGCGTGGCGACAAGCCGTTGACGAAATCCGCGGACTGTCGCGTGTGACGCACGATCGCCTGCACATAGTCCAGCAACGCAGGCGCTGCGAACACGAGTCGGGCTTTTGCCTGAAGCTCCAGCAATTCGTTGGTGGCAAGCGCGGGTGTGAGTTCGGAGATCAAGTCGCGTCGTTCGCGGCCCTCCAGCAATGCGCGTTCGGCGGCGGCATCCGGATAGCCGAGGTGGATGCGCATCAGAAAGCGGTCGAGCTGGGATTCGGGCAGGGCGAATGTGCCGACCTGGTGCGAGGGGTTCTGCGTGGCGATGACGAAAAAGGGTTCGGGCAGCGCGCGCGTTTCGCCTTCGGTGGTGACCTGGTGTTCTTCCATCGCTTCCAGCAGGGCGCTTTGCGCCTTCGGCGTTGCGCGGTTGACTTCGTCGGCCAGGATCACTTGCGCGAACACAGGCCCGGGATGGAACTTGAACGTCGAACTGTCCCGGTCGAACACGGAAACGCCGAGGATGTCCGCAGGCAGGAGATCGCTCGTGAACTGGATGCGCTGGAAATCCAGCCCCAGGGTTCTGGCCAAGGCGTGCGCGAGGGTCGTTTTGCCAACGCCGGGCAGGTCCTCGATAAGCAAGTGGCCGCGCGCCAGCAGGCAGGCAACGGTCAGGCGAATCTGGCGTTCCTTGCCGAGGATGATGCGTCCGACCTGGGCTATGACGGGATCGAGCGGATTGGGCATTTGCGAATGAAAAGGGAATGAATCGGATACGCGGATTCGCGCTACTTGCATACTGCGAATGTGCGCGGCTAGTTTACATTAGCGGCAGCGGACGCCGCCGGTTGAGAATCAGGCGTATCGGGGGCGAAATGTTTCGTCACATATCGCACATGCGCATCCTCCGCATCCGGGCGGATCGCAAAGCCGAGCGCGTGGACAAGTCCGAGCATCGCTGTGTTGGTGGCAAGGACGAGGCCCTGCATGGAGGTGAGGCCGTGCTGGCGCGCGGTGGCGATCAGGTCCAGCATCAGGATCATTCCGAGACCGCGATGCTGCCATGCATCCGCGATGACGAGGGCGAATTCACAACCGGACGCAGTACCGTCGATCACGTATCGCGCCACACCGATTTCCACTTCACGCCCGTTCTCGCAGACCAAAGCGATCAATGCCATCTCGCGATCGTAGTCGATGCGGGTGAAGCGGGTGAGCATGGCTTCGGGGAGTTCGCCCAGCGCACTCATGAATCGGAAGTATTTCGATTCGGCGGAAAGGTTGCGAACGAATTCCTGTTCGATCTCGCGGTCATCTGCGCGAATCGGGCGCACCCGGACCAGGGTGCCATCGCGAAGGCGCACGCTGCGATCAAGTTCTTCTGGATAAGTGACTGCCATGTCAAGAGAGTAGTCCAGGCGTCGCGATTTGCAAATCGTGGACTTTGCGCCTCCAGGTGCCTAAGATCGTCGCGCCAATACTGCAAACGACTGCGCCCGATGCCGACAGCCTTCATTCACCATCCCGACTGTGCGTTGCACGACATGGGCGGGGGTCATCCGGAGAGCCCGGCCCGGCTGAAGGCGATCGAGACTTATTTGCGTAACGAAGGATTGATGCAGCGTCTCGTCGATGTCGAGGCGCCCATGGCGACGCGCGAACAACTCGCGCGTGTGCACGACGCAGACCATATCGATTTCATTACGGGGGTGTCGCCGCGCAGCGGACTGGTCCATCTCGATGCCGACACCGCGATGAACCCGCATTCATTATCGGCGGCGCTGCACGCCGCCGGGGCGGTAGTCAAGGGCGTTGACCTTGTGATGAATGGCGACGTCACCAACGCATTTTGCAGCGTTCGACCGCCCGGTCACCATGCCTGCCGCGCGCGCCCCATGGGATTCTGCCTCTTCAATAATGTAGCCGTAGGTGCCGCACACGCACTCGAGGCGCGGGGCCTGGATCGCGTGGCCATCGTCGATTTCGATGTGCACCACGGCAACGGGACCGAAGACATTTTTGCAGAGGACGAACGGGTGCTCATGGTTTCGACCTTCCAGCATCCCTTCTATCCTTACAGCGGTACCGATGGTCATTCCAAACAAATGGTGAATGTTCCACTGGCCGCCCATAGCGGCGGCGCGGAATTTCGCAAGGCGGTGGATAATTTGTGGATGCCTGCGCTACGCGAGTTTGCTCCGCAAATGATTTTCGTTTCCGCCGGCTTCGATGCGCATCGCGACGATGACATGGCCTCATTGGGATTCGTCGAAGATGATTACGCGTGGGTTACACATCGAATCATGGAAGCTGCAGCAGGCAGCGCTGACGGTCGCATAGTATCCTCCCTCGAAGGAGGGTACGATCTTGCGGCGCTTGCGCGCAGCGCGGAGGCGCATCTCAGGCAGCTGAGCGGTTTGTAAGGACGGTGGCATGCTGAAGGCCGGTCGAAGTCGCAAGTGTTTTTTGGACAGGGGAACATGAAGCCGATCAGGATCGTGCTGGCAGACGACCACAATCTTGTGCGATCCGGGTTGAAATCGCTGCTGCTCGGCATGTCGGGCGTGGATGTGGTGGCGGAGGCCACGAACGGGCGGGAAGCCGTCGA
>JBDTTE010000114.1:0-10907 GCA_039930785.1 Betaproteobacteria bacterium | reverse complement strand
GTGGATTGGGCGCGGTGGCGAAGACGTTGTCGATGGACATGCGCGCGCAGGATCGTGCATGGCTGCGCATGAAGCTGGACATCCTTTCGCGCACTACAGGCGATGACGCGTTCGATTGCCCGATGCCGCCCGACGGCGTGTCGGTGCGCATGCCGAGCACCGTCGCCGCGTTCGCGCGCATCGTCAGCTGGCGCGTCGAACAATTGGGTGGCCTCGCGGCGCGCGATGATCGCTCTCCCGTACTTGATGCGTTGTTCGCAAAGAAGGAACCCAAGACCGGTACCGACGGCACGATGTCGTGGTCGGTCGATGTGTTCAATCCAAGCTCGGGCGATGATTTCGTGCTGGTGTTGAAGGAACTCGTGCTGCCGTCCGGACAGCGCCGGCCGTATTCAGTGTGGCTGGCGGGTAGCTATCCGCGCGCGCTGGATGGCCTGTGCAAGTTGCTTTCGCTGGACATGCGCATCATCGATCCGGCGTGGATCGGCATGAAGCTGCGCAAGCTGCTGAGCTATGCGGAACCGCTGGGCGATTTCATGGCGAAGGTGCCGGGCGGCGAGAAGCAGCGCAACTGGCCGAGTACGGTAGCGTATGTCGCGCAACTAATGATTCATCGCTTCGCAATGCTGGGCGTGCTCGACGAGCGCGGCTATCCGATCGACGAGATGGGCGTGCTGGAAATCCCCGATGCGTCGCGCGAGCGCGCGGCGTCGAAGTTGCAGATCCTTCCGGGTAAACGTTGCGCCGAGTGCGGCAACAGCGCTGTGATCAAGAAGGACGGCTGCGAGTTCTGTACGGCCTGCGGCGCCGTGGGATCTTGCGGATAACTGCGCGATCCCACCGCGCCGCCAGGCACTAGGCTCGAGGCACTAGGCGCGAGGTTTCAATCTTTCGGAGTTCCGCGATTTGCTGGATTCCCGCCTTCGCGGGAATGACAAGTAAGGCGTGGGCAGGACAAGCGGTTGGTGTCAGGCACTTCCATCTAGAACCTCGTGCCTAGTGCCTCGCGCCTGGCGCATTCGCTATGCGAATGCGCGCGGCTGCCCCGTCGCCTCGATCACCGACATCCACAGATCCGCCGTCGTGTCGACGCGCTTGCGATTGCGCGTGGCGAGCGCCATCGGCACGTGCACGAAGCGGCCGTGCCAACGGCCGATTAGCATTTCCGTATTGCCAGCCATCGCCGCGTGCACGGCGTTGCGCGCCATGTTCCAGCAGTAAACGCTGTCCGACGGCGTGGCGCGCACGCTGCGAATCAGGTAACTCGGGTCGATGTACTTCAGCGTGACTTCCTTGCCTGCGCGTTTGTAGTGGTCGGTGATGCGTTCGCGCATGAACACGCCGATGTCCTTGAGCTTCGTGTTGCCGCTCTTGTCCGTGCCGCCGGCTGCGGCTTCGTCGTCCATCAATTCCTGCGCCGCGCCTTCCGCGACCACCACCACTGCATGACCTTTGCGCGCGAGCACGCGGTCCAGATTACCCAGCACGCCGCGTTCGCCTTCAAGGTGCGCTTCGATTTCCGGGATCAGCACGAGGTCCACATCTGCAGATGCGAGCGCGGCCTGGCAGGCGACGAATCCCGAATGCCGGCCCATGAGTTTCACGAGGCCGATGCCGTTGTGCGCGCCCATCGCTTCCACGCGCGCGCTGCGCACGACTTCCACAGCTGCCGAGTAGGCGCTTTCAAAACCGAAGCTGCGATCGATGAAATGGATGTCGTTGTCGATGGTCTTCGGCACGCCGACCACTGCGAGCTTGATCCCGCGCTTCTCGGCTTCAGCCGCAATCGCCATTGCGCCGCGGATGGTGCCGTCGCCGCCGACGACGAACAAAATATTGATGTTGTTCGCCTCGAGGTTGTCCATGACCTCGCTCGGATCCTGCGAGCCGCGCGACGAGCCCAGAATCGTGCCGCCCTGGTGATGGATGTGCGCGACGGATTCCGCCGTCAGGTGCAGCGGCTCGTGGCCGAAGCGCGAGATGAGGCCCTCGTAGCCGAAGCGAAAGCCGAGTATGCGTTTCACGCCGTAGCCGCGCGCCAGTTCCAGCACGATGCCGCGCACGACATTGTTGATGCCCGGGCACAGGCCGCCGCAGGTCACGATGCCGCAGCCAACCGTGCGTGGGTCGAAGAAAACCTTGTTGCGCGGGCCGGCGAGTTCGAAAGCGGGCAGCGCCGTCGCCTGGGCGGCATGCGTGCGAATGACCGACATACGATCGTCCACCAGCACCTTTTCCGCATTGCCGACGTAGACGACCGCGTTCTCGCCCAGGTGGGCGACGACGGGGGAGGGCAGCAGACATTTGCCGAGGTCCTTGACCTGGACATCGGCAGCGGTGATGGACCCGGCGACCGCTGTGGAGCCCGAAAGCTTGACCGCCGGGGCGGATTCGTTCGTGGCGACAACAGAGCTCATGCCGATTTCCTCTGGAGAATGGTTCGTTCGATCGTGAATGCCACTTGTGGCGCGTCGATCAGGTGCAAGGCGCACCGGCCCGGTGCCGGCTGGCGGCGGCTTCCCGCAGTCCGCATGGTCAATCCGGGTCGGGAATTCGCCCGCGCACCCTGTTGCAGCACGGAGTTACGAATGAACAACGGATGTACCAGCCCCATCCTAAAGCAGTCCCTCGAACGATATGCCGGTTGTCTTGCAAGGAATGTGCGCGAAATTGCCGGTTTCCCCTAAATTACCGCCACTTCCGAAAGGAATGTAGGTATGATGCGCCGCAAGGTATTCAGGGCACGTCAATCGGTACGCGCCCCAGCCTTTTCGTGGCAGTCCGCTTCCCCGAAGTTTTTTTCACTCATTTGATTCTGCCTGAACCGGTTCGGCATGTCCCTTTAAGGGCGCCGCAGGCTGTTTCAGGAGATATCCATCACTACCTCGTTTGAAGTACTCGGCCTGCGTGCCGAGCTGGTTCGTGCTGTCGCCGATGAAGGCTACACCATCCCCACCCCAGTCCAGGCGCAAGCCATTCCCGTCATCCTCGAAGGCCGCGACATCCTCGCCGGCGCGCAAACCGGCACGGGCAAGACCGCCGGCTTCGCTTTGCCGCTGTTGCAGTTGCTGGCCGCCCGCGGTGCCGGAACTGATACCTCGCGCCGTCACATCCGCGCCCTGATCCTCACCCCGACGCGTGAACTCGCGGCGCAGGTTGAAGAAAGCGTGCGCACGTATGGCCGCCACCTGCGGCTCAAATCCACCACCGTGTTCGGCGGCGTCAGCATGAACCAGCAGATCGGCGCGTTGCGCCGTGGCGTGGACATCCTGGTGGCAACACCGGGCCGCTTGCTCGATCACCTGCAGAGCCGCACCGTCGATCTGTCGCGCGTGGAAATCCTCGTGCTCGACGAAGCCGATCGCATGCTCGACATGGGCTTCATCCACGACATTCGCCGCATCCTCGTGGCGTTGCCGTCGAAGCGCCAGAACTTGTTTTTCTCGGCCACGTTCTCGGATGAAATTCGCGAACTCGCGGATTCGTTCCTGCACTCGCCGGTGGAAGTCGCCGTCGCACGCAACACCGCCACGGCCGACCTGATTTCCCAGGTCGTGCACCCGGTCGACAAGGACCGCAAGCGCGCCCTGCTGGAAAAACTCATCACCGAAGGCGACTGGCGCCAGGTGCTGGTTTTCGCGCGCACCAAGCACGGCGCGAACCGCCTGGCCGAACAGCTCGACAAGGATGGCATCAGTGCCGACGCAATCCACGGCGACAAAAGCCAGAACCATCGCATGCGTGCGCTTGCCCGCTTCAAGGATGGCAGGGTGCAAGTGCTGGTTGCGACTGACATCGCCGCGCGCGGACTCGACATCGAGTTGCTGCCGCACGTCGTCAATTATGAATTGCCCAACGTTCCGGAAGATTACGTGCACCGCATCGGCCGCACCGGCCGCGCGGGCAGCTCGGGCGAAGCGGTCTCGCTGGTTTGCGCTGAAGAAAGCGAATTCCTGCGCGACATCGAACGCCTGACCAAACGCCAGATCGAGCGTGTCGTCATCGAAGGCTTCGAACCGAAGGCGCCGCTGGGCACTGGCAAACCGCTCAAGCAGCAACAACGTCGTTCGCAGCCGCAACAGCAACGCCAGCGTCCGCAAGGCGCAGGCGCTCGCAATCACAGCGGTGGACAGCGTAGTGGCGGTGCGCGCGATGGCGACAGCCGTCGTGGCGAAAGTCGTCCGGCCGGTGGTGGTGGTAGCCGCAACGAAGCGGGCCGTGGCCAGGGTCGCACCGACGGCGGACGCGGGCAGGTTCGCAGCAACGACGGTGCACGCCGCAGCGATTCACAGCCGCGTCGCAGCAGCGGGCGTCCGGCAGCGCAACGGCCGTAAAGGCACGTAAGTGCCGTGACGACGTGACTGTCGTAACGGCGTGACTGTCGTAACGGCGTAAAAAAAGGGCTCGCGCTTGCGAGCCCTTTTTCACGACTGCGATGCCGTCATGCTGCTACTACATTTACGATAGTCACGTCGTCACGGCAGTTACGTCGTCACGCCAGTCACGCCGTCACGTTAGTCACGGCATTCGCAGCGCCTAGCGCACCGTCACCTTCGTACCATCCGACGCTTTCATTTCATGCCAACCGCCGCCGAGCGCCTTGATTAAACCGACGCTGGCGAACAACCGCTGGCCGTCGATCTGCGTGGCGAGCCGCTGCGTCTGCAGGCGCGTGCGTTCCGCATCGACCACTTCAAGGAAGATGACGAGACCCGCTTCATAGCGCGTCATGGAAATTTCCGCGGTCTGCTTGGCGGAGTCCAGGGCGCGACCTTGCGCCTGCGCCTGGTCTGCGAGGATGCGCAGGTCGGAGAGCGCGTCTTCCACGTCGCCGAATGCGGCTAGCACCTGTCCCTTGTATTGCGCGAGGTTTTCTTCGTAGGCGGCCTTGGCTACGTCGACGTTGCCTTTGACGCGACCGAAGTCGAGTATCGGCCACGAGAAGCCTGCCCCGATTCCGCCCGTGCGGCTGCCGGACTTGATCAGATCGCCCAGCTTGGCACTTTCGAAGCCGAGCGAGCCGGTCAGGCTGAAGTTCGGAAAATACGCCGCCTCGGCAACGCCGATTTCGGCATTGCGCGCGGCGAGCAAACGTTCCGCGCGTGCGACATCGGGTCGGCGCACCAGCAGATCCGACGGCAATCCCGCCGGGATAACGGGCGGCGTGATGTTCAGCGGATTTTCCGCGAGCGTGAAGTCCGCGGGCGGCTTACCCGTGAGAATTGCCAGTGCGTGCTCGAGGCGCGAGCGATTCTTTTGGACCCCGATCAGGTCCGCTTCGGCCTGCGCCACTTCCGTCTTGGCCCGCGTGACATCGAGTTCGGTCCCCACGCCGCCCTGAAAGCGTATGGTGATGAGGTCGAGCGCCTGCTTGCGGATATCGATCGCGCGACGCAATACGTCGATTTCGGCGTCCAGCGAGCGCAACGAGAAATAAGTCTGCGCGATGTCGGCCTGCAGGGTCAGCAGTACCGTGAAGTAGTCGTCGGCGGTGGCGTCCAGGCGCGCGTCGGCTGATTCCACCTGGCGACGCACGCGGCCCCACACGTCGATCTCATAGGATGCATCGAGCGGCAGGCGGAAATCGTTGGCCGTGTAGCCGGTGACCGGGTTGCCGGGCTGCGCCGGGCGGTTCGCCGAATAGCGCGTACGCGATGCGGACGGATCCAGCGTTACTTCGGGGAAGTATTGCGCCTCGACGATGCCTGCGATGGCGCGCGCCTGCACGACGCGGGCCGCGGCGGCGCGCAGGTTCGGGCTCGACGCGCGGGCCTGGTCTTCGAGCTCATTCAGCTTCGTGTCGTTGAAGAGGTTCCACCAGATCGGCGGAATGGGTGCGCCGGCCGCGTACTGGCCGATTTCCTTGAATGCCGACGGCGTTGCGTCGTTCGGGCGCTTGTAGTTCGGCCCGACGGCGCAGCCGGCGAGCGCAATTACGAGCGCGGCGACCAGCGCCTTCATCACGGTACGATTCATCGTTCGCTCACTTCTTCTCGGCCGCAGGCGCGGGCGTCGCCGGCGTGGCGGGTGCAGCGGGTTTCGCCGGAGCGGTCGAAGCAGCGGTCGCAGCGGCGGCGGGCGGGGTCGCGGGTGGCGGTGCCACCTTGACCGGCACACCCTCGCGCAGGAAGTCGGGCGGGTTGGTGACGATCATTTCCTTTTCGTTCAGCCCGGCGATCACTTCGATCTGCTGGCCGAAATCGCGGCCCAGCGTGACCTTGCGAATGTGAATGACGTTGTCCGCCACCGCCGCAACCTGCGGGCCATCGGCGCGCATGATCAGCGTGTTCGACGGCAGGATGATGCTGGGCGACGTCTGGTTCACCTTGAAGCGCACCGATGCGTACAGGCCGGAGAGCAACTCGCCTTTGTCGTTCGGGACGTGCACTTCGGTGAGCAAGGTTTTGGATTGCGGATCGAGCGCGCCGGCGGTGCGCACGATCTTGCCCGGGAACGGCTTGCCGGGGAATTCCTGCAACATCACGTCCACCGGCGCACCGGTCTGGATCAGGCGCATCGCGTTCTGCGGCACATTGATATAAAGGCGCAGCGTGTTGACCTTGGCGAGCCGGTACATCCAGCCCCGGTCGCTCGAGCCGGCATTGATCAGCTGGCCCACTTCCACATTGCGTGCGGTGATGGTGCCGGAGAAAGGCGCCACGACGCGCTGGAACTGTTTCATTTCGTCCAGGCGCTGCACGTTGGCTTGTGCCGCTGCGTAATCCGCCTTGCGCGCTTCGTACGCGCCGACTTTCTCGTCGACTTCCTGTTGCGAGACGCCTTTGCGTGCCAGCAGGCCCTGCCAGCGTTCAGCGGTGGTGCGGTCGAGTTCCAGGTGCGCCTTGACCTGATCGGCGTTGGCGATGGCCTGCTTGAGTTCGCGATCCACTTCCGGCGTGTCGATCTCGGCGAGCAACTGGCCTTCGGCGACCTTGGCGCCGATGTCCACCAGCCAGCGCTTCACGTAACCGCTGGTGCGCGCGTAGATCGGCGCTTCCTGATAGGGCAGCAGTGTGCCCGGCAGGCTTATCTCGCTGGCGGCGTTGCCGCGCGTTGCGGAGATCACGTTCACCAGGGGATGGTTGTCTTTCGGAATGTCGGCGTTGGCCTTTTGCGTCTGCATGCGCGGGATCAGCCCGATGCCAAGGAGCGCGACCAGCACCAGCACCCCGGACATCATCACGATGACGACGGTGCGGAAACGGTTTCCTCGCCCGTGCGATGGGTTACCCAGGGCTTTTCTGATTTCTTCGCTTGTGTCGTCGTGTTCCATGGTCAGGCCTCTATGTCGGTGGATCAACCGGCCTGCGGCGCGGGATTACCCTGCGGCGCGGGTTCAGTCGTGTGGCTCACGCGTTCGCGGATGAACGCAAAAATCGTCGGTACAAAAAACAGTGTGGCGAACGTCGCAAAAATCAGGCCGCCGATGACCGCACGACCCAGCGGGGCGTTTTGTTCGCCGCCTTCGCCCAGGCCCAGCGACATCGGCACCATGCCGATGATCATCGCCGAGGCGGTCATCAGCACCGGACGCAGTCGCGTAAAGCCGGCGGCCAGCGCAGCCTCGTGCGGGCTCTTGCCTTCGAGCAACTGCTCGTTGGCGAAAGTGATGATCAGGATGGAGTTCGAAGTTGCCACACCCAGGCACATGATCGCGCCCATCAGCGAGGGCACGCTGAAGGTCGTATGCGTCATGAACAGCATCCACGCGATGCCGCACAAGGCGCCGGGCAGGGCCGTGATGATGATGAACGGATCCATCCACGACTGGAAGTTCACCACCATCAGGAAGTAGATCAGCATCGCCGCGAACAGCATGCCGTAGCCCATGCGCGTGAACGCCGTATTCATGCTGTCCACCTGGCCGCGCACCGTAAGCTTGCTGCCCGGCGGCATCTTCGGTTCGATGGGTTTGCCATCCGGCCCCTTCGGCGGCTCGGCCTTGGCGCAGGCCCAGCCGGTCAGCGTGCCGGGGTTCTTCGGGCACAACACGGTCTTCAGGAATGGCGGCTTCGGCGGCAGGTAATCGGCCAGCACTTTGTCGATCTGGTCGGACACGGAACCGAGGTCGCTGGACTGCACGTTCGCGAACACGTCGTACACCGGCTGGATGTCGTAGTGGCTCACGACAGCCGGCGTCTCGCGCCGCTCCACCGTTGCCACGTTGGACAGCAGCTGCATGCTGGACGCGCCGCGGCCGTTGCCAGGCAACTGCGTGTTCATCATGTCCTCGATCGAATTCAGCTTGTACTGCGGCGTCTGCACGGCGATCGAGTACGCGACGCCGGTCTTCGGATCCGGCCACAGGTTGTAGTTCACGACCGAGCTCGACGACAGCGCCGTCAGCAGGTTATTCGCCACGTCGCGCTGGGTAAGGCCCAGTTCGGCGGCGCGCGTGCGATCGACATTGACTTGCAACAGTGGCGCGTTCAATACCTGGAACAGGTGCACGTCGACGGCGCCGGGGATCGCTTTGACCTTCTGTTCGATTTCGCGGGCGATGCCGTACAGCTTCGGGCTGTAGCCGGCCACTTGTATGTCCACCGGCGAGGGCACGCCGAAGTTCAGGATCTGGTTGACGATGTCCGCCGGCTGGAAGAAGAAGGTGACATCGGGGAAGCGCTTGGGCAGCTCCGCGCGTAGCATCTTCACGTACTCGAAAGTGGACTTGACGCGCTCTTCCTTCAGCGAGATCAGGATTTCGCCATCCGCGGAACTCAGCGCAGGTGAATCCACGAACGCCATGTTGACCGGCTGGGGTTGGCCGATGTTGTCCATCGAAAGCGCAATGTCGCTGGCGGGGATGATCTCGCGGATGGCGTTCTGCACCTTCGTGAAGACGACTTCGGTTTCTTCCAGGCGCGTGCCGGGCGGCGCGTTCACGTGCATGCGAATCTGGCCGGCATCCACCTGCGGGAAAAAGTCGCGACCGATGAACGGGGTGATCGCCAGGCTGGCGATGCCCACCAGGGCGAACACCGCGAACAGCACGATGCGATTGTTCAGCACCCAGTCGAGCGAGCGGATGTAGCGCACACGTACCACTTCAAATCCGGATTCGAAACCGTGCTGGATGTACTGGAACGGGTTGCGGCGCCTTCCTGCCGGCGCGGCATGGGCTTCCTCGCGCGAGCTGCCGATATGCACTTCGCTGCGCAACATGTACTTGGCCAGCACCGGCACCACGGTTCGCGACAGCAGGTAGGAGGCCAGCATCGCGTACACCACCGCGAGGGCGAACGGCACGAACAGATATTGCGACGGACCGGTCAGGAACACCACCGAGACGAACACGATACATATCGCGAGCGTGGCCACGAACGCGGGCACCGCAATCTGCTGCGCGCCATCCAGGATGGCCCGCTCCAGCGGTTTACCCATATCCAGGTTTCGGTGGATGTTCTCGATCTCCACCGTCGCATCGTCCACCAGGATACCCACGGCAAGTGCCAGCCCGCCGAGCGTCATGATGTTCAGCGACTCACCGGTCAGCGACAAAATACAGAGCGAAGTCAGGATTGACAGCGGAATGGAGATCGTCACGATCAACGTGCTGTGCCAGCTACCGATGAACAGCAGGATCATCACGCCGGTCAACAGCGCGGCGATCAGGCCTTCCAGCACCACGCCGTCCACCGCCGCGCGCACGAAGGAGGATTGGTCGAACAGCTCACTAATTTCGATATCAGGATAAGTAGCGCGTAACGAGGGCAGCGTGTCCTTGATGCCCTGCACGACATCGAGCGTCGAGGCGCCGCCGGTCTTGAGGATGGTGAGCAGGGCGCCGCGGCGGCCTTCGCTGCGCACCACGTTCGTTTGCACGCCGAAGCCATCGCGCACGTTGGCCACGTCGCGCACGTACACCATCGAGCCGTTGACGCTCTTGATCGGCACGTCGTTCATCAGCGAAATGTTTTCCGGGTTGCTGTTCAACCCGACCATGTATTCCTTGGTGCCGATCTTCGCGCTGCCGGTGGGCAGGTTCAGGTTCTGGTTCGCGAACGCGTTGGTGACATCCATCGGGTTCAAGCCGTGGGCCGTCAGCGCCTGCGGGTCGAGGTCCACCATGATCTGGCGCGGCTTGCCGCCGTAAGGCAACGGCAGGCGCGTGCCGCGCACCTTGTCCAGGGCTGCCTGTTTATGGGCTATCGCCTGCAGTTCTGCGTCACCATAGGCGGCAGCGCCCCGGCTTTCGCGTCGCCTGCTACGGGAGCCAGGCGACTTCACGCGAACCATGACGAAGCACTCCAGGGTGTCCGATGCGGGAACCGGCTTGATGCGGCGGATGAGTGCGTAGTCGTCGATCATGTCGGACGCCAGGCGGTCCTGGATATCGCCTAAGTCCGTCTCGCTGCCGAACACCCGCATATGTGACCCGAACATCTTGCCGCTTATGGCCGGAAAGGCCATGGCAAATGGCAGACCTGCCTGGTGCAGGAGCTTCAATGCCAGAGAAAAGGTGTCCGGAATGTTCAGCTCCGACTTTGGCCGCGCCTCAATGTCGAAATAGTGGCTGGTCTCCATGGTTAGGCCTCTTCCGTTTCCACCTCGGCCTTTTTAGGCTTGGCTTCCTTGGCCGGTTTTTCCTTGTCGCTTTCGCCAAACACGCCGCCACGGATCATCATCGCCACCAGGTACATGACATCCGGTTGGGCGGTACCATCACATTGCTTGGCCAGCTCATCCACTAGTGCCAGCAGCTTGTAGGCCCCATTCACCGGGCGATAGAACTTGCCGTCCGAAAGGCTGGCACCATTTGGCTCAATGGCGATCGGCCTAAGGTCAGCATCATCGTTATACCAGGTATCGATGGTCCGGATCGCATTGCCGATCTTCTGGTCGCGCAGCGCAGCGGTGCCCATGACCACCGTATCTGCAAAGCTGTTCGGGTCATTCGTGTTGTTGGC
>JBDTTE010000113.1:0-10988 GCA_039930785.1 Betaproteobacteria bacterium | reverse complement strand
ACATGGGACAGCTGTACGGCCTCGATGATCGCGTCCTTCGAGAAGAAACCGGAGAGGCCTGGAATGCCAGCGCTCGCGATCGCGCCGATCATCATCGTCGCGTAGGTGATAGGCATGTACTTCCGCAACCCGCCCATCTTGCGCATGTCCTGTTCGTGGTGCATGGCAATGATGACGGACCCGGCGCCGAGGAACAGTAACGCCTTGAAGAAGGCGTGCGTAACCAGATGGAACATGCCGGCCGTGTAGGCCGATGCGCCGAGCGCGACGGTCATGTAGCCCAGCTGGGATAGCGTCGAGTACGCCACCACTCTCTTGATATCGGTTTGCACGATCGCCACCAGCGCCATGAACAGCGCGGTGATGCCGCCGATGACCATGATAAAAGACAACGCGACCTCGGACATTTCGAACAGATGCGACATGCGCGAGACCATGAAGATGCCGGCCGTCACCATGGTCGCGGCGTGGATCAGCGCGGAAATCGGAGTCGGGCCTTCCATGGAATCCGGCAACCACACGTGCAGCGGAAACTGCGCCGACTTTCCCATCGCGCCGATGAACAGCAGGATGCAGATCGTGGTGATCAGCGGCCACGTAGCGAATGCCGCATTCACGGTTTCGTTCGTCATCCCGGGCGCTTTGGCAAAGACCTGCGCGTAATCTAGCGTGCCGAAGTGCGCAAAGATCAGCGCGATGCCCAGCAGGAATCCGAGGTCGCCAACGCGGTTGACCATGAAAGCCTTCAGGTTCGCGTAAATCGCCGTCGGGCGCGTGTACCAGAAGCCGATCAGCAGATAGGAAACCAGGCCGACGGCTTCCCAACCGAAGAACAGCTGCAGGAAGTTGTTGCTCATGACCAGCATGAGCATCGAGAACGTGAACAGCGATATATAGCTGAAGAAACGCTGGTAGCCCGGATCGTCGGCCATATAGCCGATGGTGTAGACATGCACCATCAACGAGACGAAGGTCACGACCAGCATCATGGTGGCCGACAGCTTGTCGATCAGGAAGCCCACCTGCAGCGAGATTTCGCCGCTGGTAATCCAGGTGTAAAGCGGGCCATTGAATGTATTGCCGGCAAGCACGTCGCGGAAAACCATAAACGCCGCGATGACCGACACCACCATGCCCGCGATCGTCACGACATGGGACGCGCGACGCCCGATCACCCGACCCAGCAGGCCGGCGATCAAGGCGCCGGCGAGCGGCGCGAGGGGCACGATGAGATAGAGGGATTTCATATGTTGGTGAGGGGTGAGGAGTGAGGGGTGAGGGGTAAGCCCACCGCTTCGCTGTTTTTCCTGACCCCTGACTCTTTACTCCTCAAGATCTTCATCCCTTCAGCCTATCCATATCCTCAATTGACGAGGCGCGCGGAGTGAGAAATAGACCCGTCGCTTCACGGTATTTCCTCACCCCTAACCCCTCACCCCTCACGATTTTCATCACCCTTTCAGCTTGTCCAGGTCGTCGACATTGATCGTGCGCACGTTGCGGAACAGCACCACCAGGATGGCCAAGCCGATCGCGGATTCAGCGGCGGCCACGGTCAAGATGAAGAACACGAATATCTGGCCGGCCGTATCGTCGAGGTAGTGCGAGAACGCGATGAAATTCAGATTGACCGCGAGCAGCATCAGCTCGATGGCCATCAGCAGGATGATGACGTTCTTGCGGTTCAGGAAGATGCCGACCACGCTGATGGCAAACAGGATCGCACCGAGGATGAGGTAGTGGGAAAGCGAGATCACTTGGCTTCCTCCCCAGCCTGTTTCTTCTCCGACGGCATCGATACCATGCGCACGCGATCTTGGCGGCGAACCTTCATTTGCTCGGCGGGATCGATATATTTGGTGTCCTTGCGATGGCGCAGGGTCAGTGCGATGGCCGCTACGATGGCCACCAGCAGGATGACGGCGGCGATCTCGAATGGATAGACATAATCCGTGTAGATCAGCCTGCCCAGCTCGCGCGTATTGCTGTAATCGGCCGCGTGGGCGGCGGGTTGCGGCATGCCATCGAGGTCGAAATAGCGCCCGCCCAGCACCAGCACCATTTCCGCGACCATGATCCCGGCGACGATCAGCGCGGGCACGAGATAGTCCCAGTAACCTTCGCGCAGGCGGTCGAGGTTGATGTCGAGCATCATCACGACAAAAAGGAACAGCACCATGACCGCGCCGACATAGACCAGCACCAGCGCGATGGCGAGGAATTCCGCCTCCAGCAGCAACCACAATCCCGCCGCCGTGAAAAACGAAAGCACGAGGAACAGTGCGGCATGCACCGGATTGCGCGCCGTAATGACGCGCAACGCGGCGAACAGCATGATCGCCGCGAAGAAATAAAATGTGGCCGCCCTGAAGTCCATATTCTTTTAGGTAAAGTTTGAGGATTGAGAGGTTGACCCCCTCACTCCTCACGCCTCACCCCTCACGCCCTACCGAAATCCCTTATCTTCCGTCCGGTCCTTCGCGATCTGATCCTCATAACGATCGCCGATCGCCAGCAGCATTTCCTTCGTATACAGCAGGTCGCCGCGTTTTTCGCCGTGATACTCGAGAATCCGGGTTTCGACAATCGAATCGACGGGACAGGATTCTTCGCAGAAGCCGCAGAAAATGCACTTGGTCAGGTCGATGTCGTAACGCGTCGTGCGGCGCGTACCGTCCGCGCGCTGCTCGGATTCGATCGTGATCGCCAACGCCGGGCATACGGCCTCGCATAACTTGCACGCGATGCAGCGCTCTTCTCCATTCGGATAACGGCGCAACGCATGCAGGCCACGAAAGCGGCCCGATTGCGGCGTTTTTTCCTCGGGGAACTGCACCGTGACCTTGCGGGCGAAAAAATATCGCCCGGTCAGCGCCATGCCCTTGAGCAGCTCGATGAGCAGGAAGGTGCGGAAAAATTCGCGCATGCGCTCCATCACCACGGCCACCACGAAGTTTGCATGAGCCCGCCGATCAGCACCAGCCAGACGATGGTCAGCGGAATGAATACCTTCCAGCCCAGGCGCATGATCTGGTCGTAGCGGTAGCGCGGGAATGTCGCGCGGAACCACAGGAAGCAGAACAGCAGGAAGGCAATTTTCGCGAGCAGCCAGGGAAAACCATCAGGCAGGAACGGCACCGGCGACAGCCAGCCGCCGAGGAACATGATCGCGGCCAGTGCGGACACCAGGATCATGTTCGCGTACTCAGCCAGGAAAAACACCGCGAACGCCGTGCCGGAATATTCCACGTGGAAGCCGGCGACGATTTCCGACTCGCCCTCGGCCACGTCGAAAGGTGCGCGATTGGTTTCCGCGACACCGGCAATGAAATAGACCAGGAACATCGGGAACAGCGGGATCAGGTTCCAGCCGAGCAGACCCCAACCGTGTTCCTGCTTCATGACGATCACGGACAGGTTCAGGCTACCGGACATCATCAGCACGCAGACCAGCGCGAAGCCCATGGCGATTTCGTACGAAACAATCTGGGCGGCGGAGCGCAGGCTGCCGATGAAGGCGTACTTCGAATTCGAAGCCCAGCCAGCCACGATGACGCCGTACACGCCCATCGAAGTGATAGCCATGATGTACAGCAATCCCGCGTCGGCTTTCGACAGCACGAGTTCGGGCGAGAACGGAATCACGGCCCAGGCCGCGAGCGCGGGCATGATGGACAGCACCGGAGCAAGAATGAACAGGAATTTGTTCGCGCCCGACGGCACGATGACTTCCTTCATCAGCAGCTTGAGCACGTCGGCAAACGGCTGCAGCAGGCCCTTGTAGCCGACGCGGTTCGGGCCGATGCGACCCTGCATGTAGCCGATGACCTTGCGCTCGGCGAGCGTAAGGTAGGCGACCGAGAGGATAATCGGAACAGTGATGCCGACAATTTTCGCCACCGTCCACAACAGGGTGACGGCGTCCGTGCCGATGAGACCCTCGAGGGCGACGAGGTTCATGCGCTGACCTTCTCCTGCGCCGGAATGCGTTCGAGCGCGAGTTCGCCGAACAGCGCCCCCAGCCCCGCGGTTTGCGCAAGCGCGCCGGGGATACGCACGCTGTTGGCGGGCAGGCGGTCGTCGCGGATGTAGGGCAGGACCACATCACCGCCGGGCCGTGAAGTTCCGGGCCTGACAACGCGCACGCGATCGTTCAGGCCCAGGCCAAGTTTTTCGACCAGCATGCCCGGCATGGCCACGAAGGCCACCTGCGCGTCGCGCGTCAACTGCAGCGACTCCGACCGTCGCACGATGCCGTCGACGTGGTAGAGCGGGATTTCACCGATGCGCTCAATGCCGGCGGGTGCATCGTTCGAAAGTGTCAGCGGACCGTCCACGGCGTTGTCGAGTCGGGCGATGACCTCGCCGACGGCAGCCATGCATTCGGCGCGCACGCTTTCCACACTGTCGAATTCGAATCCGGGTAGCTGCAGCAGCGTGCCAAGCACACGTAAAACTTTCCACGCCGGACGCGCTTCGCCGAGCGGCCGCACCACGCCCTGGAAGCTCTGCACCCGGCCTTCACTGCTGACGAATGTGCCCGCCGTCTCCGTGAACGGCGAGATCGGCAGCAACACGGTGGCGTAATCGGGCGCCTGCCGATACGCAGACAGTACGACCACGAGCTCCGCGGCGTGCATTGCGGCTCGTGCGGCGAACGCATCGGCCGTATCGAAATCCATTTCGGCGTTCAGCAGCAAATAAGCCTGGCGTGGCTGCGCAAGCATTTGCGCGGCGTTCATCGAGCCGTTTGCAGGCAAAGCCCCCGCCAGATGGCCGCCGACGCTGTTCGCTTCGCCGAAGAATCCGACCTTCGCATCGACAATGCGCCCGAGTTCCTGCGCCAGCCGCTGCAATTCACCGGCTCGCGGATGATGCTGCGCGATGTTGCCCAGGAATATGGCGCGATTGTTTCCCGAGGACAGGCTTTCCGCGATCTTGCGTGCGGCGGCACCGACAGCGACGCCCGCTACTGCCGTCGGCGCAGTCTCTGATTTGAGTTCCGCTGCAGCTTTTACGATTTGCGCCAGCAGCCCGGGCATCGCGCGCGGCGCGACGATGGCCTTGTTCGCCACCGTCATCAACAGGTCGTCGTCGACCGGGTTCAGCAGATTGAACTGCGCGCGCTTTTTGACGGCCTGGCGCATGCGCTGGGCGAGCAGCGGTTGTTCCTTGCGCAGTGTGGCGCCAATGACAAGGATGCGATCGAGCGTGGGAATGTCCGCGACCGGCATGCCGAGCCAGGGTGCGCCGCGTGCATGGCCGTCCACGGAGAAATCGGAGCGGCGCAGGCGGAAGTCGACATTGCCTCCTCCGAGCCCGCGCGCCAATTTGCCGAGCAGATACAGCTCTTCAAGCGTCGAATGCGGCGCGGCCAGTGCGCCGATTGCCTGCCCACCGTGAGCCGCATGAACGCGTCCGAGCTCGCCCGCGATGAATTCAAGCGCGGTAGTCCAGTCCACCTGCTGCCACTTGCCGTCGCGCTTCAGCATCGGCGAAGTCAGGCGCTCACCCGAATTCAATCCTTCGTAGGAGAAGCGGTCGCGATCCGAAATCCAGCATTCGTTCACCGCCTCGTTCTCCAGCGGCAACACGCGCATGACGCGATCGCCCTTGACCTGGACCACGAGGTTGGACCCGAGGCTGTCGTGCGGCGCAATCGACTTGCGCCGCGCCAGCTCCCAGGTTCGCGCGCTGTAACGAAACGGCTTGGACGTCAGCGCGCCGACGGGGCACACATCGATCATGTTGCCGGACAATTCCGAATCCACGGTGCGCGCAACGAAGGGCATGATCTCCGAATGTTCGCCGCGCCCGGCCATGCCGAGTTCCATGACACCGGCGATTTCCTGGCCGAAACGCACGCAACGCGTGCAATGGATGCAGCGGGTCATTTCCTCGGCGGAGACCAGGGGCCCGAGTTCCTTGTTCGATACGACGCGCTTGTCTTCCTCGTAGCGCGAGCTCGACCCGCCATAGCCGACGGCGAGATCCTGCAACTGGCATTCGCCGCCCTGGTCGCAGATCGGGCAGTCGAGCGGATGGTTGATCAGCAGGAATTCCATCACGCCCTTCTGCGCCTTGATCGCCGCGTCGGAGTGCGTGAAGACCTTCATGCCTTCGGTGACCGGCGTCGCGCAGGCGGGTAGCGGCTTCGGGGCTTTCTCGACCTGCACGAGACACATGCGGCAATTTGCGGCGATCGATAATTTGCGGTGGTAGCAGAAGTGCGGGACATAGATGCCGAGCTTGGCCGTGGCATCCATGATCATGCTGTTGTCCGGGACTTCGACCACGCGGCCGTCGATTTCGAGCTTCGCCATATTCGTCAGTGCTGCCCGTGCACGAGGCACTTGCCGTTGTCGATGTGGTACTGGAATTCGCTGCGGAAATGCTTGATGAAGCTTTTCACCGGCAGCGCTGCGGCGTCTCCCAGCGCGCAGATCGTGCGGCCAGCGATGTTATCCGCCACGGAATTCAGTTTGTCGAGATCCTCGTTGCGGCCTTCGGCGTGCTCGATGCGATGGACCATGCGATACAGCCAGCCCGTGCCCTCGCGGCACGGCGTGCACTGGCCGCACGATTCTTCGAAGTAGAAATACGACAGCCGCTCCAGGGCACGCACCATGCACGTGGTCTCGTCCATGACGATCACGGCGCCGGAGCCGAGCATGGAGCCCGCCTTGGCGATCGAGTCATAGTCCATGTCGGTCGCCATGATGATTTCGGCGGGCAATACCGGCATCGATGAGCCTCCAGGAATGCAGGCCTTCAGCTTGCGGCCATCGCGCATGCCGCCGGCCATTTCCAGCAACTTCGCGAATGGCGTGCCGAGCTTGACCTCGTAGTTGCCCGGACGTGCGACGTGGCCGGATACCGAGAACACCTTCGTACCGCCGTTGTTCGGCTTGCCGAGATTCAGGAAGGCTTCGCCGCCGTTCATGATGATCCACGGCACCGCCGCGAAAGTCTCGGTGTTATTGATGGTCGTCGGCTTGCCGTACAAACCGTAGCTCGCCGGGAACGGCGGCTTGAAACGCGGTTGGCCCTTTTTGCCCTCGAGGGATTCCAGCAGCGCGGTTTCCTCGCCGCAGATGTAGGCGCCGAAGCCGTGATGGGCGTGCAACTGGAAGCTGAATGCGGAGCCCAGGATGTTGTTGCCGAGCAATCCCGCAGCGCGCGCTTCCTCCAGTGCTTCCTCGAAACGCTCGTAAACGTCCCAGATTTCGCCGTGGATATAGTTATAGCCGACCGTGATCCCCATCGAATACGCCGCGATCGCCATGCCTTCGATGACGATGTGCGGGTTGTAACGCATGATGTCGCGATCCTTGAACGTGCCTGGCTCGCCCTCGTCCGAATTGCAGACTAGGTATTTTTGCCCGGGGAACGCCCGCGGCATGAAACTCCACTTGAGGCCCGTCGGAAAACCCGCGCCGCCACGTCCCCGCAACGAGGACTTCTTCATCTCCGCGATGACCTGCTCGGGCGTGATTTTCTCAGTGAGGATCTTGCGCAGCGCCTGGTAGCCGCCACGCGCTTCGTAATCCTTCAGGCCCCAGTTCAATCCGGTCAGGCCCTTCATGATGACGGCGTCCGGCCCGTAAATATCCGGTGCAAACGGCGGCAGCGGCGCGTTCATTTGCGTAGTTCCTCGATCCAGGCGTCGAGCTTGTCCGGCGTCAGGAAGGACACCATGTTCTTGTCGTTGTGCAGGCACACCGGCGCGTCGCCGCATGCGCCGAGGCATTCGCCTTCCTTCAGCGTAAACAGTCCGTCGGGGGTGGTCTCGTTGAAGCCGATGCCGAGCTTTTCCTGCAGATGTTTTGCGGCGAGCGTAGCGCCGGACAATGCGCAGGGCAGATTCGTGCAGATCGTAACCTTGTTGCGACCGACCGGCGCGAGGTTGTACATGCCGTAGAAACTCGCGGCCTCATATACGGCAATCGGGGGCATGCCCAGATACTGCGCCACGAAATCCATGGTCTCGGTCGCCAGCCAACCTTTCTCATCCTGCGCAATGGTCAGCGCCGCCATCACCGCGGATTGCTTCTGTTCGGGCGGATACTTGGCAACGGCCTTGTCGATGCGCGCCAGCGATTCCGGAGAAAGCACCATGCGTGCATTCATCTGTCCACCTCGCCGAAAACAATGTCCTGCGTACCGATGATCGCGACGACGTCCGCGATCATGTGCCCGCGCGCCATCTCATCGAGTGCGGACAGGTGCACGAATCCGGGCGCACGAATTTTCACGCGATAGGGTTTGTTCGCACCATCCGAGATCATATAGATGCCGAACTCGCCCTTCGGGGCCTCGACCGCGGCATAGGCTTCGCCGGGCGGAACATGCATGCCTTCGGTAAAGAGCTTGAAGTGATGGATCAGCTCTTCCATGTTCATTTTCATGTCGACGCGCGATGGCGGTGCGACCTTGTGATCCTCGATGATCACCGGGCCGGGATTCTTGCGCAGCCATTCGATGCATTGCTTCACGATGCGATTGGACTGGCGGAATTCTTCCATGCGCACCAGGTAGCGGTCATAGCAGTCGCCGCCGGTGCCGATTGGAATGTCGAATTCGACGCGATCGTAAACCTCGTAGGGCTGCTTCTTGCGCAGATCCCATTCCACACCAGAGCCGCGCAACATCGGACCAGTAAAGCCCAGGGCCAGCGCGCGTTCCGGCGTCACTACACCGATGCCAACCGTGCGTTGCTTCCAGATGCGGTTGTCGGTGAGCAGCGTCTCGTATTCGTCGACGTAACGCGGGAACCGGTTCGTGAAATCCTCGATGAAATCGAGCAGCGAACCAGTGCGATTCTCGTTAAGGCGGCGCACAGCGTCTGCGTTATGTATTTTCGACGCCTGATACTGCGGCATCGTCTCGGGCAGGTCGCGATAGACGCCGCCAGGACGATAGTAAGCCGCATGCAGCCGCGCGCCCGAAACTGCTTCGTAGCAGTCCATCAGGTCTTCGCGCTCGCGGAAGCAATACAGAAACACGGTCATCGCGCCGATGTCCAGAGCGTGCGCACCCAGCCACAGCAGGTGATTCAGAATGCGCGTGATCTCGTCGAACATCACGCGGATGTATTGTGCGCGCAACGGCACTTCGATCTTGAGCAGTTTCTCGATCGCCATGACGTAGGCGTGCTCGTTGCACATCATCGACACGTAGTCGAGCCGGTCCATGTAAGGGATCGACTGCAGGAAGGTCTTGGACTCCGCGAGCTTCTCCGTCGCCCGATGCAGCAACCCGATGTGGGGGTCGGCGCGCTGGATGACCTCACCGTCGAGTTCCAGCACCAGCCGCAGCACGCCGTGCGCCGCGGGATGTTGCGGCCCAAAGTTCATGGTGTAGTTACGGATCTCAGCCATGGCAGTGCCAGGCACGAGGCGCGAGGCGCGAGGCACGCGAGAACAACCGGCGCTGCGCGCCGACAAGACACCTAGCGCCTCGCGCCTCGTGCCTCGCGCCTTCCCTTGCAGTTGCAATGGCGCCTTTCATTCCACATCCCCGTAGTGTTCCTCGCGCACGACGCGTGGCACAGTCTCGCGCGGCTCGATGCTGACCGGCTGATAGATCACGCGCTTCTGTTCCGGGTCGTAGCGCACTTCAACAAACCCGGACAGCGGGAAATCCTTGCGGAACGGATGGCCGATGAATCCGTAGTCGGTCAGGATGCGGCGCAGGTCGGGATGTCCGGGGAACATGATGCCGAAAAGGTCGAACGCCTCACGCTCGAACCAGTTAGCGGCCGGCCAGATATCGACGACGGAATCGACGACCGGAAACTCGTCGTCCTCGGCAAACGCCCTCAGCCGCAGGCGATGATTCCGGGTAACCGACAGCAGGTGATAAACCACGGCATAGCGCAAACCGTCGTGCCGCCCGTTACCGTAGTCGCGATAGTCGACACCGCACAGATCGATGAGTTGCTCGAACCGGAACGCGTCGTGATCGCGCAACGTTTGTGCAACGCCGGGCAAGTCCACCGCGCTGACGACCAGGGTCAGTTCAGCACCGGCGCCAATCAGCTTGATGACCTTGTCGGCCAGGATGGATTTGAGGCTTTCCGCGAGGGGATCGTTGCCGGCCATGTCTCGATCAGCGCGCGATGGTGTTGGTGCGGCGAATCTTGTTTTGCAACTGGATCACGCCGTAGAGCAGCGCCTCTGCGGTCGGCGGACAGCCCGGAACGTACACGTCCACGGGCACGATGCGATCGCAGCCACGCACGACGGAATAGGAATAGTGATAGTAGCCGCCGCCGTTGGCACAGGAGCCCATCGAAATGACCCAGCGCGGTTCGGACATCTGGTCGTAAACCTTGCGTAAGGCGGGTGCCATCTTGTTGCACAGCGTACCGGCGACGATCATCACATCGGACTGGCGCGGGCTCGGGCGGAATACAACACCGAAACGGTCGAGGTCGTAACGCGATGCGCCCGCGTGCATCATTTCCACTGCGCAACAAGCCAGCCCGAACGTCATCGGCCACATCGAGCCCGTTCGCGTCCAGTTGATGACGTTGTCTATGGTGGTGGTGACAAAGCCTTTTTCGGTTACGCCTTCGATACTCATGGGACAGTTCCCGTCTCTGGCGCTTGTATGGAGCCGTGTCGAATTGCGACCGCCACTTTGCCGCCTCCGTACGATATCCCGGCAATCGACATTGAAGTGTCGGCGGCCGAAAACACTCGGCTGGCTGTCGATCCCCAAATGGGGCCCCTCGCCAGGTGCCTCATGTTTTCACTCCCACTCAAGTGCCCCTTTCTTCCACTCGTAGATGAAGCCGACTACGAGAATCGCAAGGAAAAGCACCATGGCGAGAAAGCCGAACGTGCCGATGTCGTGGAGCACGACGGCCCACGGAAAGAGGAAGGCGATTTCCAGGTCGAACAGGATGAACAGGATGGCGACGAGGTAATAGCGCACGTCGAACTTCATGCGCGCGTCCTCGAAGGCTTCGAAGCCGCATTCGT
>JBDTTE010000112.1:0-11011 GCA_039930785.1 Betaproteobacteria bacterium | reverse complement strand
CTGGTCTTCTTCTTCACGCCGACCCAGGTCGCCGCGCACGAAGCGCCCCAGGGCCGCAACTTCCGCATCGGCGGCCTGGTCGAAAAGGGCAGTGTCCAGCGTCAGGCGAATGGCGTGACCGTGCGCTTTGTCGTCACGGATACGGCCAAAAATGTAACCGTGGCTTACACGGGCATCCTTCCCGACCTGTTCAAGGAGGGCAAAGGGGTGGTGGCGCAAGGTAAACTCGGCGCCGACGGCGTTTTCACGGCCAGCGAAGTGCTGGCCAAGCACGACGAAAACTACATGCCGCCGGAAGCCGCGGATGCGCTGGAACGGGCCAACAAGGCGATGAAAGAGTCGCAAAAGACATTGGTGGAGAAAAAATGAAAAGGCAGGCGCTAGGCGCTAGGCACGAGGCGCGAGGGGTTAAAGTGCAGGTACGAGTAAGGCGTTGCAACGCGGCGCGTTCTTTTCTCACCTCGCGCCTCGTGCCTAGTGCCTCGCGCCTGCCGTCAGGGCAACCATGATTCCCGAACTCGGTCATTTCGCATTGATCGTCGCGCTGTGCATCGCGCTGGCGCAGGCCGTTCTTTCACTTTCAGGCGCCGCGCGCGGCAGCATTGCCTGGATGAATGTGGCGCGGCCCGCCGCGCAGGGCCAGTTCGTATTTGTCGCGCTGGCGTTTGCCTGCCTGGCCTATTCCTTCGTCAATAACGATTTCTCGGTATTGAACGTCGCGACGAATTCGAATTCGAGCCTGCCCTGGGCCTATCGCTTTGCCGCCACGTGGGGAAGCCATGAGGGTTCGCTGCTGCTGTGGGTGCTGATGCTGACGGTGTGGATGCTGGCGGTCAGCGTGTTCAGCCGGCACCTGCCGCTGGAAATGGTGGCGCGGATTCTCGGCGTGATGGCGCTCATTTCGATCGGCTTCCTGTTGTTCATGCTGTTTACGTCCAATCCTTTCGAGCGCCTGCTTCCCGCCGCGCCGGAAGGGCGCGACCTGAATCCGCTGCTGCAGGATCCGGGCATGGTCATCCATCCGCCGATGCTCTACATGGGCTACGTCGGGTTTTCGGTGGCGTTTGCGTTCGCGATCGCGGCCTTGTTGAGCGGCAAGCTCGACGCCACGTGGGCGCGCTGGTCGCGGCCGTGGACAACAATGGCCTGGGTGTTCCTGACAATCGGCATCGCGCTCGGGAGCGGCTGGGCCTATTACGAGCTGGGTTGGGGCGGCTGGTGGTTCTGGGATCCCGTCGAGAACGCCTCTTTCATGCCGTGGCTGGTCGGCACGGCGCTGATGCATTCTCTGGCCGTCACCGAGAAGCGCGGCGGTTTCCGCGTCTGGACCGTGCTGCTCGCGATCATCGCGTTCTCGTTGTCGCTGCTGGGGACCTTCCTGGTTCGTTCCGGCGTGCTGACTTCGGTGCACGCCTTCGCCACCGATCCGCGGCGCGGCATTTTCATTCTCGGATTCCTGATCATTGTCATCGGCGGATCGCTGGCGTTGTTCGCGTGGCGCGCACCACGAGTTGGTCTCGGCGGTCGCTTCGAACTGGTATCGCGCGAATCGGCGCTGCTGGCGAACAACGTGTTGTTGATGGTGGCCGCGGCGTCCGTGATGCTGGGTACCTTGTACCCGCTGTTCCTGGACGCGCTTGGCATGGGCAAGCTGTCGGTTGGTCCTCCGTATTTCGAAGCTGTTTTCGTGCCGCTGCTGACGCCGGCGCTGTTCCTGATGGGTATCGGGCCGATGGCGCGATGGAAGCAGGCCTCGCTGCCGGAGATCGCGGGACGGTTGAAGTGGGCGTTCGTCGTCGCTTTGGTGACCGCCGTTCTGCTGCCGTTCACGCTCGGCAAGTGGACGCCGATGATCGCGTTCGGTCTGCTGCTCGCCCTGTGGGTCGCGGCATCGACATTCGTGAACCTGAAGCAGCGAGTAGGGCAACTGCGCTCGACGAGCGGCCGCAGCACGGCTTCGCAACTGACCGCGATTCCGCGTGGCTACTACGGCATGTTGCTCGCGCACTTCGGCATCGCCGTGTTCATTGTCGGCGTGACGCTGGTCAAGGGTTATGAAACGGAAAAAGACGTGCGCATGCAGGTGGGTGACACGGTCGCGGTCGGCGGCTACACATTCCGGCTCGATGGGTTGACCGAGATCGCCGGGCCGAATTACGACGCCACGCGGGGTGCCATCGCCGTTCTCAATGGCGGGCGGGTGGTGCGCACGCTGTATCCGGAAAAGCGCTTTTATCGTGTGCAGCAGATGCCGATGACGGAAGCGGCGATCGACACCGGTTTCTTTCGGGATCTGTACGCGTCGCTCGGCGAGCCGGTCGACGGTGGCGCCTGGGTGGTGCGCATTTATCACAAGCCGTTCATCGACTGGATCTGGGGTGGCGCGTTCCTGATGGCGCTCGGCGGCCTGCTCGCCGTCAGCGACAAGCGTTACCGGCTCGCGCGCCGCGCGGAGCGGCAAGCAGCGGGTTCCGCAACGGCCGCGACGGCGTGAGGTTTTTCCCGTTCACCATTTACCGTTTACCGTTCACCGCCCTTAGATGAAACGTTTCCTTCCGCTCGCCATATTTCTGGTGCTGGCCGTATTCCTCGCAGTGGGATTGCAGCTGAATCCGCGCGAAGTGCCTTCGCCGCTGATCGACAAGCCGGCGCCGGCCTTTCGCCTGCCGCAATTGCAGGAGCCCGCGCGCAACCTCGGCCTCGACGACATGAAGGGCAAGGTCTGGTTGCTGAATGTCTGGGCGTCGTGGTGCGTCGCGTGCCTGGACGAGCATCCGGTCATGGTCGAGTATTCGAAGCGCAATGTGCTGCCGATCTATGGCCTGAACTACAAGGACAAGCGCGAGGATGCGCTGGCCTGGCTGGGCAAGCACGGCAACCCTTATACGGTTTCGATCCAGGATGCGGACGGTCGCGTAGGCATCGACTATGGCGTGTACGGCGTTCCGGAAACCTACCTGATCGACGGCAACGGCGTCATCCGCTACAAGCGCATCGGCCCGGTGACGCCGGAGATCTTCGAGCAAAAAATCCTGCCGCTCGCCCGCAAATTGCAGGGATGAAAATCGCCCTGTTCATTCTCGCGCTGTTGCTATCGGCAACGGCCGTCGCCCGCGAAGCCGTGCCCGAGTCCGCGGACCCGGTGCTGGAAAAGCGGGTCGTCAAGCTCACGTCCGACCTGCGCTGCCTGGTCTGCCAGAACCAGTCGCTCGCCGATTCTCACGCGGACCTCGCCATCGACCTGAAGAACCAGGTGCGCGCGCAAATGCTGGAGGGGAAGAGCGACGCCGAAATCCGCGATTACATGGTGGCGCGGTACGGCGATTTCGTTCTGTACGATCCGCCGTTCAAGGCGCGCACCGTGCTGCTCTGGGCCGGGCCTTTCGTTCTGATGGTGATCGGACTCGGCGGCCTCGCGATCTACCTGCGGGGGCGACGCAGCAGGGTTGACGCGGGCGAGCAGCTCACGCCGGCCGATCGCGCGCGCGCGGAAAAGATGCTGCGCGGCGAACCGGGAGGCGAGGCGTAATGGCGATGTTCGCAATCGTCGCGGTCCTGCTGGTGCTGGTCGCCCTGATCATCATCCTGCGGCCGTTGCTGCGCACGCCCCGGGGCCAGGTCATTGCCCGCGACAAATCGAACCTGCAGATCCACCGCGACCAGTTCGCGGAACTCGAGCGCGATCTCGCTTCGGGCGCATTGAATGCGGCGAGCTACGAGCAGGCGAAGACGGAACTGGAGCGCCGCGTGCTCGAGGAAGATGTTCCTCCCACGGAAGTCGTGACGCCACCGAAGTCGGGCAAGGCCGCGCCGATCGCGATCGCGGTGCTGCTGCCGGTCGCGGCAGCAATGCTTTATCTCTATCTCGGCAACCTGCAAGGCATCGTGGCGCCCGGGCCGGATCCGTCGTCGGTCACCGCGAGCCAGTTTGAAGCGATGACGGCGAAGCTGGCCGCACGCATGCGAACGAATCCGAAAGACGCCGAGGGCTGGAAAATGCTCGGTCGCGCCTACCGTGCGATGGAGCGTTATGGCGAGGCGAACGCGGCGTATCGCAAATCGTTCGAAATCAATCCGGGGGATGTCGATTTGCTCGGCGATTTCGCCGAATCGCTGGCCCTGGGCGCGGGACGTTCGATGGCCGGCGAACCGACCCAGCTGCTCGACCGGGCGCTCAAGCTTGATCCGAACAACACGAAAATCCTGGCCCTGTCCGGCAGTGCCGCTTTCGAGCGCAAGGATTACAAGGCGGCCGTGCGTTACTGGGAAACCCTATTGAAGTTGCCCGGCGTCGACGCCGAACTGGCGGGAGCCTTGCAGAAAGGCATCGTGGAAGCGAAGGCGCGAATGTCCGGAAAACCCGCGGCCGTGGTGGTGGCGGGCAAGGAAAAAGTCAGCGGCGAAGTCAGCCTGGCCCCCGCGGTGAAGGCGGGCGCGGCGCCGGACGACACGGTATTCGTGTTTGCGCGGGCGACGTCCGGCCCGCGCATGCCGCTCGCCATTGCAAAAATACGTGTAAGCGACCTGCCTTACCGGTTTGCATTCGACGATACATCGGCGATGATGCCGGACATGAAAATTTCCGCGTTCCCCGAAATCGTCATCGGCGCCCGGGTATCGAAGTCCGGATCGGCTACGCCGGCGCCGGGCGACCTCGAAGGCGCCAGCGCACCAGTCAAACCGGGACAATCGGGCATTCAGGTCAGCATCGATCGCCAGGCGGCGGCGAAGCCGTGACGTTTTCGCGCGTCCTGCTGGCGCTGTGGCTGATGTTCCTGGGCACGGCGTTCTCGACCCTGGCCGAAGCGCCCGCGCGGGTGAAGCTGAAGCCGGAAGTCGAGAAATTTATTGCCCGCATGGTCCAGCAGTACCACTTCGAAGACGCGGCGCTGCGCCCGCTGTTCGTTCAATTGAAGACCAACGACAACGTCGTCAAGGCGATCAGCGCACCGGCGACATCGAAGCCCTGGAATGAGTTCAGGGCGTTGTTCCTGACGCCCACGCGTACCAGCGGTGGCGTAGCGTTCTGGAACGACAATGCCGAGCAATTGAAGCGCGCGCGCGACGTCTACGGCGTGCCGGAAGAAATAATCGTCGCGATCATCGGCGTCGAAACCATCTACGGCAAGCGCACCGGCAACTACCGCGTCATCGATTCGCTTTACACGCTGGCCTTCGAAATGCCCCAGCGCGCCGATTATTTTCGCGGGGAGCTCGAGCAGTTCCTGTTGCTCACCCGCGAAAACGGCCTCGACCCCGGGACCGTCAAGGGTTCGTTCGCCGGCGCGATCGGCATGCCGCAGTTCATGCCGACCAGCTATCGCAAGTACGCCATTGACTTCGACGGCGATGGCAAGGTCGACCTGTGGGAAAACGTGCCCGACATCATCGGCAGCGTGGCAAATTATCTGCACTTCTTCGGATGGGCAGCGGGCCAGCCGATAGCCGTGCCCGCGCGCCTGAGTGGCGAGGGCTACAAGGACATCATCGAGAAGGGGTACAAGCCGCACCTGACCCTGGCGCAGATGGAGCCGAAAGGTGTCGAGGCCACGGACCCCATGCCACCGGAACTGGTGTCCGGATTGTTCGCGCTGGATATCGAGCAGGGCCAGGAGTACTGGCTTGCGTTCAACAACTTTTTCGTGATCACGCGCTACAACCGCAGCAAGAACTACGCGATGGCGGTGTACCAGCTCGCCACAGCCATCGCGCGCGAGCGCGAAGCACAGATGACACCGCCGGCGACCGTGTCGGCGACGCAAGGCGCCAACTAGTCTTCCGATCCGGCCTGCTGCTTGAGCCGGTAGAGCAGTTCCAGCGCCTCCTTCGGCGATAGCGCATCGGGGTCGACGTTTCGCAATGCCGCCAGCGCCGGATGTTCTTGTTGTTGCGGTGCAGGCTTCGTTCCAGCGCTGAACAAATCTCCCTGCGGATGTCGATTCGCGGCTTCCTGTTCCAGGCTGGCCAGATGTTTTTTCGCGGCACGGACGACCGCCGCCGGCACACCCGCGAGTTGCGCGACCTGGATGCCGTAGCTTTGCGACGCCGGACCGGGTTCGACTGCATGCAGGAATACGATTTTGTCCTTGTGCTCAACCGCGTCCAGATGCACGTTCGCGACCTCAGGATATTCCTCCGCCAGCCGCGTCAATTCGAAGTAGTGGGTCGCGAATAGCGAATAGCTACGGCTGGTTTCCACCAGATGGCGGGCAATCGCCAGCGCCAGCGCCATGCCGTCGAAGGTCGACGTGCCGCGTCCCACTTCATCCATGAGTACGAGCGAGCACGCGGTGGCGTTGTGCAGGATGTTGGCGGCTTCGGTCATTTCCACCATGAAAGTCGATCGACCGCCAGCCAGATCGTCCGAAGCGCCGATGCGCGTGAAGATGCGATCCACCGGCCCGATCAGCGCGCTCTTCGCCGGAACGAACGAGCCGGCGTGGGCGAGCAAAACGATCAGCGCGGTCTGGCGCATGTACGTCGATTTGCCGCCCATGTTCGGCCCGGTGATCAGCAGCAGGCGGCGGTTGGCGGCCAGCGTCGTATCGTTGGCGATGAATTCATCGATACGTCCTTCCACCACCGGATGGCGGCCCGCTTCGATCTGCAGCACCTCTTCGTCGGTAAAGCGCGGCTGCGCGTAGCCCAGCGCAATCGAACGTTCGGTCAGGGCGGCGAGTCCATCGAGTTCAGCCAGCGCCGCCGCCAGTTTCTGCAGCGCGGGCAGGTCCGGTGCCAGATTATCGAGCAGCTGTTCGTACAGGAACTTCTCGCGCGCCAGCGAGCGGTCCTGCGCCGACAACGCCTTGTCCTCAAAGGTCTTCAGTTCCGGCGTGATGTAGCGCTCGGCGTTCTTCAGGGTCTGCCGGCGCCGATAATCGTCGGGCACCTTCTGCGTGTTCGCATGCGTGACTTCGATGTAGAAGCCGTGCACGCGGTTGTATTCCACTTTCAAATTGGCAATGCCGGTGCGTTCGCGTTCGCGCACTTCGAGTGCGATCAGAAATTCGCCGCCGTGGCTGCGAATCGCGCGCAATTCGTCCAGCTCGGCATCGAAGCCGTCATTGATCACGCCGCCTTCGCGCAGCAGCGCCGCGGGCTCGGCGAGGATGGAACAGGTCAGCAGATCGGCGACGGCGGGCAGGGGCGCGCTATCAGCGGCGAGAGAAGCGATACGTTCGGCGGGCAGCGATAGCAACAGGGTCTGCAAGGCCGGCAGACGGGCGAGGGTGTCGCGCAACGCCGAAAGGTCGCGCGGCCTGGCGTTGCGCAGTCCGATGCGGGAGGCAATACGTTCGACGTCGCACATCGCGCGCAGCGCGTCGCGAACCTTTGCGTCGAAGCCATCGGCGCGCAGTACCGCGATCGCGTTCAGTCGACCGGAGACGATTTCGCGATCGCGCAATGGATGATGCAGCGCGTGGCGCAGCCAGCGCGAACCCATCGACGTGACGCAGGTATCCAGGACAGAGAGCAAGGTCGGTTCCGGCTCGCCACGCAAGGTTTCCGAAATCTCGAGATTGCGTCGTGTCGCGGCATCCATGCGCACGAATTGCGCATCGTGCTCCACGAACAGCGCCCGCACGTGCCCGATAGAGGCCGACTGCGTCGCGCGTGCGTATTCGATCAATGCTCCCGCAGCTCCGAGCGAGGCGCCCAGTTCGTTAGCGCCAAAACCCGAAAGGTCGCGCGTGTCGAAATGCCGAACCAGCGCGCGATTCGCCGACTCGGCATCGAACTGCCAGGGCGCGAGGCGCTTAATAGTGACACCGGCTGCTTCGAGTGTGCTGTCGCGGCAATCGTCGGCGACGAGGATCTCCGCTGGTTGTAGGCGCTGCAATTCCGAAGCGAGGTTGGCGGCGTCGGTGTCCAGAGCCACGAACCGGCCGCTCGCCAGGGATAGCCAGGCAAGGCCGAGTTTCTCGCCTTGCAAATTAACCGCCATCAACAAGTTCTCGCGGCGATCGTCGAGTAACGCGGCATCGGTCAGCGTTCCGGGTGTGACCACGCGGGTGATCTGGCGATCGACCGGACCTTTCGACGTCGCCGGGTCGCCGATCTGTTCGCAAATCGCCACGGATTCCCCAAGCTTGACCAGCTTGGCGAGGTACTGCTCGATGGAGTGGAAGGGTACGCCGGCCATCCGGACTGGCTCGCCGGCGGAAGCGCCACGCTGGGTAAGCGTTATGTCGAGCATTTTCGAGGCGCGCACGGCGTCGTCGAAAAACAACTCGTAAAAATCGCCCATGCGGTAGAACACGAGCTTGTCCGGATGCTGCGCCTTCAGGCGCATGTACTGCTGCATCATTGGCGTGTGGGCCGGCGGACGGTCGCCTGGGATCGTGGAGCCTTCGTGAACGAGCATAGTGGGCGAATTTTATCAGTCGCAGGCGGAATCTGACCTTTCATGGCCGACGCACCGGTTCCGTCGGCCGGGTCCCATCGACTGCGTCAGCTCGGCTTTGACGCGCTCGAAGTCCAGTTCGGCGGCCGGGCCGACGATGTGCGCAAGTAGGTGAACAAGCGAGCTGACATATGGGGCCGGTTGAAAGAGTGGCTCGCCAGGGGGCGCAGTCCCACGATGAGCAGCTAGCCATCTATTTGACGAACACGGAATACGGATTCAACCTGCACGACCAGATACAGCTTGAACGCAAGGAATCGATGCGAGCCAGAGGTTTGGCGTCACCGGATGATGCCGATGCTCTCGCAGTGACCTTCGCATTCCCAGTACCGATTGAAATGATAGGCATGACCATGCCCACGACAACGCAGGACGATAGGGACTACGTCCCGATGGCGTTGATGGCGACGGGGCACGATTCCTACTCTGGCGTGACCTAACGCCGCACGGCGATATCGAGGCGATGACTGCGCACGCTGGCGGTGGCCTGCCGGCCGCTGGTGTCCGGGGAATTTGGCGAGTCTGGCGCTGACCCGGCCGAAGCCGAAGCACTTGAACGCGAGCTGATCTTCGTCGGCACCGTCGGCATGATCGACCCGCCGCGCGAAGAAGCTGCAGCGGCCATCCGCGAAGCGCGCTTGGCCGGCATCCGGGTCGTGATGATCACCGGTGATCACCCGAAGACGGCCGCGCGCCTTGCTGCCGATCTGGGCATCGTCGACGCAGGTTCGACGGCGCTCACAGGCGCCGAGATCGATGCGCTGGACGAGGCGGCCTTTGCCGCCGCCGTGCGCAACACGTCGGTCTCTGCCCGAGTCGCGCCAGCGCACAAGCTGCGCATCGTCGATGTACTGCAGGCCGACTGCAAACGTTCTGGCGATGACCGGTGACGGCGTCAACGACGCGCCCGCATTAGGCGGCCGACATCGGCGTCGCAATGGGCGTGACCGGCACCGAAGTGACGAAGGAAGCTGCCAAAGTGATCCCGGCCGACGACAACTTCGCCACCATCGTCGTCGCCGTACGCGAAGGGCGCGCCATCCTCGACAACATTCTCAAGTTCCTGCGTTATCTGCTGTCGTCCGATTTCGCCATGGGTGTGGACCCTGCCGCCGACGACCTGACGACCCGCAAGCCGCGGCATTTGAACGATAGGCTGATCGACGCCCGACTGTGGTCGAGCGTGATCCAGACGGCCCTTGGTCATTGCGGCACTGACCCTGCTGACGATGGACTTCTAACTGCCGGGTGGGTTGATCCCGAGCGCGGGCGAGCCGACTACGGCCCGCACCGCCGGCTTCACGGCGCTCGTGTTCACCAGCTTCACTGCGCGCTCGGACACTACAAGCGCATTCACTGGGCTGTTCGACAATCGATGGCTATGGCGTGCCGTCGCACTCTCGTTGCTGCTGCGCCATATTGGGTGTTGGCGCTGTCATTCAGTCTTTCGGGAATCCCTCGGGACACGAAAAAAATGAGCCGTGAATACGATCCTTGTTTCGGCTTTGCTCGGTGGCCTGTCGATGCTGCCCGGCGAGCTCCTGCTGTGTTGCCGGCATCATTTTGGCGTCGGCGCGTCGATGTTCCCGTTCATCCTGCCGTCGTCGATCGACCCACGCGCGAGTCTGACGGTGTGGGATTCGTCATCAAGCCACCTGACGCTGTCCATCATGCGGGTGGTGACGGCGGTGTTCCTCCCGATCATCGTGGCCCACCCAAGCTGGGTTCACCATGTGCTGTGGTTCAGGGTCGACGCCGGGCGATCCGCGACGACCGCGGCCACTCTTACTGATCGAGGGCCTTACAAATTGACCGAACCGATCACGAGAGGAAATTGATCATGTGGTACTTCGCCTGGATGCTGGGGCTGCCGTTGGCAGTCGCTTTCGCGATATTGAACGCGATGTGGTACGAGCTGATGGAAGGCGCCGCGATTCGCCACGGCATGCTCGATGGCCCCGTGGCATCTCAGGCCAGCCGCTGAAAGACCCTTCAGCGGTGGACCGGCAATGCATTCAGCGGAATGCGCAGGTAAGACACGCCGTTTTCGTCCGGCGGCGGCAAGTGCCCGGCGCGCACGTTGACCTGGATCGACGGCAGGATCAGCGTGGGCACCTCGAGCGTGGCATCGCGCGCCTGCCGCATCGCGACGAACTCGTCTTCGCCGATGCCGTCGCGCACGTGGATGTTGCGCGCCTTCTGCTCGGCCACGGTCGTTTTCCAGCGCGCAGGTCGGGAGGCGGGCGGGTAGTCATGGCAGACGTACATCGCGGTCTCGAGCGGCAGGGCCAGCAGCCTATGCATCGAGGCGTACAGCTGACGCGCGTCACCGCCGGGGAAGTCGGCGCGGGCGCTGCCGACGTCGGGCATGAACAGCGTATCGCCGACGAACACCGAGCCGTCGATCAGGTAGGCCATGTCAGCCGGCGTGTGACCGGGCACCAGCATTGCGGTGGCCTCGACCGTTCCGATCATGAAGGTCTCGCCGTCCGTGAACAGGTGGTCGAATTGGCTGCCGTCCGGCAGGAAGCTGCGCTCCAGGTTGTAGAGCTTCTTGAAGGTCGCCTGCACCACGCGGATGTTCTCGCCGATGGCGATCCTGCCGCC
>JBDTTE010000111.1:0-11134 GCA_039930785.1 Betaproteobacteria bacterium | reverse complement strand
TCCGCCGTGGTTGCTTACATCTGCCTGCCACTGGTCGATCGGCTCGACCGCAGGCTGCCCCGCTGGCTTTCCGCGGTCCTCGTCATGGGATTGCTCGTCGTTGCGCTGGCATCGCTGGCACTCGTGTTACTGCCGATGGTGGAGCGGCAGTTCATCGCCTTTATGCAGCACATGCCGGAATACATCGACTGGGCGCGTGCGCGGGCGTTGCCGTGGTTGTCCGGCACACTGGGGGTCGAATTGAACCTCGACATGGAACATTTGCGTCAAGCCGTGTCGGAAAGTTTCCATGCGGACGGCGACCTGGTCAAAACACTGCTGCCGCGAATTACATCGGGCGGCATCGCAATCGTCGGATTTTTCACCGCCTTCCTGCTGATACCCGTCCTGCTGTTCTATTTTTTGCGCGATTGGCATGATTTCGTGCGTCGCGTGGCGGAACTGATTCCGCGTCGCTTGCATCCCGGCGTCAGCCGCATCGCCCTGGACATTGATCGTGTGCTCGGTGAATTCCTGCGCGGGCAACTCATGGTGATGTTGCTGATGGCCGCCTATTACGCCATCGCATTGTGGATCGCCGGGCTGGAATATGCGCTGCCGATCGGCATTCTGGCGGGACTTCTGGTGTTCATTCCCTATCTGGGCGCGCTTGTCGGGCTGTTGCTCGGAACACTCGCGGGATTCAATCAGTTCGGCCATCTTGCCGAGCTCATCGGCATCTGGATCGCGTTTGGCATCGGCCAGTTGCTGGAGGGCATGGTTGTCACGCCGCTGCTGGTTGGCAATCGAATCGGCTTGCATCCGGTGGTGGTAATTTTTTCGCTGCTGATTTTCGGCAAGCTGTTCGGCTTCTCCGGCGTACTGCTGGCGTTGCCCGCCAGTGCCGCGATCCTCGTCGCCCTGCGCCACATGCGGGCGCACTACGTGGATAGCGAGCTGTACAAATCCTGATGAAGCAACTGGCGCTCTCGCTGGCGCCGCCACCGGCGCCTTCGCTCGAAAATTTTTTCGCAGGGCGCAACGGTGAGCTGTTGAGCGTGCTCGGTCACTTGATGGCGGGAAGGGACGTGGAGCGCTCGATTTACCTTTGGGGCGAAGCGGGAAGCGGGCGGTCCCATCTATTGCGGGCGGTCATCTCGGCTTTGCGCGCGGCCGGATTGAACTGCGCGTACCTGACGCCCGCCGACGCAATGCCGGACCCGGCGGGCCTGCGCGCCGTGGCGGTCGACGATGTCGAGTTGCTGGGCGCCGGAAGCCAGCGCGCTTTTTTCTATTTGTACAACCAGCTTCGCGAACGCAGCGGCATCGTCCTGGCCGCGGGAAATGTGCCGCCCGCCAGGCTGCGCTTGCGTCCCGAACTGCTTACCCGCCTTGGCTGGGGCCTCGTTTACCAGGTCCACGCCTTGTCCGATGACGAGAAGGCTGAAGCGCTGAAGTTGCACGCCGCGGCGCGCGCGTTCGACCTGCCGGATGGCGTGATCGATTATTTACTGCGCCACCTGAGCCGCGACCTGCCTTCGCTGATGAGCGTGCTCGATGCGCTCGACTTGCATTCGCTTGAAACCAAGCGTCCGATCACTCTTCCCCTGTTGAAGGAACTGCTGGAAACGCAGGGCGATACGCCGCGCTGAATGCGCATATCTGCGGCGTTTTTTGCGCGTACGCCCGGCGCCATTGCGCTATACTGCGCTGGCCTTTTACGCCCCCTCCCGCTTCTTCGCACGACCTCCATGCGCCTCGCATTATTTGACCTCGATAACACCTTGCTTGCCGGCGACAGCGATTTCGAATGGGCGCAATTCCTGATCGAAAAGGGCGCGCTCGATCGCGAGGTGCATGAAGCAAAGAATCTCAGGTTTTACGAAAACTATAAGGCCGGCACGCTCGATATCCACGAGTTCATGGATTTCCAGTTGAAACCGTTGGCGCGGCACAAGCGCAAACAACTCGACCAGTGGCATGTCGAGTTCATGCAGAAAAGGGTTTTGCCGATGATCACCCAGAAATCGCGCGATCTGATCGATAGCCACCGCGACGATGCCCGCGTGATCATCACCGCAACGAACAGCTTTGTGACCGCCCCGATCGCACGCGAACTGGGCGTGGAGAACCTGATTGCCACGGAGCCCGAAGAAGTCGATGGCGAGTTCACCGGGCGTGTCAGGGGCCTGCCGTCGTTTCGTGAAGGCAAGGTCGAACGGCTGAAGGGCTGGATGAAGGATCACGATATCGAATGGAAGAAGGTCAGCGAGACCTGGTTCTACAGCGATTCGCTGAACGACCTGCCGCTGCTGAGCATCGTCAGCCATCCGGTCGCCGTCGACCCCGACGAGACGCTCAAGGAACACGCTTTGCGCCACGATTGGCGCGTCATCAGTCTGCGCTAATCGCGCGAAGCCCGATGTCGCGCGCCTCCGGTCTTGTGCTGCTGGTGGCGGTTGCCACAATCGCGATTTTATCGGGGCTCGCGGCCGGAAGTATCGCAATCCCGATCGACAAGCTCGTCTCCGCGATCTTTCGCCCTGGCAACGATGCCGTCTCCGATATTGTCTGGAAGCTGCGCATCCCACGCGTCGTCGCGGCGTTTTCGTGCGGGGCTTTGCTGGCGCTTTCCGGTGCTTTGATGCAGGCGCTGCTACGCAATCCGCTGGCGGATCCCTATGTCTTCGGCATTTCTGGCGGCGCCGCCCTAGGTGTAATGCTAGGCATGCTGCTCGGCGTGGGCACCGCCCTGCAGACCGGGCTGGGTTTGGGCGGGGCGACGTTCGCGGCGTTGCTTGTATTTGGCCTGAGCCTGCGCGCTGGCAACTGGAACCCGTATCGCCTGCTGCTGATCGGTGTGATTGTTGCCGCCGGGCTGAACGCCATGCTCAGTCTGATTCTCGTGCTGGCGCCCCAGGCGTCCGTGAAAGGGATGCTGTACTGGCTTATGGGCGACCTGGGGTATGCGGGGAATCCCTGGCCCGCCTTGCTTATCGCGTTTCTGCTCGTGGTTGTTTCCATGCCGTTCACGCCGGCGATGAACGCGCTCGCGCTTGGAAGGATGAAGGCGCGCTCGCTGGGGGTGGCTGTCTCCAGCGTCGAGGTCGTGCTGTTTATCGTCGCGGCGATCGCCGCTGTCACCGCCGTGCTCATCGGCGGCACTATCGGTTTTGTCGGCCTGGTCGTGCCGCATCTCGTGCGGCTCATTGGCTTTCCCGACTATCGCTGGCTCGTACCGGCGTCGATGCTGGCGGGCGGCAGCCTGCTGGTTGCGGCCGATATGGTCGCACGCAGCGCATGGGCGCCCCTGCAATTTCCGGTCGGCGTCCTCACCGCATTGCTGGGCGTGCCCATTCTGCTGTTGCTGCTGGCCGGGAGGAATCGCGATGCTGCGCATTGACGCGTTGACCCTGGGCTATCCCGGCCGCACGCTCGTGAAAGGTCTCTCCGCCGAATTCCTGCCCGGCGAAGTGTGGGGTGTGCTCGGGCGCAACGGCAGCGGCAAATCGACGCTTTTGAATGCGCTGGCTGCGTTGACCACACCTCAGTCCGGCATGGTCATGCTGGATGGAAAGCCGATCGCATCGCTGCCACGGCGCGCGGTGGCGCGCAGGCTCGGCACGCTGTTGCAGGAAGAAAGTCGCGAGTTCTGGGGCAGCGCGCGCGACTATGTACTGCTCGGTCGCTATCCCCACGCGCAAAGCCCGTTCGGCTGGGGACGGGATGACGAACTCATTGCGGATGCCGAGATGCAGGCGCTGCATCTGGATCATCTTGCCGCACGACCCTATATTTCACTATCCGGTGGCGAACGCCAGCGCGCGCGCCTCGCGGCGCTACTGGCGCAGCGACCCGGGGTTTACCTGCTCGATGAGCCGTTGCAGCACCTCGACCTGCCGCACCAGGTTGCCGTGCTTGATCGGCTGGCTCACGAGGCGCGCCAGCACGCCGCAGTTGTCGTCATGGTGTTGCACGACCTCCTGTTCGCCGCGCGCTACTGCAACCGCCTCTTGCTACTCTCGGGAGACGGGCGCTTTCGTATGGGCGGAGCGAGCGAGGTCATGAATGCCGAAAATCTGGGCGAGCTATACGGGTTTCCGCTGGAGGCAGTGGATGCCGGTGGCGAACGCCTTTTCCTCCCCGCACACCGATCCGCCACGAGCCCGGATGTATAATTCCCTTTTCCTCGCCGTGCCTGATATTTCCCCCATTCGATGATTCGGAAACTGCTTCGCCGCGTCTTTTCCGGCCGGTCATCGCCCTCGGCAAAGCCGCAGACCGTCGCCCGCACTACGCACGGCCTGTCTCGTGACAAGATCACCTCAAGCGCCCGTCGCGTCACCACGGGCCTGCAGGAAAAAGGCTACACGGCGTACATCGTGGGCGGCGCGGTCCGCGACTTGCTGCTGGGGCTCGAGCCCAAGGATTACGACGTCGCCACCAGCGCCACGCCCGAACAGGTGCGTAGCGTCTTCCGTCGCTCGCGCATCATCGGTCGGCGCTTCCGCCTCGTGCACGTGATGTTTGGCGAGGACACGATCGAAGTCTCGACCTTTCGGGCGCGCCAGGGTGAGGAAAAGGAAGACCAGCGCGCCGACGAAACCGGCCGCATCCTGCGCGACAACGTATTCGGCACGCAGGAGGAAGATGCCACGCGGCGCGATTTCACCATCAATGCGCTGTTCTACGATCCGACCAGCGAACAGATCCTGGATTTCTGCGACGGCCTCGCGGACCTGAAGGCGCGGCGCCTGCGCATGATCGGCGATCCGGACCAGCGCTATCGCGAAGATCCGGTGCGCATGCTGCGCGCGGTGCGCCTGTCCGCGAAACTCGGACTCAAGATCGAATCCACTACGCGCGAGCCTATCAAGAATCTCGCGCCCCTCTTGGCCAACGTGCCCTCGTCGCGCCTCTTCGAGGAGATGATGAAGCTGCTGTTCTCGGGACACGCGACGGCGTGCCTGTTGCAGCTGCGCCAGGAAGGGTTGCACCACGGATTGCTGCCGATGCTCGACGTAATTCTCGAACAGCCGATGGGCGAGCGGTTCGTGATGATGGCGTTGAAGAGCACGGACGAACGCGTGCGCGCCGACAAGCCGGTCTCTCCCGGTTTCCTGTTCGCTGCGCTGTTGTGGCACGAAGTGCTCGCCGCGTGGAAAGTCGCGCAGGAGGAGGGCCTCAGCCCGATGCCGGCCCTGTTCAAGGCGATGGACCACGTGATCCACGTGCAGGCGGAAAAGCTTTCCGTCCCGCGTCGCTTCGGCGCTGACATGAAAGATATCTGGGCCTTGCAACCGCGCTTTCTCGGACGCTCCGGTCGCCGGCCCTATGCCGTGCTCGCGCATCCACGTTTTCGTGCCGCCTACGATTTCCTGGTGCTTCGCTGCGATAGCGGCGAGGTCGATGCCGAAATTGCCGAGTGGTGGGAGAATTTCCAGAAGGCCGACGAGGACACCCGCAAGCAGATGCTGGTGGCGGATCGCGGACCGAAACGGCGTCGGCGCAGGCGCAAGCCCGCTGCCGAAGGTGGCGCTGCGGAAGTGGCGGCCGCGGATTCGGAATGACCGCCAGTCCGGCGCTGGCCTTCATCGCCCTCGGCGCCAATCTCGACCAGCCCGTTCAACAAGTCAGTCTCGCCCTGCGCGAACTTGATTCGATCGAGCGCACGCATGTAGTGGCCGTTTCGTCGCTCTATCGCACGACGCCCGTCGGATATGCGGACCAGCCGGATTTCATTAATGCCGTCGCGCAAGTGGAAACCGCGTTGTCGCCACGCGCATTGCTCGATGAACTGCATGTCATCGAGGAACGCCACGGAAGGCAGCGCTCGTTTCGCAACGCGCCGCGCACCCTGGATCTGGACCTGCTCACGTATGCCGATCTCGTCCTTGATGAGGACGGCTTGACGCTACCGCACCCGCGCATGCACGAACGTGCGTTTGTGTTGATGCCCCTGGCAGAGATAGCGCCCCACGCCGCGATACCGGGACGCGAAGACGCATTGCAGCTGCTCGCCCGTGTGGACAGTGCCGGCATAGAGAAAATCGTTACGGCAACATCAGATGGCACCTGATAAGTACCGCTACATCGTCGTCGAGGGTCCGATCGGCGCGGGCAAAACCAGCCTCGCACGCAGGCTCTCTTCGCACCTCGGCAAAACGCTGATGCTCGAGGATCCCGACTCGAATCCCTTCCTCGCACGTTTCTACGACGACCCGCGCCGCCATGCCCTGGCGACGCAGTTGTTCTTCCTGTTCCAGCGCGTCCAGCAGGTCGGCAGCCTGAAGCAGATCGACCTGTTCGAAGGCGGCACTGTCGCCGATTTCATCCTCGACAAGGATCCGCTGTTCGCCAGCCTGACCTTGTCCGACGACGAGCTGCACCTGTACCAGCAGATTTACGCCAACCTGATGCCGCAGGCACCGACGCCGGATCTGGTGATTTATCTGCAAGCGTCCTCGGCAAAACTGATAGAACGCGTCCACCGGCGTGGCGTGGCCTATGAGCGCAACATTTCCGCCGAGTATCTGGAAAGACTTGCCGACGCGTACAGCCGCTTTTTCTACCAGTTCAGCGCTGCGCCGTTGCTGATCGTGAACAGCGACCACCTGAATTTTGTTGATGACGCCGCCGATTTTGATTTATTGTTGCGCCGCATTACACAGATGCGCGGGCCGCGCGAATTCTTCAGCCGCGGGGAATAGGAGACAAAGGGACGAGGAACGAGGGACGAGGGACGAGGGAAGGCACGGCGCCGCCGTATCAATCCCTCGCCCCTCATCCCTCGCCCCTCGCCCCTCATAACCATGGAAGTCATCAGAACACTTGCGGCATTGCGCGGGCGGCTCAAGAACGAGCCGCTGGTCTCCTGTGTGCCGACGATGGGCAACATCCACGACGGACACCTGAGCCTCGTGCGCATTGCGCGCAGCCAGGCTCCAGTGATCGTCACCACGATCTTCGTGAATCGCCTGCAGTTCGGGCAGGGCGAGGATTTCGAAAAATATCCGCGTACGTTCGAAGACGACTGCGCGAAGCTCGAAAGCGAAGGCAATACCATCGTCTGGGCGCCGGACGAGAAGGAGATGTATCCCTCGCCGCAGATGTTCTACGTCGACCTGCCCAAGGTGGCCAACAAACTCGAAGGTCGTTTTCGCCCCGGACACTTTCGCGGCATGGCCACGGTCGTGCTGAAGCTGTTCAATTCCGTGCAGCCGCAGATTGCGGTGTTCGGCAAGAAGGATTACCAGCAGCTCGCGATCGTGCGCCAGATGGTCGAACAGTTCGCGTTGCCGCTGCGGATCATGCCCGCGGAGACTGTGCGCGCGGAGGACGGCGTGGCGCTGTCGTCGCGCAATCGGTTCCTGTCGCCCGAGGAGCGCAAGGAGGCGATACGGTTGCGCGAAGCGATCCTCGGCGTGCGCGATGCGATTCTCACTGGCGACCGCAACTTCATCGCGATGGAATACGCCGCCGGTGCGTTGCTCGCGCGCCATGGGTGGCACGTTGACTACGTTGTCGTGCGCTCGCAGCGCGGTGTAATGCGCCCCGACCAAAACGAGAAAGATCTCGTGATTCTCGGCGCAGCCAAGCTGGGGGCGACGCGACTCATCGACAACCTGGAAGTGCGCGCTCCCTGAGCGCCGTGACTGTCGTAACTATCGTGACTTTGTAAACACCGTTTGGTATTCCTGGATTTTTGCCAATGATCATCGAACCACGAGATGTTCCACCAATAAATCCGGAATCGGCCCGCTCGTCACGACAGTCACGATAGTCACGGCATTCACGGCCCCTAAGTGACCATTCTTTTCTGCAGCGATCTGGATGCGCCCGAGCCGTGGCGGCAGGCGCTGGCTCGCGCTTTTCCAGGCATGGGGTTTCGCGTCTGGCCCGACGTGGGCGCACGCGACGAAATCCGCTATGCGTTGGCGTGGCGCCAGCAGCCGGGTTCGCTCGCCGGGCTGCCCAACCTCAGGGCTATCCTCGTGATGGGCGCCGGTGTCGACGGCGTGCTGCGCGATCCCGAACTGCCCGCCAGCGTGGCGGTGCTGCGGCTGCTCGACGCTGGCATGGCCGTACCGATGGCCGAGTACGCGCTGCATGCCCTGCTGCATTTCCACCGCCGCATGCCGGACTATCTTGCACAGCGGCGCGAATCGAAGTGGCAGCCGCTGCCGTGGTCGCTGGTTGCGGATTGGCCGGTCGGCGTACTGGGACTGGGCGTCATCGGCAGCGTCATAGCGCAACGCATCGCGGCGATGGGCTACCCGATCGCGGCCTGGGTCGCGCAGGAGCGTGCATCCGACGACATTCAGATTTTCGCGGGACGCAGCCGCTTTGACGAATTCCTTGCGCGCTCACGCGTGATCGTCAATGTCCTGCCGTTGACGCCGCAGACGGAGAATATTCTCGACGCGCGGGCTTTCGCGGCCATGCCGAGGGGCGGGTACGTCATCAACATCGGCCGCGGGGCGCACGTCAACGATGAAGACCTGATAACCGCGCTGGACGCGGGTCAGCTCGCTGGCGCCATGCTTGATGTGTTTCGCGAAGAGCCGCTGCCGCCCGCGCATGCGTTATGGCGCCATCCGAAGATCATCGTCACACCGCACATTGCGGCACCGACCATCGTGGATACTGCGGAACAACAGATAATCGCCAATATCGAACGGCTGGAGCGCGGCGAAATGCCGATCGGTCTGGTGAGCCGCGAGCGCGGGTACTAGGGCCCGCGAGGGACTAGGGACTAGGGTCTAGGGGCTGGGGAAAACCAGAAGAAGTTCAGACCGCGCGGTCGCGTTTTAATCTTCCCTAGCCCCTAGCCCCTAGCCCCTAGCCCCTCAAGACGGCAACGTATAGTCCTTGAAGTCCTCGCGCAGCTTGGTCTTCAGCAGCTTGCCGGTCGCGGTGTGGGGAAGTTGTTCGACGAACACGACGTCGTCCGGCATCCACCACTTCGCCACTTTGCCTTCGAAGAATTTCAGTAATTCATCGCGCGATACCTGCGCATCTTTTTTGCGAACGACGATCAGCAGCGGGCGCTCGTCCCATTTCGGGTGGCGGACGCCAACGACCGCCGCTTCTGCCACGGCAGGATGCGCGATCGCGGTATTTTCCAGGTCGATGGAGCTGATCCATTCGCCGCCGGATTTGATGACGTCCTTCGAGCGATCCGTGATCTGCATGTAGCCGTCGTCGTCGATATTGCAGACGTCGCCGGTCGGAAACCAGTCGCGACCTTCGTCGTCACGGCGCAGCGGGTTGCCGCCTTCGGCCTTGAAATACTCCTTGCAGATCCACGGCCCGCGCACCAGCAGGTCGCCGAACGCCTTGCCGTCCCACGGTAGATCCTTGCCTTCGCCGTCGACAATTTTCATGTCCACGCCGAAGATGGGGCGGCCCTGCTTGTTCTGCAGCGTGAGGCGTTGCTCGCTGTTCCAGTCATCGTGCTTGTGCTTGAACGTGTTGACTGTGCCGAGCGGACTCATCTCGGACATGCCCCACGCGTGGATGACCTGCACGCCGTAGTCCTTCTCGAAACTGCGGATCATTGCGGGCGGGCAGGCCGAGCCGCCGATGATCGTGCGCTTGAGCGTGCTGAAGGTCTTGTTGTTCTGCTTCATGTATCCGAGGAGACCGAGCCACACCGTCGGTACGCCGGCGGAGACGGTGACCTTTTCTTTCTCGAACAGCTCATAGACGCTCGCACCGTCGAGCCCTGCGCCTGGGAACACGATTTTTGCACCGACCATGGCCGAGCAGTACGGCAGGCCCCACGCATTGACGTGGAACATGGGCACCACCGGAAGGATCACGTCGCGCGCGGAGATGTTAAGCGCGTCGGGCATGCTCGACGCGTAGCAGTGAATGATGGTGCTGCGATGGCTGTACAGGACGCCTTTCGGATTTCCCGTCGTGCCGGAGGTATAGCAGAGCGACGAAGCGGTGCGCTCGTCGAAGTCGGGCCAGTCGTACGTGTCGGAATGGCTGTCGACCAGTTCCTCGTAGCACAGCACATTGGCCAGTTTCGTCTTCGGCATGTGCGCCTTGTCCGTCATGACGATCCAGCCCTTCACGCGCGGGCACTTGTCGGCGACGGCTTCAACCAGCGGCATGAAGGTCAGGTCGACGAACACATAGGTGTCTTCCGCGTGGTTAGCGATGTAGACAATCTGCTCGGGAAACAGCCGCGGGTTGATCGTATGCGAGACGGCACCCATCCCGGCGGCCGCGTAGTAGGCCTCGAAGTGGCGAAAGCCATTCCAGGCGAGGGTGGCGACGCGGTCATGCATGCGCACGCCGAGCGACGTCAGCGCATTGGCCAATTGGCGCGAGCGCCGGTGCGCGTCGCGATAGGTATAGCGGTGGATGCTGCCGTCTTCCACCATGCGGGATACGATTTCAGTATCGCCGTGGTAGCGGTCCGCGTGCTTGATCAGCGAAGAAATCAGCAGCGGAACGTCCATCATCATGCCTTGCATCGCGGTCAAGCTCCCTCGGGTTTGGTGCGACGATTCTAGCAGCTTGATTCTTGGCGCCGCGCTGCTGCGTTGCACTTCAAAGCGTGTTCGCTGCAGTGCAAAAGAGGCGCGGTGCGCGGCGCAACCGGGGCGACCACTCGTTTACAACCGCGACGCTTTGCGAATAGAATCCGGGCCGTGTTGCATGGCTCCAGCGAGTAAAAGCTTGGCGCTCGAACCGGTCGGCGAGCGACGGGCCCAGGTAAGCAAAAGTAATGAAAAAAAAGCGCGGGGCGCGCGAACACATAACCAGAACAATTGACGCCCACGACCCAGCGCCGATTTTGCGGATCGCGCGGGACGACGCCGGCGGGTTGTCGTAGTGCCAAAGAGGAGACAACGATGAGATTCCTGAAGACAGCGCTGCTGTCTGCTGTTCTGGCGGCCGTAGTTTGCTTGACCGCCCACGCGGCTGATCCGATCAGGATCGCTTTCATCGAAGGTCTCAGCGGTCCGTTCGCCAACGTAGGGGAAATCGGCCTGCGTCACTATCAGATAGCGGCCGAGGCGGTGAACGCGCGCGGCGGGGTACTCGGCGGCGCGAAGATCGAGATCGTGCCGTTCGACCACAAGACCAGCCCCCAGGAAGCGCAGCTTGTATTCAAGCAGGCCGCCGACCAGGGCAT
>JBDTTE010000110.1:0-11151 GCA_039930785.1 Betaproteobacteria bacterium | reverse complement strand
TCCACTGGTCGCGCCACCAGAACACGGTTGTGCAGAAATTTCTCAAGCGCGCACGGCACGGCACGCGCGTGATTTTCGTTCCGGGCAACCACGACGAAGTCCTGCGCGAGTATGTTGGCACGTCCTTCGGCGACATCGAACTCGTCATGGAGCATGTGCACGTCGCGGCGGACGGGCGTCGTTATGCCGTACTGCACGGCGACGAATTCGACCAGGTCACCCGCCACCATCGCTGGGTCGCCGTGCTCGGCGATTTTGCCTACGAGACGCTTGTGAAGTTAAATGGGTGGCTGTCGCTGGCGCGGCGCACGCTCGGCATCTCGGGATACTGGTCGCTGGCCGGGTACGCGAAGAACAAAGTCAAAAGCGCGATCAGCTTCGTCTTCGACTTCGAGGATTCGGTCATGCACGCGGTGCGCGATCGCGGCCTTGAAGGCGTGATCTGCGGGCACATCCACAGCGCGGCGATACGCGATGTCGACGGCCTGACCTACATCAACTGCGGCGACTGGGTCGATAGCTGCACGGCGATCGTCGAGCACCACGACGGCCGCATGGAGCTCATACGCTGGATCACCGAACCGGACACGGAAATCGCCTCGATTGCCGACACCGAGGCAGTTCACGCCGGTTGATAGGGTGTCGCTTCGCAACTCAGGCGAAAGCGGGCGTAATCGCGTCGAGCTGGTCGGTCACCAGTGCGTCGACGCCCCAATCCAGCAGCTCCAGCGCCAGTTCGGAATCGTTGACGGTGTAGGCGAGGATGCCGCGCCCCGTGGCATGCACCGCCTGCACGAGGTGTTTGTCTATATGGCGATGGCTCACATGCAGGGCGACGCATTGCAGCCGATCGAGTTGCGCAAGCCAGTTGGGCGGCGGCTCCACCACCAGCAATGCCCGGGGCAATTCCGGCGCTTCCACCGCGGCGGCTTCCAGCGCCAGGGGAGAGAATGACGAAAACAGCGGCGGGGGCTGCGCGCCGGTCCACAGCAGCTTGGCGGCATGTGCAACCGCCGTTCCGGTTTCGCGGTCCTGCTCCGGGTTGGGCTTGATTTCGATGTTAGCCCAGACACCGGCGGCGCGACACAGCGCACTGGCCGCTGCAAATCCGGGCACCCGTTCTTCGACAAATTCGTTGCCGAACCAGTTGCCCGCGTCGAGTTTCGCGATGCGCTCGTACTCCGTCTCGACCACCTTGCCGGTGCCGTTCGTGGTGCGATCCAGCGTGTCGTCGTGCATGAGAATCGGCACGCCGTCGGCGGTCAGCTTGACGTCGAATTCGACGGCTATGAACCCCATGTTGCGCGCCAGCCCGATGCCGGCCAGGGTGTTTTCCGGCGCCAGCAGGCCGCCGCCTCGATGCGCGATGATGCGCGGGTAGGGCCAATACGGCCGTGGAATATTCATTACCGGGTCCGATCAATGGGGTTGCAATGGATTATAGCGGCGGCGTCGCCGCGGCAGCGCGGCTTGAGACTGGCCGTGTCGACCCCATGTTCGAAGGAGCCATACGGTATAATTTGCGGTGATTTTTCGAGTCGACCCATGCCCATCTACGAATATCAGTGCAGCAGTTGCGGCCACAAGAAGGAAGCCCTGCAGAAATTATCCGACGCGCCCCTGAAGGATTGCCCGGCGTGCGGCAAGCCGTCGTTGACGAAGCTCATCAGCGCGGCCGGCTTCCAGTTGAAGGGCAGCGGCTGGTATGTCACCGATTTCAAGGGTGGCAAGTCGGGCAAGTCCGATTCGGAGAAATCGGGTTCGCAAGCGGCGTCGGACAGTAAAATCGGCGACGGCGACAAATCGGGCGGATCGGACAAATCCGGGGGCGATAAAGCGGGCGGCGAAAAATCCGGTGAATCCAAATCCACGGAGACGAAGTCCGCGGATAGCAAGGGCTCGGAAAGCGCGAAACCCGCGGCAGCCTCCAGCGGGACGAACACCGCTGCAGCGACCAAGGCGTCGTGAATTTCGGGCCGAATCACTTCGCACGACGCTAAGCGGGCTAGCGAGCCCGGCGCCACTAAACGCCGAATTCCGGATAGCGAATTGAAAAAATATCTCATCACCGGATTGCTGATCTGGGTTCCCATCGTCATCACGGTGTGGGTTCTCAGCCTGCTCGTCGGTACCTTGGATCAGTCGCTGTTGCTGTTACCGGAAGACTGGCAGCCGCGCACCTGGCTGGGTTTCAACATTCCCGGACTCGGCGTTCTGCTGACGCTCGCCGTGGTGCTGCTGACCGGCATCCTTGGCGCGAACATCATCGGGCAGCGGCTCGTGCTGGTGTGGGAATCCCTGCTGGGTCGCATCCCGGTGGTCAAGTCGCTTTATTCGAGCGTAAAGCAGGTTTCCGATACGCTGCTGTCCTCCTCCGGCCAGGCCTTTCGCAAGGCCCTGCTGATTCAGTATCCGCGTGAGGGTTCGTGGACCGTGGCGTTCATGACCGGGCAGCCAGGTGGCGATGTCGCCAACTATCTGACTGGTGAATACGTCAGCGTGTATGTCCCGACGACGCCGAACCCGACGTCGGGATTCTTCCTGATGATGCCGAAAGCCGACGTGATCGAGCTCGACATGAGCGTCGACGAGGCGCTGAAGTACATCATTTCCATGGGCGTGGTGCCGCCGGAGAATCGCTCCGCCGATGCGGTTCGTGCAAAGATCGAGCGATCCGTTGCCGATCGACGCGAGGCCAAACGGACATAGCTCGCCCTCGGCGCGTCCCCCTGCGCCCATACGCAAACAAGAACAACCCATCCATCACTTCCGTATCCCCATGCGCACCGAATACAGCGGCCTCATATCCAGCAAACATCTTGGCCAAACCGTCACGCTATGCGGATGGGTACACAGGCGGCGCGATCACGGCGGCGTGATCTTCATCGATTTGCGCGATCGCGAAGGCCTCGTGCAAATCGTCTGCGATCCCGACAATGCCACGACGTTTGCCACGGCCGAAAAGATCCGCAGCGAATTTGTCGTGAAGATCACCGGCCTCGTGCGCGGGCGCCCCGAAGGGACGACCAACGCAAATCTGATTTCGGGCGAAATCGAAGTGCTGGCGCGTTCGATCGAAATCCTGAATACGTCCGCGCCGCCACCGTTCCAGATGGACGACGACAATCTCTCCGAGAGCGTGCGCCTTGAGTACCGCTATCTCGACCTGCGCCGCCCGCAGATGCAGAAAAACATGCGGCTGCGCTATCGCGTGGCAATGGCAGTGCGGCGCTTCCTGGACGAGCAGGGATTTATCGACATTGAAACCCCGATGCTCACGCGATCCACGCCGGAAGGCGCGCGCGATTACCTGGTGCCCAGCCGCGTACATGCGGGCGAATTCTTCGCGTTGCCCCAGTCGCCGCAGTTATTCAAGCAACTGCTGATGGTCGCCGGCTTCGATCGCTACTACCAGATTACCAAGTGCTTCCGCGACGAAGACCTGCGCGCCGACCGCCAGCCCGAATTTACGCAGATCGATATCGAGACGTCGTTCCTGGGGGTGGCAGAGATCACGGCAATCATGGAAGCGATGGTCCGGCATTTGTTCAAGGAAACACTGCAGGTCGATCTGCCCAATCCGTTTCCGCGCATCACGTATGCCGAAGCGATGCTGAAGTACGGCTCCGACAAGCCGGACCTGCGCGTGCCGCTGCAATTCACCGAACTGACCGATGTCATGAAGTCCGTCGACTTCAAGGTATTTTCGGGCGCTGCGAATGCGCCGAACGGTCGCGTCGCCGGATTACTGGTTCCGGGGGGCGGTGCCCTGACCCGAGGCGAGATCGATGCCTACACGACGTTCGTGGCCATCTATGGCGCCAAGGGCCTCGCTTACATCAAGATCAATGAGGCGGCAAAGGGACGCGAAGGCTTGCAGTCACCCATCGTGAAAAACCTTTCCGACGATGCGCTGGCCGCCATCGTGCAGCGCTCGGGCGCAAAAGACGGCGACCTGATTTTCTTCGGCGCCGATAAGGCAAAAGTGGTCAACGATGCGCTCGGCGCGCTGCGCGTGAAGATCGGTCACGAAAAGGGCTACGCGGAAAAAGCGTGGCGACCGCTGTGGGTGGTCGATTTTCCGATGTTCGACTGGAACGAGGACGAGAAGCGCTGGGACGCCCTGCACCATCCCTTCACCAGTCCCATGGACGGACACGAAAGTTTTCTCGACAGCGATCCCGGCAAGGCGCTGGCGAAGGCCTACGACATGGTGCTCAACGGCTGGGAGATCGGCGGCGGTTCGGTGCGTATCCACCGCCAGGACATCCAGTCGAAAGTGTTCAGCGCGCTCGGCATCGGCCCCGAGGAAGCAAAACAAAAATTCGGCTTCCTGCTCGATGCCCTGCAATTCGGCGCGCCTCCGCATGGCGGCCTCGCGTTCGGGCTCGATCGCATCGTGACGATGATGGCCGGCGCGGAGTCGATCCGGGACGTCATCGCCTTCCCGAAAACCCAGCGCGCGCAGGACTTGATGTGCAAGGCACCCAGCCCGGTGGACGAAAAGCAGCTGCGCGAACTGCACATTCGCTTGCGACAGACTGAAGCGCCTAAAGCTACTTAACCGCAGAGGCGCGGAGGCGCAGAGGAAACGCAGAGGGCCAAAACTTAAAAAATGGCAACGGTAGCCGACATTGGATTTGATACGACTCCTGGCATTTCACTGCGTGTTCTTCTCTGCGCCTCTGCGTCTCTGCGGTAAAGGATTTTGAAGTACAAAATCCCGGTTTCGGTGCTGGTGGTGATCTACACGCCGGATCTGCAGGTGCTGCTGATCGAGCGCGCGGACCGGCCCGGCTTCTGGCAGTCGGTGACCGGCAGCCAGGAGGCGGGCGAGAGCCTGCGACAGACCGCGGCGCGCGAGGTCGCCGAGGAGACCGGACTCGACGAAACCGTCGGCGTTCTGACCGATTGGGACCTGCGCAACGTGTTCGAGATCTATCCGGAGTGGCGCTGGCGCTATCCGGACGGCGTGACGACCAATACCGAGCACGTCTTCGGGCTGCAGGTTCCGCGGCCTCTGCCGGTCAGGCTAGCGCCGCTCGAACATGTCGCTTACCAGTGGCTGGCCCATGACCGGGCTGCCGAAAAGGTTTTTTCGTGGAGCAACGCGAAGGTATTGCGCCAGTTGCCGGAGCATGTCGCGACACGGTAATGCAACATCCGGGGTCGGCCGTTGTCTCAATATGGTAAGGTTTTCGGGCTGAATCCAGCCGGAGGGAGCACGACAGATGGCCGCCACCGCAATTGCATTCGATCGCTATCAGCAGCTGCAGAATGACGACTGCGAGGCGCGCATCGTCGCGGCGAAGAAAAAGCTCGGCAGTCGCCTGGTCATTCTGGGCCACCACTATCAGCGTGCCGACGTGTACAAGCATGCGGATTTGACGGGCGATTCGCTGGGTCTGTCGAAGCTGTCCAGCAAGACCGAATCCGACTATGTCGTGTTCTGCGGCGTGCACTTCATGGCCGAAGTCGCGGATATCCTCGGCAAGCCCCACCAATCCGTGGTGCTGCCCGACATGGCGGCCGGCTGTTCGATGGCGGACATGGCGAGCCTGCCCAAGGTCGAACGCGCCTGGCGCGAGTTGTCCGAGGTGCTCGATCCGGACGAGAAGGTCACGCCGGTCACCTACATCAATTCCGCGGCCGACCTGAAAGCGTTCTGCGGCGAGCATGGCGGCATCGTCTGCACATCGTCCAACGCCGGCAAAATCCTGGACTGGTCATTTGCGCGTCGCGAGAAAGTCCTGTTTTTCCCCGACCAGCATCTCGGTCGGTGGAGCGGCTACCAGAAGGGTGTTCCGCTTGAGCAAATGCAGGTGTGGGATCCGGATGAGCCGATGGGCGGACTGACGGCAGAGCAGATCCGCGACGCGAAAATCCTGCTCTGGAAGGGGCACTGCTCGGTGCACCAGATGTTCCGGCCGCAGCACATCCTGAAATTCCGCAACCAGCACCCCGATGGCATCGTCATCTCGCATCCGGAGTGCAGTTTTGAAGTGTGCAAGCTCTCCGATCACGTTGGATCCACGGACGCGATCATCAAGACCATCGCAGCCGCACCGCCGAATACGCATTGGCTGGTCGGCACCGAACTGAACCTGGTTAACCGCATAGCCGAGGAATTCAGGCCACAGGGCAAGATCGTCCAGTTCATGGCACCGATGGTGTGCATGTGCTCGACGATGGCGCGCATCGATCCGCAGCACCTGGCGTGGACGCTGGAGAATCTGGTCGAAGGAAAAGTGGTCAACCGGATCAAGGTGCCCGAACACGAAGCCGGCCTGGCCCGGGTCGCGCTGAATCGCATGCTGGAAGTGTCCTGACGGGCAACGCATCCGGGACGCCGCGGCGGTGATAGCCCTGATTCACCGCCGGCGGCGCGGGTTTCTTGTCCTGCTGGGACTGCTGCTGGCCCTTCCTGCCGGCGCTTCCGCGGCGAAAATCCATCTTGAGGTCAGTCGCCAGGACGACACCTTCGATGTGCGTGCGGAAGCCGAGATCGACGCCGATCCCATCGCCGCATGGGGCGTGCTGACGGACTACGATCGACTCGCGGAATTCATTCCCGGCATGCAGGAAAGCAAAGTGGTGACGCGCACCGGTTCCACCGTCATTGTCGACCAGCGCGGGGATGCGACCCTGTTGTTCCTGACCTTCCCGATGCGAGCGCGCCTCGAGATCCAAGAACATCCCTTCGAGAGCGTTGTCTCAAACGCGATCAGCGGTAATTTCAAGGATCTGCACGGCGAGTACCACCTCAAGATCGCGGGCACCGGCATGATCCTGATCTTCAAGGCGACGTTCACTCCGGATTTCAGTTTTCCGCCGTTGCTTGGTACCCTGATCGTGCGTAGCGCGGCGCAGCGGCGGTTCGCGGCCATGGTTAAGGAGATCGAGAAAACCCGGCATGCCGGAACCGTGCCGGCCGCGAAGTGATTCGCAGCGGCCAATCACGACAATGCGGCAAACCGGAATAAAAATGGAAAAGCTTCAGGTCGTTACCTACAACATCCACAAGGGATTTTCGCAATTCAAACGGCGCATGGCGGTGCACGACCTGCGCGAAAGCCTGCGCGTCATCGGGGCCGACGTGGTGTTCCTGCAGGAAGTGCAGGGCCTGCACGAAAAACATTCCAGCCGCCACGTCAACTGGCCGGCCGCGCCGCAATACGAATTCCTCGCCGATTCCATCTGGAGCGATTTTGCCTATGGCAAGAACGCGATCTACGACGGTGGGCACCACGGCAATGCCATCCTGAGCAAATATCCCATCGTGCACTGGGACAACGAGGACATCTCGATGCACGACAGCGAGCGCCGCGGCCTGCTGCATTGTGAGATCGAGGTGCCCGGATGGGGAGCCAGGCTTCACTGCATCAACGTACACCTCGGCCTGCTAGGCCATTGGCGTACCAAGCAGATGCTGCGCCTGAAACAGCGCATCGGTGAACTGGTTCCAGAGGATGCGCCGCTCGTGATCGCCGGTGATTTCAATGACTGGCGGCGAACGGCCAGTGACGCGCTCGTCGAGGATCTCAACGTCTACGAGGTTTTCGAGGCGACGTCCGGGCGCCCCGCGCGAAGCTTTCCGGCCATCCTGCCGATGCTGCACCTGGACCGCATTTACGTGCGCGGTTTTTCCGTCGAACGCGCGCTCGCGCACCGCGGCCGGTCGTCGTCGCGCGTCTCGGACCATATCGCGCTGTCGGCGCGCCTTGTTCGGAAGGTATGAGGTTTCGGGAAGGCAACCGCGTCGAACTGCTGCAAAACGGCGAACAGTATTTTCCCGTACTCGAAAGCGAAATCGACGCCGCATTGGTCGATGTTCACCTGGAGTTCTACATCTTCGAAGCTGATGCGACCGGCGATCGAATAGCGCAGGCGCTCATTCGCGCCGCGCGCCGCGGCGTGTCGGTGCGGCTGCTGGTGGATGGATTCGGTTCCCGGGGATTTTCCGATACCCTGCACGCCGGCCTTCTGGACGCGGGCGTGCAATCGATGGTATTTCGCCCCGAAAGATCGCTGCTCAAACTGCGTCGCACGCGACTGCGCCGGCTGCATCGCAAGCTCGTGGTAATCGATGGCAAGGTCGGCTTTTGTGGCGGCATCAACATCCTCGACGATATTTATCCCGGCGGTCCGCAATATCCGCGATTCGACTATGCGGTGCGCGTGCGGGGTCCGCTGGTCGCCGACATGCACGACGCGGTGCGAACTGCGTGGATGCGCGCGGCGTGGACGCACATGCGAGCTCGATGGGCAGAGCCGTCCACGCCGGCTCCTCCTGCGGATTCGGTGGGCGCCTGCCGGGCGGCATTCCTGACTCGCGACAACTTTCGCCATCGGCACGACATCGAGCGTGCGTACCTCGCCGCCATCAGGGGCGCACGAACCGAGGTCATCATCGCCAACGCCTATTTCCTGCCGGGCAAGCGTTTCCGGCGCGCCCTGCATGGCGCGAGGGAGCGAGGCGTACGGGTGGTGCTCTTGCTGCAGGGGCGCGTGGAATACTTCCTGGTGCACTATGCGACGCGGGCGCTATACCACCAGCTGCTCGACGCAGGCGTGGAAATACACGAGTATCAGCGCAGCTTCCTGCATGCGAAGGTCGCGGTGGTCGACAGCACGTGGGCAACGGTCGGCTCGTCCAACATCGACCCCGTCAGCCTGTTGCTGGCACGTGAGGCGAATGTCGTGGTGACGGACGATCATTTCACTGCCCAACTGCGCGCCAGCCTGCACCTGGCCATCACGTCCGGCGCGAAGCCAGTCGCACCGGAATACGCGTCTCACATGGGGCTGGCAACCCGCGCATTGAGCTGGGTGGCCTATGCGGCCGTGCGCACGCTCACCAGCATTTCCGGTTATGGGGGGGCGCGCGATTTTCTGTGATGGCGCAGGAGCGTGGCCGCGAGCGACTTACAATTTTTAACAGTCCGGGGCAGGCGGCCGGACCATAATCCGGCTGCAGACCAAGTGGCGTTCTTCACGGTTCGCTCACTCTGCAGTTCCTAGCCATGTTCTTACGCATTTTGCGTTCGGGCGCATTCCATATGCGCCCGTTTTCTTTGGCGCAATGGGTCGCTGCCATCCGGCGAGACCCTTCCCAACGGCTCAGGGCTTCGCGGGCGTCGGACCCGAGGCCGGTGACGGGACGGCAGGGCCGGCAGGAAGCGGAGCGGGATCTTCGATGACCCGTATTCCTGTGATGAAGTGGCCGGTTTCGCCGAAACAGCTCGACGGGAGACCGATGTGTTCCTCGTAGTCGAGCGAGACGCGGCGGCCGATGGAGCGATTCACCTGGTCCGCGATCGCCTGGCTGCGCACCGTGAAATAAAACTTCTCCGCGATGGTACCCGGCATCGTGACGAGGGCCAGTTCGCCTTCCCAGGTTTTGCAGACCCAGCCCTTTTTCGATAGTTTCTGCACGTAACCCGCGCGCTCGCCGACCGAGTAACTCCAGTTCAACGACACCCAGGTATAGCCGGCGAAAAGCAGAACAATCGCGACCACCGAAATGAACAACCAGCGAACCACTGCACCCATATTGAATATCGACTCCGGCTGATTTTTGGACGGACAACGCGGCTGGACACTGCGCTTGCAACGATCCGCTCGCGGATCAATATACAGGAAGGAGCCGGGAGCGAAAGCAGGCGTGAATCGTTTTCCGGCGTCCTGTGCCTGACACGGACGGCATGCCGCAACAGTGTCGCCGTGGCATGCCTCATACTCGCGCTTTAAACTTTCTGCCTTGCCCATTTCGGGCCGGGCTGTCCGCTTCCAGATTGAACAATAATCCCCCCACACCGCCAGTGCCCGAAACGTCTGCCTGGCGCCGCAACGACTGGCGCACGATTCGCACGCTGCTGCCGTATCTGCTGGAGTACAAGGGGCGGGTAACGGTGGCGATGCTCTGCCTCGCCACGGCGAAACTGGCGAACGTGGGCGTGCCGCTGGTCATGAAGGAAATTGTCGACTCGCTCGACACCAAACAAGCCGTGCTGGTGCTGCCGTTTGCCCTGCTGGCGATCTACGGGTTGCTGCGGTTATCCACGACGCTTTTTGCCGAACTGCGCGACATCGTGTTCGTGCGTGTGGCCAAGCGCGCAATCCGACGCGTTGCCTTGCAGGTGTTCCGCCATTTGCATGGTCTGAGTTTGCGCTTCCACCTGGATCGCCAGACCGGCGGTGTCTCTCGCGACATCGAACGCGGCACGCGCGGCATTTCGACGTTGCTGAGCTACCTGCTGTTCTCCATCATCCCGGTAATCATCGAATTTACGCTGGTGGCCTTCGTGCTGCTCGCGAAATTCGACTGGCGGTTCATGGCCATCACGATGGGTGCGGTCGTCATCTACATGAGTTTCACCATCGTGGTGACGGAGTGGCGCATGGATATCAGGCGTCGCGCCAATGAACTCGACGCCAAGGCGAATTCGCGCGCCATCGACAGCCTGCTCAACTATGAAACGGTCAAATACTTCAACAACGAGGAATTCGAAGCGCGTCGCTACGACGAAAGCCTGAAGAAATTCGAGGCGGCGGATGTGAAGAACGAGGCTTCACTGGGCGCGCTGAACATCGGCCAGAGCCTGGTGATTGCAGCCGCGGTGACGATCCTGATGATCCTCGCGGCGCAGGGCGTCGTGGGCAAGGAACTTACGCTGGGCGATCTGGTCCTCGTGAACGGACTGCTGATCCAGCTTTACATACCGCTCAATTTCCTCGGCATGGTCTACCGCGAAATCAAGCAGTCGTTGCTCGACATGGATCGCATGTTCCGGCTGCTCTCGGAGAATCGTGAAATACGTGACGCGCCGAATGCGGTGTCGCTGACCGTCAACCGGCCTGGCATAGCGTTCGAGCACGTCGAGTTCAGCTATGAGTCGCGCCGCACGATCCTGCACGACGTGAGTTTCGAGATCCCGCCCGGCGGGACCGTGGCCGTCGTCGGTTCGAGCGGGTCGGGGAAATCCACACTTGCGCGTTTATTGTTCCGGTTCTATGACGTGAACGGCGGGCGCATTGCGATCGACGGGAAAGACATCCGCGATGTCACGCAAAGCAGCCTGCGCGCGTCGATTGGTATCGTTCCGCAGGACACCGTGCTGTTCAACGACACGATCTACTACAACATCGCCT
>JBDTTE010000109.1:0-11161 GCA_039930785.1 Betaproteobacteria bacterium | reverse complement strand
ACGATTTCCTCTCCGGCATCGGCGTGACGCCGAACGTGCAGGTCGAGATCGACGCGATGCCTTCGACCCTTAGCCTCGTCGAGAGCGGCGTCGGTTACACGATCCTGTCCTACTCCAGCGTGCATCACCTGCTCGAATCCAATCGCATCCGCGCGTGGCAGATCGTGGAACCGGTCATGACGCGATCGCTTGTTGTGGCCACCTCGACGCAGAGGCCGGTCACGAAGGCCGCGCGTTCATTGACGGGATTTGTGCGCAGGCAAGTCGATGCGTTGGTGACCGAGGGGCGGTGGGCGCCACGCGCCAGCGACAGCATCGCGCCGCGATAAAGCTTTCACGTTTGAGTACGTTGTAGATCGTCGCGGGAGAGCGCACGCCGCCGGCCCTGCGTAACGCTCGCGTCGTCGCCTTGCCCGACAAGCGCTAAGGACTAGAATGCCCACTTCCTCCCTTTAAGTGAATGCCATGACCAATCCGCTCTTCTACCAAAAGCCGATCGCCCTCGACAAGGAAGTGCACCGGGCGCTGCGCATCAAGCGCAACACGTCCGACATGAGTTTCGCGACCAATACCAACTCGGTGTTGCTGGCTGCGGTCGAGTTCATTCCGGCGTGCCGCGACTATCCCATCGTGTTTGCGCGCGTGGCGGACGGCAACATCGTGCCCGTCGCGCTGCTCGGCATCCGCAAGGACGAAAACCTGTTCATCGTCGACCGCCTCTGGGATGCGAGCACCTACGTGCCCGCCTTCGTGCGCCGGTATCCGTTCGTTCCCGCGGAAACCAGCCCCGACAACCTGACGATCTGCATCGATGAAGCATTTCCCGGTTTCTCGCAAGACGAAGGCGAACCGCTGTTCGAGGCGAATGGCGACCCCGCTCCTTTCCTGCAGCAAGCCATCGCGCTGGTGCAGGACTACAACGCGGAATGCAAGCGAACCGATGCGTTCATGAAACGCATCAGCGATCTCGAACTACTGAAGGAAATGAACGTACGCATCGACCTGAAAGGTGGCGAGCAATTCCAGGTAGCGGGCGTGTGGATGGTGGACGAAGCCAAGCTGGCCGCACTCGACCAGGCGTCGATCGCGCAACTGCACGCGGCGGGCGATCTGCCGCTGATTTATGCGCACCTGTTTTCGCAGGCCAACCTGAGCCGGGTGGTGGATCGCCTGGCGGCGCGCATGCTGCTGCAAAAGAGTGCGAAGCTGATTCGGCAAAAGGCGGCCGCGGTGACGACTCAGGAAAAATAAGCAAGAGCGTGGACGCCCGCGGTTCGCCAGGCTTTGGCTCTGCCGTCCAGCCTCACGATCCAATCTTCCAGGCCGGGCTTCGCGACGGGATAGCGTGTCGTTACAAGCTCCTGTCAAAGGCGTCGACGCAAAGGACGAAAAGGAAAAACGAAGGTTCGCAAAGGCATTCCGTCACCGCGGAATCGATCAAGGCCGATATTAGTGGCGGCCGACGCCATACCTGTATTCCCGAATCGGGCCGCACAGCCTCCCACTCCTTCCGGTCGTTCGATCGCTATTTCTTCTTTTGCGTACCTTCGTTTTTCCTTCGCGTCCTTTGCGTCAACGCTCTTGATCCTTTTTCAGTCTTCCCGCCCTCTACGCCTTCGGCTCCGCATCCAGCCTTACGATCCAATCCTCCAGGCCGGGCTTCGCGACGGGATAGCGTTCCATCACAAGCGGATCGTGGCCGGGAATGATGTGCTGGGGCGAGGTCGCCAACGCGCGCAATTTGTTGAAACCCGCCAGCATGTCAGCAAGGTTGTAGAGAATCGGAAACGCGCGATCCTGCTCCATGTGCGCATAAAAGTGGCTCGAGTCGGACGCCAGCACAACCCAGCCCCGCCGCGTGCGCACGCGCACCGATTGCATGCCCTTGGTGTGGCCACCGATATGATGCAGCTCCACACCGGGCGCAATCTCCGCCGAACCGTCGTGAAACTGCACACGCTGGTCGAACACGCAGCGCACCAGGTTCACGACGTCGTCCGCTTCGTAGCCGTGGCGCATCAAGCCGTGGCACATGCAGCGGCCTGTCGCGAAATCCATCTCCTTGTCCTGCAGGTGGAAGCGCGCATTCCCGAACAGCGGGATGTTGCCGGCGTGGTCATAGTGCATATGGGTCACAACCACATCCTTGACCTTGTCCGTCGCGATGCCCAGCGCCTTCAGGCCCTCGGTGACCGGCTTGATGATCTGGCGCCCGCGCTTCTTCGCCATATCCTCGTTGAAACCGGTGTCCACGACGATCGTGCGTTCCTTGTTCGAAACCACCCACACGTAGTAATTGAGCGGCATCTCGACATCGTGCGCGTCGCCGCCGATGAAGTTATCCGGCGAACGACGCATGAGGCGCGCGTACTTGATCGCGTGGACCTCGTAGACCTCTTCACTCATGATGCGGCCCTCCGTGGGCAACCATGGAAACGCCTTGTCACGCTTTTCCGGCCTTGTCGAGTTCGGCGAAGGTTTCCTTTGCTACGCGGAAAGCGTCCACGCCGGCAGGGATGCCGCAGTAAATCGCGACTTGCAACAGGACTTCGCGGATCTCCTCGCGCGTCACGCCATTGCGAATCGCGCCACCGATGTGCATCTTCAGTTCATGCGGGCGATTCAGCGCGCACAGCATGGCCAGGTTCAGCATGCTGCGGGTTTTCTTCGGCAGGCCTTCTTCCCTGCCCCAGACAGCACCCCAGCAATATTCAGTCGTGAGCCGTTGCATCGGCATGTTGAAATCGTCCGCAGCGGCGATGGATTTCTCCACGAATTCCTTGCCCAGGACGGATTTGCGAATTTCGAGGCCTTTATTGAACAGTTCGTCATTCATTGCTTTTCTCCTGAAGTTAATAACTGAAACCCATCAATCTCGACGCAAAGGCGCAAAGGACGCAGAGGGCGCAAAGTAAAAACGAAACTGGTTGGCGAGTGGATCAAGGGAATGTCTCGATAGCACCCATCGTGTTACTTGCATTTCCGCGTTTTCCTTAGCGTACTTTCTTGCTTTTCCTTTGCGTCCTTTGCGTCAACGAATCAGATCTTGCTTTACTGTTGAGGCCAGATCGGCTCGGCGACTGAATCAACGGTACATCTCGATAGCACCCATCGGATTGCTTCCATTTCATCGTTTCCTTCGCGTACTTTCTTGCTCTTCCTTTGCGTCCTTTGCGTCAACGAATCTGACCTTGCTTTACTGCTTAGGCCAGACCGGCGCAGCGAGCGCATCCTTCGCCGGATAGACGGTTACCGGTACGCCCTTCTGCCACTGCACGATCAACAGGCTGGCGTTGTCGCGCCGGCCGTTTTCGTCGAACTTGAGTTTGCCATTACCGGGAAAGAACAGCGCCGGACCGCCGGTCACATTCATTGCGTGCAAAGCCTTCGCCACCGATTCGCGATCCGCCTTGCCGGCCGCTTCGAGGGCTGCCTTGAAGATCAGGATGTCGCCATAGGTCGTCACGAAATGCTGAGTCGGCCACGGTTCGTTGGTTTTCTTTTTGACCTCCGCCACGAAATCCTTCTGCGACGCCGTCGTCCAGTCGGCTACGACTGCCATCACGCCTTCCAGCTGGTCGATGTTCATGTTATTGCGCAAGTCCGGATCGAGGATCGCGGCGCCATTGGCGATGGTCGGCACTTTGCCGTGGCCGAGGCCGAATTCGTTCATCTTCTCCAGCAGCAGCTTCGCATCGGAAATCACGGTGGGCAGGAGGATAAGGATATCCGGGCGGGCCGAGCGTACTTTCTGGATCAGCGGCGAAGCATTCGCCAGCGGCGGCGTGAAAGTCTCATCCACCACCAATTTCAGTCCGAGTTTTTCAAACTGGTGGTCACGCATCGGCTTCACAAAGGAAACCGAGGCAGCCGTATTGTCCATCACGATGCCGACCGTCTTCGGCCGCTTGCCTGAGGCGGCTTCTGCCATTTCCATCAGCGCAGGCAGTGAGCCCTCGGCCTGTTGCACGCCGGTCGCGGAGGTCTGGAACACGTACTTGAAGCCACGTGACGTGATCAGGTCCGAATACGAAAATGTGATAAGCGGGAGTTGCGCGCGCTCGGTGACTTCAGTGACGGCCAGCGTAAACGAACTCAGATAAGCGCCGGTGGCAACGACCAGGTTCGGCGCGTCGGCAACCATGCGCTGCGCGGCGTTCTTGGCCTTTTCCACGCTGTCGCCGGCATCGAACACCTGCAGCTTCAGTTTCGCACCGCCGAGCGACTTGATGCCGCCCTGCGCGTTGACGGTTTCGATGGCCATGTCGGCGGCCATTTTCATCACCTGGCCCTGACGCGCGTAAGGCCCCGACATCGGCGCGATGAGGCCGACTTCGACTTCCTTAACCTGCGCAAGCGCGCTCAGCGACGCCACCGCGAGCGACGCGGCGAGGGCCCAACGAGTTGCGAAAACCATTCCGTTGCGCATGACATGCTCCTCCGTTGTCTTTCTTAGAATTCGCCAACAACAAATATAGATCTCACCGCAAAGGCGCAAAGAACGCAAAGGTTACGCAAAGGAAAGCAGGATCAAAATATCTCTTTAATAACGGTCGCATCGCACAATCAGCATCGGAATCGCTGGAAATTTTCATTTCAAACTCCGATCTGTTTTCCTTTGCGTAACCTTTGCGACCTTTGCGCCTTTGCGGTGAGAATTTCCTTACTCAAAGTTTCTACATGCCCAGATAGGCCTGGCGTATGCGGTCGTTGCTTTTCAGTTCGTCGTGCGTGCCTTCGAGCACCATGCGCCCGGCTTCCAGCACATAGCCGCGATCGGCAAAGTGCAGCGCCTCCGCCACGCGCTGTTCCACCAGCAGCACGGTCAACCCGGACGTCTCGTGGATGGACACGATGCGTTCGAAAATTTCATCCGCTGCTGCGGGTGCCAGACCCATCGAAGGCTCATCGAGCATCAGCAGCTTGGGCGACGACGCAAGGCCACGGGCAATGGCGAGCATCTGCTGCTGGCCGCCTGACAAGGCGCCTGCGGGCGTCTTGGCGCGCTGCGCGAGAACGGGAAACCAGGTGTGAATCTTTTCGAGGTTCGCCTTCCAGTCGCGCTGCCCTGCTTCGGTATACGCGCCCATCTCCAGGTTTTCCAGCACGGTCAGCGACGGGAAAACCTGGCGGCCTTCTGGGATGTGCGCGATGCCGAGGTGGGCTCGCGCGGCGGGTGCAACGGCCAGCAGGTCCTTACCGTCGAAACGCAGATGGCCGGCTGACGGCGTGACGATCCCCGATATGGTTTTGAACAAGGTGGACTTGCCGGCGCCGTTCGGCCCGACAATGGCGACGAACTCGCCCTTTCCTACACGCAGGCTCACTGCATTGAGGACCGGAACCAGACCGTAGCCGGCGTGCAGTGCGACAATCTCAAGCATTCGCCGTCCTCCAGCGTTTGCCGAGGTAGGCATCGATCACGGCGGTATCGCGCGTGATGGCTTCGGGCAACCCCTGCGCGAGCAGGGCGCCTTCGTTCAACACGACGAAGCGGTCGACCAGACGCACCATGGCCTGCATGGTGTGCTCGATGATGACGATGGTGATGCCGCGCGCCGCGAGCGCGCGCACCACACCAATGACCTCCTCGACTTCGCCCGCACCCAAACCCGCGAGCGTTTCGTCCAGCAGCAACAGTTTGGGCTTGCCGGCGAGTGCACGCGCGATTTCGAGCAGGCGTAATTGCTTGTTGGTGAGCGTACCGGCGAGCTGCTCTTCCTGCGCACGCATGCCGACCTGGTCGAGCGCGTCTTGCGCGGCCACTCGCGCCTGCGCGACGGATGGCGCGTTGACGAATGCGCCAACGATGACGTTTTCCAGCACGCTCATGCGGCGAAAGGGACGTACGACCTGGAAGGTACGACCGACGCCGGCGGCACAGAGCTGGTAGGGACTGCGGCCTATAACTTCTTCGCCGTTCAGCAGGATGCTGCCCTGGTCGGGACGAATGAAGCCGTTCAACAGGTTGAACAGCGTGGTCTTGCCCGCGCCGTTCGGGCCGATGATGCCGAGGATCTCGCCCTGCCTGACCTGCAGGCTGACGTCTCGCACCGCCTTCAATCCGCCGAATGCCTTCGACACATTGCGCACCTCGAAGGCGATCGCGCCGCCAGCGTTGGCGTTGCAAGCCGGCGGCGTGACCGCGACATGCGGCAGATCGGCGACGACTGGCGAAATGCCCGCACGCCGCCGCGCCAGAATGTCCCTGGCCTTCCAGAACACGCCCTCGGGCGCGACCAGAATCACGGCGATGATCGCCACGCCGTACACGACGCCCTGTATGCCCGGAATGATGTTGCCCAGCTGCGCGTGGAGTACTTCGCTGAGCGGCACCAGTACGAGCGCACCGATGACCGGTCCCCACACACTGCCGGAACCGCCGAACATCGCCACGATCAGCGCCTGCGCAGAGACCAGCATGCCAAATACGGCTGGTGGCGTGACGACCAGCAGCACCACCGCGTAGAAACCGCCGGCAGCACCCGCCATCGCGCCGCTCAGCGTAATGGCTTTGAGTTTCCAGGCGAGCGTGCGAATGCCAGCGGCTTCCGCAGCGGCCTCATCCTCGCGAATGGCGATCAGCGACATGCCGAAGCGGGCGCGTTCCACAATGGCCGTGATGACCATGGCGGCCACCAGCAAGGCCAGCGAAAGCCAGACGTAGATGCGGTGATCCTCGAACTGCATATACGCGAAACCATGTTCGCGCTGCATCGGCAAGGCGAGTTCCTGGTATCCGAGCCATTCGAATACATAGAGCAATGCCAGCGGATAGGCGAGCATGGCCAAAGCGAAGTAATGCCCGCGCAGGCGGAACGTCGGGATGCCGACGACGAGGCCCGCCGCCGCGCCGACCAGCGCGGCGCAGGGAATGCCGAGCCACGGCGACAGGCCCCAATGGATTTGCGCGAGCGCGACGAAGTACGCGCCCAGCCCGAAGAACGCGGCGTGGCCGAACGACACGAAGCCGCTGTAGCCGCTCAGGAGGTTCCACGATAGCCCCATCACCGCCCATACCGGCACGATCGCGAGAATCAGCAGGTAATACGAATGCTCGACGAACAGCGCCAGCGACGCGTACACGACGGCGAACACTGCTATGGCAATCAGCTGGCGCTTCATCGCCTCAGGTCCTGCGCAACGCGGTGCCGAACAGGCCTTGCGGGCGCACCAGCACGATGAACAGGAAGATCACGAAAATTGCCGTGTTCTGCAACTGGTTGGGCAGGAACAGCGTGGACATCTGCTGCACCAGCCCGATCGTCAGTCCGCCGAAGAACGCACCACCAACGCTGCCCAGGCCGCCGAGCACCACACCCGCGTACATCACGATGACGTACTCGAGGCCGACGTAAGGCTGGAATGACGTGCCCGACGCGAGCAAGCCGCCGCCAATGGCGGTGACGGCCACACCGAAACCGAATGCGAGGCGATGCGAGCGCGCGACGTCGATGCCCATGTAGGTCGCTGCTTCGGGATTGTCCGCCGCTGCGCGCAAGGATTTACCCAAGCGCGACCGGCTCATGATCACGACGAACGCGGCAACGACGGCCAGCGCGATGAGTGCGGCGATGCTCTGGCCCTGATTGACGAAGATTTCGATCCGGTCGGCATAGAGCGGGCCAACCGACCAGGCGTTCGACGCCAGCGGTGTGGCGATCGACACCGGCGACGAACCGAAGAAATACAGTCCGCCGTTTTGCAGGACCAGCGCCAGCCCAAGCGTGAGGATCAGTTGCGCGTAGTGCCCTTGCGCCTGCAGCGCATTGCCGCGGATGCCGGTCACACGGCTGATCAGCAGTCGATGCGCCAGCACGCCCGCCAGAAAAATCACCGGCCCCGCCACGAGCGCGGCGACGTATGGCCCTGCCGACGCGCCGAACAGCGTGTGGATGCCGAGCAATCCGAACGCGTAATACGCGACGTACATGCCGAGCATCATGAAATCGCCGTGCGCGAAGTTGATCACGCGCATGACCCCGAAAATCACGCTCAGGCCCACGCACATCAATCCGTAGATCGAGCCAGTGAGCAGCCCCGCGACCAGCGCCTGCAGGAAGTTTTCAATGAACTGCGCGATATTCATTTGTTGTTGGTTACCCGACTGGTACTGAAAGCCTTAGGCCCTACCTCTGAATGCGCATCACGAAGGCACGAAGAACACGAAGAAACACGAAGAAAAACATGACCGACTTTTCGATGTGTGGCCCATGCGAATTGCCTCCCACATCATCTTTGCAATTTCTCTTTTGCACTTCTTTGTGTTTCTTCGTGCTCTTCGTGTCTTCGTGATGAGATTTATTCTGTTTACAAACTAAGCAGCGCACCAAGCCGTCCAGCGTCGTCACTGCGCTCCAGCGCGCGGATGAAATCCTCGATCTCCTGCGCGCGCTGCGCGCCCATGACACTTTCCGTCGCTACGCGGAACCGGGCCTGCACTTCCTGCGGCGTCGCATTCACCACGTCTTCGAGGCGCATGCGTCGCGTCGCGCCGCCGGTTTCCTTGATTTCCACCTCACCGCCCTGCTTGCCTGGATAGGCGCGGGTCATTTCGTCGTCGACTTCGAGCGTCATCGCATTGATGAGTTTGTGCAGGCGCGCGTCGTTCAGGAGCTTGAAGTTTTTCTCGGTCACGCCGCCTTCGATCAGCGCCGCCGCCACGTTGTACTGGATGCTCATCTTGGCCTGCAGGATGTGCGCGAACGGACCCGTGTAATCGCAGCCCGGATACAGCGCGCCCGCGCGTGGCACGCGCACCGTGATTGCCGCGATTCGATCGATGGCGATGCTCTCGCGCACGATCGCCAGCGCGGCCTGGCTCGCGGTCTGCGCAAAATTGCAGGCCGGCACGGGCTTGTGATAGACGGACAGGATTTCAGGGGCGCTACGGAACAGTTCGACTTTGGAGGCGGCAGAACGTTTTTTCAGAGAAGCGAACAGGCCCGCTTCGCCGTCGAGCGCGGAGGGCGAAATAAACGCGCCATTTTGCGCCAGCCGGATTGCCATCATCGCGTTGCGTGTCGCATAGCCGGGATGGAAGAACATTTCACTGCCGCCGGTGTGCGCCCATTGATTGAAGCCCACCGTCAAATTCGCACCGAGCGCGATGGCGCTGGTCGTCTGCTCGACATCGAGCCCAAGCAGGCGCGCGCCGGCTGCCGCCGCGGCAACCGGGCCGGTAACGCCGGTCGGGCGATGGATGCGCGCTACTTCTGCATCCATGACTGCGCGACCGACCTGGCCGCCGACTTCATAGCCGGCGACCGCTGCCGCGATGAAATCGCGTCCGCTCACGCGACGCGATTGAGCCAGTGCGAGCAATGCCGGCAGCACGACGATGCCCAGATGGCTGATGCTGCCGGAGTGCATGTCCTCGCGCACGAGCCCGTGCCCCATGACCGCATTTGCAAATGCCGCATCGCCGGGCGCGAAGCTTCCGGAGGCACCGGCTATCGACGCGCCTTTCTCCACGCGCTCTGCCGCAGCCAGGGCCTGCCGGCTCCACGGCAGGTCGCGCGATTCGAACGCGCAGCCGATAAGGTCGCTCAGGCAAAGCTTGACCTTGTCCACGACTTGCGCCGGCAGCGTATCGAGGGACGTGGCGACCACGACACGCGCGATCCGCACAGCGAGCGGCTCGTGTGCTTCGAGCATCGAGGGATTGTTCATCGACCGGGTGGCGAGCGTCATGGCGGCCTCCTTCAGAAATTACCCGGCAGTCGCGAATGTAGGCAACCGTCGGGCGGGGAAAATCTCACCGCAAAGGCGCAAAGGGCGCAAAGGTGTCGCAAAGGAGGGCAATAGAATAACTCGCGGCAAACTCGACAAGTAGCTTCCGAAGATTCGTTGGCTATCTCCCCGCGCGAACGAGGCTCCCTCGAATAATTTTAGAATTCCTTTGCGCACCCTTCGCGTCCTTTGCGTCTTTGCGGTGAGGGGTGAATTGTTGATTTAATTTAGATATCAATCTAAATCTGGATTGGATGCGGCGTTCAGCCGCGCACTTCGACGCCGGCCCAGGACTCGACGACCTTGCACATCGAGGTGAAGTCCGAGTCGGGCCCGTACATCGCGTTGGTCACGGCCAGCATCTGGCGCACGACGGCGCCGCAGACCATCGGCACGCCGAGCGCTTCGGCCTCATCGATGCAAAGGCGCACATCCTTATACGAGAGGCCGGTCGCAAAACCGAAGTCGAACGTACCCGTCAGCACGGATTTGGGAAATTTGTCCTGCGACGCGCTGTTGCGCCCCGAGCCCGCGTTCAGCACGTCGAGCATGACTCGCGGATTCAGCCCGGCCTTGACGCCCATGACCATCGCTTCGGACGTGATGGCAATCGCCGAAGCGGCAACCAGGTTGTTCGCTAGCTTCATGGTCTGCGCCTGGCCGGCGATCTCGCCGAGATGGAACGGTTTGCCGAACGTCTTGATGATCTCTTCAAGCTCAACGTATATGGCTCTCTTGCAGGCCACCATGACCGCCAGCGTGCCTTCGCGCGCGCCCTTCAAACCGCCGCTGACCGGCGCATCGACGTAGACGATGTTGCGCGCGGCCAGGCCCTTCGCGACCGCGCTCGCCGTGCGCGGGCCGATCGTGGAGAAATCCACCACGCGCTTGACCTTCCTGCCCTCGATGACCCCGCCGCCGTCGAGCGCGGCGCGATGCACGATCTCGGGATTCGGCAGGCTCAGGAATACGATCTCGGCCTGGTTTGCTACTTCGGCCGCCGAGACGGCGCGTTGTGCGCCCTTCTTTTCCAGCGCGGCAACCGCCTCCTCGCTTACGTCGAAGACGATGACCTTGTGTCCGGCATCGAGCAGCCGGCCGGACATCAATCCCCCCATGCGTCCGACCCCGACAAAACCGAAAGTCTGCTGCGTCATGCCTGCCTCCTCGTAAATTTGTGCGATTAGCGTTTTCGCCATGGTAACGGCCGGCGCGCCATTCAGCATCCCTGTCGCGGACATAGCAGAGTCATCAATTCGCGCATACCATGAGCCGCTGCAATGCACCATTCGTAGCGCGCGCGGGAATCGCGTTGTCGATTAGTATCGCGCTCCAGAGCCGGTTCATTTTTTTCGCCATGCCCCCGACCCCACGCCAGATCGCACTTTGGTTTCTCCCCTGGTTGCTCGTGGGGGCGAAGCCGCTCTAG
>JBDTTE010000108.1:0-11212 GCA_039930785.1 Betaproteobacteria bacterium | reverse complement strand
CGTACCGAGCAGGCCCAGCGAGCCGACATAGGCAAACATCAGGATGTTGCCGATGATCATCGCCCAGAGCGCGCGCGTGAACCCCATGCCCGCCACCATGATCGAACCGGTCATCGCGCCGGTGATGATCATCGGAAAGCCCAGCCAGACCATCGACACCGAGAACGTAGATCGTCGCGCCTTTGCCGGAACAGGTTCGTGCTCGTATTCGCTGCCGAGCGCGTGATCGATTTCGGATTCCGCGGCTTCGATGCCGTGCTTGCCTGAACTTGATGCGGCCATTGCGTTTCTCCCTTGGCGGTTACTGTGATTCAATTACTCCGTTCATTTTTCATAAGCACATCGTCATGACTGTGAGAGGGCCGATTCAGAATATCCCCATCGATGCGCGGGAACGAGGCAATAATACTTATCGCCTCGATAAGAAACGCTTATGCGCCGATCGGGGGCATGGACATCAGGAGCTACGCGGGATCATCCAACTGGAGGAATTGCCGCTGGAACCAGTCGCAAAAGCCAACCGACGGCCCGTCTGCGTGGATTTCCAGAAAAATTTCCCCGGTCGGACGGGGAGAAAAGCAATGCAAACGTGTTTTTCTGCCTGGCGGGCTTTTCGGGGTCCGGCCTTGTTTCGGAGTTCTGGTCGCTTTTTTAGCGCGCCGTTCGCTATTTCGGTGCACGAATTTTCGGTCGGCCCGACCGTCGGAAGGCTCGTCCGGTCGAACTTCAGTATCGTGGTTAGGGCAAGGTTGGCAGTTCGCCGGAAACCACATGCGTCGCCAGGGTTCAATCGGTAACGAGCGGAGGGCGCAACGACACCTTCCGTGATCAACCATTTTCGAGGAGCCTGACAATGAAGAAATTCCTGGTCCTGTATCTCGCACCCGCGTCGGTGATCGATGACTGGAAGAAAACCGATCCGGCAACAAGAAAAGTCGCCGAGGAAAAAATGCAGCAGGAATGGAAACAATGGATGGCGGACCACGCCGGAATGTTTACTGATTTCGGCGGCGGCGTCGGCAAGACCAAGCTCGTCACCACCAGCGGCACCGCGGACAGCAGGAACGACATCATGCTGTACGCCATTGCCGAAGCCGAGTCACACGCGGCGGCGGCGAAAACTTTCGAAGACCATCCGCACCTTCAGATCCCGCAGGCATCCATCGAAATCATGGAGCTGAATCCGCTGCAAGGCATGTGAAGCGAAACTACTTACTTACGTGCGCGGCCTCCCAGGCCCGGACCTTCACGCGCGCCGCATCGAAGATGCGTTCGAAATTCCCGGCCTTCACCTTGGCCGCGGTGTCGGCGTCCAGTCGATCCCACAGTTTCTGATAGACGTCGAACGCTTTCAAATAGTCTTCCTGTGATTTCGGCGCGACGGTGTCGCTGCCGAACAGGAAGCGGTCCGGATATTCCTGGAGCAGGCCGACCCATTCATTCAGGATGGCATCGTCCGCGACGATCCATTTCGCGACTTCGTCCCACGAGATGTCGAAGTTCACATGCGCGTATTCGCTGCTGCACAGCATCTCGCGCAACAGCGTGACATGTTCCGGCGTCGGCTTGACGAAGCGCCCGAGGCCGGTATGCGCCCAGATGATGGTCGTGCCCGGGTGCGCGCGGAACACCGTCTTGAGGTCGTCGAAGTTCGCCGGACGCCCCGGCGCCGGTCGCACGGTATTGATGTCGTTGTGCAGGATCGCGACGAGGCCGACCTCGCCCGCGAAATCCATGACCCTGTCCAGTGCTGGATTCAGCAGGCTCGCCGTGTGGCCCGAGACCTTCGCGGAAACGAACTCCTTGTGCACAGTGAACTCGCCGATGCCGGAGAACACGCCCGGATACATCATCAGCACGCGGCGAATGTGATCCGCGGCATACATATCAGTCGGGTTGAAGCCGGTGATCATCGGATCGAAGCGTGCGCGATCTTCCGGTGACAGATGGAGGTACTGGTCGGCGATGATCGCGTCGGTGAACGAGTAGTAGTAGAGCTCGGCATCCGACAGCAAATAATAGTCAGGCGCACGCGGACCCGATTCGAAGTAGTCCCACTTCTGCTGCAGCGGAATGCCGAACACTGCCGCGCGCCCCGTCCTGTCGCCCATGATCTGCAGGAACTGCGGCAGGGTCAGCCCTTCCTGGATGTAGTTGGTCAGGTGGAAATGGGAGTCGTTGAAGTCGTAGGCATCGCTTCTGCTGGCGACGCCGATAAGTGCCAGCGCGCACGCGACCCACACCACCACTCGAGAAATTCTGTGCTTCATCTGTCGTATGCCTGATTCGAAAAGATGGGCAGCGAGGATACCAGTCGCATCGCTGGCAACGAATACGTTTGGACGTTCAGCAAAGAATCTTGGACGCTTAAGCCGGCGAGATTGGCAGCCCGATCTGCGCGGCCAACTTGCCACCTATCCCTCCTGGCTGCGAAGCGCCCAGCGCAAGCGACTCGCGATGGTCTTTCGCACACAGTCCACAAGCTTTCCATCCGGCGCGATCGAGAGCCCCGCAGCAATCTGCGCTAGCGCATCCTTCATGCGACTTCCCACTTCGGCAAAGCGCTTTTTGAGGAGGGACGGATTAACACCGGTGTCGATGGCAAATTGTTGCCAGTTCTTCGGTCGGACCCAGTCCGGTCGATTCTCCCCACCTATCTTCATTGCCATCCGGCTCGTTGAGCGAGGATAGAAATTCGTGCAAAGAATGTCGTACCAGGGGGCAAGTTTGAATTTATTCCTGCCTGCCGGCAGCATCGCCAGATTCTTGGCGTGCGCATCCGCATTTCCGACGAGGTAATTAAAGATCAGCCAATCGACTGCAATCAGGATGTCCGCCGACGGAACCGCAGAGTATTGTCGGATCGTGCTGAAGATGTCGGCGAACGACGGTCCACCATGCTCTTCGTACTTGAAGTCCGGCAGTCTGCCCGTGAGTTGGCAGAAATCGAGCTGATGCAGGCGCCGCAATCCACCTTTTTGGTCCGGCTCGCGGTCGTAGCGCTTGATGAGAAGAATGCGCTCGCCACACGCCTGCAGAATTTCGCCATGGACAACCGGCAGTGCGCAACCGCCAGCTAGCGCAAGACACAGAGCCTCGTTGTCGACGGACTCCGGATAGTCGCGCTCCGGCTGGATGGCCGGCTTCAGGATATGCGACGAAGGTGCGTAGTCCGTCGCCAGCATTAGCACTCCACCGGTTGAACGAACCTCGGTTTTTTTCGAACCTTTATTCGGTTCGATATACACCGCGATCTTGTTCTGCGCACCGGCGAGCGAGAGCCGGACGTTTTCATGTCGACTGAGCAAGGGCACATTATCTCTTGCTGCCTGCAGATCGGCGCAGAGCTTGTGTTGCGTATAGGTCTCGTATCGCCCTTTCGCCAGCGGCGTCTCCTCCATCGGCAAAATGGAGAAGGCGCCCGCCGTTTCCGCGCCAAATTGGGCCATCAGGGAAAAAACATCGCCTTTCGGCAGGCGGCGTAGTTTTGTCAATGCGGAGAGCAGCGGACCTTCCGGCAGAAGATTGGAAAGATAAACAAGGGGTTCTTCGCCAACGTATTCAACCGATGCCAGCGGAAGGCGCGGAGAAAGCGGGAAAGCATTGGCGTACGAAATCCATTCCGGAACATAGCGGAACACGAGTTGATGCTCGCGCGATTCGAGTACGCCGACTTTTCGTTCTTCGTGCCAGATATTGAGCATGCGCAGTTCTCACTCCTCCGGCACGACGTGCAAGCTGAGTCCCAGACCAGAAAGTACCCGCTGGACTTTTTCGATGGCGACGCCCGGCCTGCCGTTCTCGATGGCAATCACGGTGGTTCGTCCTACGCCACACGTTAAAGCGAGATCGGCTTGCGAGAGTTTTGCGGTGACCCGCGCTTTGCGAACTCGTGCGGCAATGGCTGCGACAACCGGGCTGACACCCTGTTTGGCATGGCTTCGCGGTTTTGCTACGAGGATTGCCATTCTTCCCTCAAAAGTCGACGATCAGAGACTTTACCCGTCGATTCGACGAGCTGTCAATAAAAGTCTGTTATTAGCGACTTTTAAGTCAATGCCAATCAGTTTCGCATAAAAGTCTTATATAACCGACTTTTGTAGGTCGGCAAGAGCGACACGCGAGTCGCGTCCGATCTGGAATCATATGCCCTTCGACGCCGCCGAATTACCCATTGCTACCCAGTTTCGAGCTCGCAGCATCACTGGGCTGCGTCACCAACCGATCGATCTCCCTCGCCAGCGCCACGGCGTCGTTACTGAAGTAGTGCGTGTGCGCACCGGCGCCGAGGCAGAACTCCGTCCGATCCCCCGCGCGACTCGCGCCCACCTTGCCGTCGGCGTCGACCAGACCGATGCGATAGCGATCTGTTTCGACGGGTGGTGTCCAGATGAAGCGCCCGACATAGTCGCCGGAGCGGCAGGCATTCACCCATTCGACGACGCCGATGTCAGCTGCACTCGGGGACGCCGTCGCGAACCCGCCTGCGTTCGAACCCATCCATCGATAGAGCAACGGAAACCGGTCGGCGTAGAGATCGCGCAACGGCGAACCCACCGTCAGCAGGGACACCGGCACGCCACCCGTGGCTCCCTGCAATCGCCCCTGTACGTGGAGATAACGCAGCAGGTCCGCGCTGATCACCGTGCCCTGGCTGTGCGAGACGATCACGATGCGTTCGTACCCGCGTTCGCTCAAGTAACGCAGCAGCGATGCGTACCGCGAGAATATTCGCGCGCGCGGCGGCTGCCCGTTGGGCGGATCGGCGAAGTAGTTGTCGATGTCCAGCACCGCATCGATTGCGACGCGCAGGCGCCCGAACGTTTTGCTGAAACGCGAGCCCAGCGCAGCGATGGTCAGTGCACCGCCGGCGAGCCATTTACCGGCGTCGACCAGGGCCTCGCCCTGGAAGTAATTCAGGAAATTCGAAAGCGTCTCGACGATGCCGCCGGCGAAAATGGATTCCGGCGCGAACAGGCGCACGATGAAAGCCAGGTACAACAGGCTGCCGAGGATGGCTCCCGGCGGTATGAGGTATTGCGCTGCGAGGTTGAGCCAGCGTATGCCCCCACCCAGCCACCCACCGAGTCGCTTCGACCAATCCGGCGTGCCCGGCCGCAGGCCTTTCGAATCGAGGTTGGTTGTCGGTTTGATCTCTTCGATGAGTGCCGGAAGAAGAACCAGCAAGGCGGCCAGCATCAGGGATGTAAATGCGGCAACGAGCGGTGTGAAAAAAGCACCCAGGCTCTCGATGCGCCCCTCCACGAATATGGAAGCCGAGCGATAGGTACCGGTGAATACGAGTGCCTGGTAAAACACTTCGTTCATCGCGCTGGAGTGACCGGCCACATAACTGACGATCGACCACAGTACGAGGCTCAGCACCGCGAACAACCCGCTTGACCCAACCAGCGCCAGCCTGGCAGTTCGCATCGAGGCCTTGCCGGCATCGTCCAGCGATTGGCCGAGCCAGAGCCCCAGAACCAGGGCAACCATCTGCACGACGACGAATGTAGCCCAAATCAGCAGCGCCGCCGCAATCAGGTATTCGCTTACGTTCAGCGCCGCGGCGATCATCCATTCGAATTGGGCGCTGACCTGTTGCAGCAGGTAGTAACCCGCGACGCACAGGCCGACGATCGTTGCCGTTACGAGGATGTGACCGGGCAGCCGTACGCCGCGCGCCACGCCGGAGTAGCGTTCGATCAGCCACGAACCGACGATGGCCGTCACCAGTGCGGCAGCGCCAAAATAAATGTAGTGAAACCAGCGTTCGGTATTCAGCGAGAACACCGCGAGACCGAAACTCGCGATCGACAGCGACGCGAACAGGATGAGCAGTGCCCCCCTGGCGATCGCTGACCGGGCGCGCAACCAACCCATCATCCCGAGTGCAGCCAGAACGATGCCGCCAACGCCGAACAGTGCGGCGAGTAATCGTCCTTGCGCTTCCGGCGCGGCCGCGAGTCCGACAGAGCCGAACAAAACCATCATCAGCATGCAGATTTGCAGCAAGGCCATCGGCACCTTCATCAACCAGGCCATCCAGGCATGCATGCGCTGAAGCAGCCGCCAGGCGGTGCCGCCGCGCGCGCTGAGCGAAACCTGATCGACGATGTCGGCAGAGAGCGTGCCGAGGTGGAAGAACAGCTGGTACAGGGATGTGAGCGCCTTGATACCACCGGCTCCCAAGCGCGACAGGTCGGCCCAATACATCTCATAGACGTCGACCGGCCGGCCATCCGCCCTTCGCTGCAACGACACGCGGGTGGATTCGTACAGCGCGTCGCCCTCGGCGAACTGCAAACGTCCCAGCAGGTAGTCGTTCATCGCCAGGCCCAGGTCTTTCGTCTGCGGCGTCTCCGGCTCGGAAGAAATTGCGACAGGTGCGCCGCGCGTCAGCGGCGGTACTGCAAATTGCTGGGTAGTGAAGAACCCGCTCGGCGCCCCGGGTCGATTGCGGTTCGCCTGCTTCGTTGGCGCATCGGCTCGGCCAGAAATTTGCCGGGATTCGGCGGCGGGACCCGATTCGAGCTTATCCACCGGCATCAGCAATGCATGTATTTCGCCGTGCACGTAACGCGGCTCGCCATCACCGCCGTGGCAAAGCAGGCGCGCCACTTCGCGAACCGTCTGGCCGGGTGCCTGATCGGCAATGCCGTGGACGACGATGACGGCAACGCGATCGGTTGTCGCCACGGTCATGCCCGCGTTAGCGGACGCTGTGCAATGAAGCCGGCAAAAACGGCCGCCGCCACGTAGATGGCGTGCGGAAAAATCTCGCAGGAGGAGGAACGGGCGCGCATTTCGGAGCGAACTGTACCGCTCGCGACAACCGACGGTCAACGCGGAATAGACCCACTCCGCACCCGCTATTCAACCGGGCGGATCAGCGGTCGTAGCGGTAGCGCTTCATCTGCGGCTCATTCCATGTCACGCCGCTGCCAGCCACGTCTGGTATATGAATCAAACCATCCCGGACTTCGAACGGTCGCGCGAGGATCGGATTGACCCAATCCTGCCATTCCAGCCAGTGCGCGGTTTCGGTCACCCGCATGAGGTGCGCGGAAAACTCGGGATACAAGTGCGTCGACATCTGGATGCCAGCCGCGGCGGCGATCGGCGCGGAACGCAACCAGCCACTGACGCCGCCGATGCGCATCAGGTCGGGCATGAAGTAGTCGCCGGCGCCAGCCCGCAGCGCCGCATAAAGCCCGCGGGGCCCGTAGAAGTTTTCACCAAGCTGCACCGGCGTGTCGAGTTCGCGCGAAAGCTGCGCATAGCCCGCGAGATTGTCATAGGCGATTGGTTCCTCGAACCAGGTGAGGCCGAGATCGTCCATCGCATGGCATCGCACCAGCGCTTCGCCCAGCGGCAGGGCCTGGTTGAAATCGACCATGATCTTCACATCGGCGCCGACCTCATCGCGCACCGCCTTGATCGCCGCGATGTCGTCCGCCACGCGGTCGCGACCCAGGCGCAACTTCAGCGCCTTGAATCCGCCTTCCGCGACCAGCTCCGCCGCTTCGCGCCCGAGCGTGCCGATCTCAGCTAGCCACAAACCATTGCTGTTGTACGCGGGCACCGGACCCACCGATCCGCCGAGCATCGTTACCAGCGGCATTTCAGCGGCCTGGGCTAGCGCATCCCAGATGGCCATGTCGACGCCCGCGATCGCGATCATCGCAAGGCCTTCGTAGCCGACGAAGTTCAGCGTTTTGCGTGAACCCTGGAAATCATCCAACGGCACCAGCGACTTGCCAATGCGCGCGGCACACACATCCTCGATGAGCGGAACGAGCGCGCGCATGGAACTGGTTACATACGGCTCAAGATAGCTGCGGCCGACGATCCCTTCTTCGGTCTGCAGGTCGATGGCTATCACCGGCCAGTCGTCGAAGCGCCCGATGCGGGCAATGACGGGACGCGAAAGCGGGATGAGCAGCGGTCGCACCGTGACCGACTTGAGTGTGAGCTTGCGGGACATGTATGGACCTTGTGGGTGAAGAGTCATTACGCGTACTGCGCTTCGCCGTTACCGAAGGAGACGTCGTCCTTCGCGATGCCCGACAAGGTGATGAAAACATCCTCACGGCGGATTTTCAGTTGCTCATGGATGTCGTCATTGATGCGCTTGTAGAGCTTTTTCTTCTGTTCCGTGCTGCGCCCGGCAATCAGAAAAATCTGGATGAAGATGATTCCGGCGGTGTAGGTCATGCCGAGATAGGCCGGGGTCACGTGCATCTGCGTTGGCTCATGCTCGGTGACGACGATGTACTTGTCGTTTTCCGGAACATTGATGGCTTCCACCATCGCGCGATAGACGATGTCACCGAGGGTGGCGTGAAATTCCGGGGGCTTTCCACGGGCGAGGTCGATTCGAACGAAAGGCATGCTGTTCTCCTGGGGTGGCCGTTCTGACGGCTGGTTTTATATGTAGATACAACTATCCGGGCAAAAAAATCAGGCAGCCAGCTTTTGCGCGATTTCCGACACGACCTTCGCGAGACGGCGCATGTCGCCGGAACCGATCTTGCGGTCCAGCTCGGCCTGCGCCTTCTCCCATAGCGGGATGGCCTGGGCGAGCCTGCGCTGGCCCTCGCGGGTAATGGCCCAGCGGCGTTCCCGCCGGTCCTCCGAAGCATCCTGGGCAATCCAGCCGGACGACTGCAGGGTCGCCAGCGTGCGGGTCAGCGTGCTGTTGTCGATCAGCAGCGCGCCCGCCAGATCGGAAGTTCGCACCCCTCGGTTGGCCGCGATATAGCGCAACAGGCTGAACTGCGTGGTCAGCACGCCCGACGGCTTCAAGCGCTGGTCGTAAAGCTGCGTCATCACCCGCGAAACCTGCCGCAGTGACGAGCAATAGCATTTGGGCCGGTGCACCGGCGTGGCCGGCTGTGTCGCTTTTCTGATTCGCGATGCCATGGCCGGACTTTACTTGTACATACAACTAACGTCAACGCTCGCGGAACGCGAGCGAGTGCCATGAACTCCGTCACGTTGTGCCGCTGGCAATCCCCCTGGATTCCCGCCTTCGCGGGAATGACAAGGGTGTTGGCAGGCACCGCCGCGTTCGTTCGCGGTTCCGGCTGCGGGATTTGCGACATGCCCTCCCTGCTTCCCTGCGTCATTCCCGCGAAGGCGGGAATCCAGGCGAAGAAGCGAAATCCGAATCATCGCTGTCGAAGAATTGGAGAGGTGCGAGAAAGAATCCGGTGCGGTGGGGTGCAAATAACGACAGGGCATAACTAAACCCGAACAAATCATAAGGCCGGCATAAGTCATAAGGAGTGGGCGCTGCTATCCTCTTCGATCCCACAATTAATAATTCAGAGGAGTCCGCCATGACCACATCCGCTGCTGAAAAGACCGCCAATAACGGCGTAAACGTCGATGCCCTGTTCGGTGCGCGCGAAGCGCTGACCAAGGCGCCGGAAGCCGCCCAGTTCAAATGGCGCGCGTCTTGCGAATGGGTCAAGGGCACGCAAAGCCGCTCGACGGTCGAAGGCTTCTACGGGCTGGGCGCGGAGCAAAAGCACAAGACCAAGTTTTCTTTCCATTCCGACCATCCCGAAGTCTTCGCGTCAGAAGACACCGGTGCCACGCCGGTCGAGATCGTTCTGGCCGGGCTCGCTGGCTGCCTGACCGCCGGCATCGCCGCCGTTGCGCAAGCGCGCGACATTCAATTGCGCTCGGTGAAGGCCACGCTGGAAGCGGGCATGGATATCCGCGGCATCCTCGGCGCCGACCCGGATGTGCGCAATGGTTTCGATGGCATCAAGGTGATCTACAAGATCGACGCAGACGCCTCCGCGGACGACATCAAGGCACTCGTCGCGCAATCGCAAAAACGCTCGGCCGTGTACGACATCATCACCAACCCGACCAACGTCACCGTCGAGGTACAGTCGTAACGACACGTTAGTCGAAAGTTGTCGATGCGCACCACTACCGTAGTCATCGGCGCGGGACAGGCCGGGCTCGCCATGAGCTGGTCGCTTGCCAGCCGCTCGATCGACCATGTCGTTCTCGAGCGCGGGGAAATCGCCCACTCATGGAAGACCGAGCGCTGGGATTCCCTGCGCCTGCTGACGCCGAACTGGCAGAGCCGCCTGCCCGGCTTCGGCTATCAGGGCAACGATCCCGATGGCTACCGCTCGATGCCGGAAACCATCCGCTTCATCGAGAAGTACGCCCAGTCGATTTCCGCCCCGGTTCGCGAAAACACACGCGTCACGTCCGTCAAGCGCATCGACGAGGGCTACGAAGTCGTGACGCAGCGGGACACGTGGCGCTGCAATACCGTCGTGATCGCGAGCGGGGCGTGCAACATTGCCGCGGTTCCCGCGCTGTCGGCCGCCGTGCCGCCGCAGGTGACGCAGCTGACTCCGCTGCAGTATCGCCATCCTGAACAACTCGAAGACGGCGGTGTACTCGTCGTGGGGGCCTCGGCTTCCGGCGTGCAGATCGCCGATGAAATTCATCGGTCCGGTCGCCCGGTGACACTGGCGGTTGGCGAGCACGTGCGCGTGCCGCGCGTATACCGTCGGCGGGACATCAAGTGGTGGATGGATGCGAGCGGCGTATTGGACCAGCGCTATGACGAGGTCGACGATATCGTGCGCGCACGTCACGTGCCGTCGTTGCAACTCGCCGGTTACAGCGATCGTCGCACGATCGACCTCAACTCACTGACAGCCATCGGCGTAAAGCTTGTCGGCCGCCTGGCCGGCGTCAATGGCGATGGCAAGGCGCAGTTCTCGGGATCGTTGCGCAATGTGTGCGCGCTGGCCGACCTGAAAATGAACCGGCTCCTTGACACCATCGACGAATGGTCGCGTTCGGCCGGCTTCGACGATCAGGTCGCGCCATCGCAACGCTTTGCGGCAACGCAGATCGAAGACTCGCCGCCGTTATTGCTCGACCTGACGCGCGGTGGAATCAAGACGATCATCTGGGCGACGGGATTCCGTCCGGACTATTCCTGGCTGGACGTGCCCGTGCTGGACAGCAAGGGCTTCCTGCGCCACGACGGCGGTGTCGTCGACGCGCCCGGTTTATATTTGATGGGCATGCCGTTCCTGCGGCGCAGAAAATCCAGCCTGATCGATGGCGTCGGCGACGATGCCCGCGACTTGAGCGCGCACCTCGCGAGCTACGTGCGCAAGCAGCCCGTCGCTCCGGTGACGGCCTGACGGCTAGGGACGAGGGA
>JBDTTE010000107.1:0-11251 GCA_039930785.1 Betaproteobacteria bacterium | reverse complement strand
AGCGGAGCAGAATGCCTTCGACATGCAGCAAGGATCTCGTTGCGATTGGGAATCGCACTACAAAGCGGGGATATTCTTTTTACATTCGAGTCAGTTGGAACGCATCGACATGAACCTGCAATCCAAACGCGGAGCAAAGGAGAAATGAGATGACGCTGTGCCCAGTTGCCGTAGTTGCCGGCTGTAAGAAATGTCCTGCATTTACAATGTGCCCGTTGAAAAGCGTTATCGGAGATTACAAGAAGCCCGACGAAACGCAGCCGTCGCAAGAGGCACGGAAAGGTCAGGACGACAGAGAGTGAAATAACTGGCTGGACGCCGGCGAAAATTCCGACATTTCCGGCCACCTGCATTCTCACTTCTACTGGAGGGCGGCTTGTCTCCAGGCGCATAGTACTTGCTGCGCATTCCGTGGCTCGCCGTCCACCTCTACATTAAATTTCAAAGGTCACCCGCTCTGAACTCGATCGAACTCAAAATTCCACCGCCCGCCGTCGCGTTTCTGGTTTGTACCGCGATGTGGGGTCTTTCCCTGTTCACGCCGGTCGTAGACGTTTCCATGTTTGACCGGGCGATGGCAGCACTCGTCCTGGCGTTAATCGGTGGTCTCTTTGGCGCGGTCGCCGTCGTTAGCTTTGGCAGGGCGAAGACCACCATCCATCCCACGAAGCCGCAGGCCACCTCATCCCTGGTTACCACTGGCATCTACCGGTACACGCGAAACCCGATGTATGTGGGAGTCTTGCTCCTGATCGTCGCCTGGGCGGCATTCCTGTGTTCGCCGTGGGCATTGCTCGGGCCAGTCGCATTCGTGCTGTACATCACCCGCTTTCAAATCCAGCCGGAGGAACGCGTTCTTTCGGGGCTTTTCGGTGCGGAATATGCGGCCTATCGATCGCGGGTAAGGCGGTGGCTCTGAGGCATCCCTGTTGCGTCAAGCGACCGGTAGTTCATTCACATTGGCTCAAAAAACGGAAACAGCGCAATGCAAAGAAGCATGGTCACCGGCACCTTCGATCTACCGGGCTACGAAATCACCAGGAGCCTCGGAATGGTCCGCGGCATCACGGTACGATCGCGTTCCATCATCGGTAATTTTTTCGGAATGCTGCAGTCCCTGTTTGGCGGCAACATCACCATCTATACGACTTTGTGCGAGCAGGCCCGCACTGAAGCGTACGACCTGATGTGCAGCCACGCCCAACAGGTGGGCGCGAACGCGATCATCGGCGTGCGATACGACGCCACGGAAGTCATGGCCGGGCTGACGGAAGTGCTCTGCTATGGCACGGCGGTCGTCGCCACACCCAGGAGTACCTGACCGGCTTCAGTTCGTCGCGGGCTGAGCGTTGCGGCGCCGTTTTTCTGCGCCACCAGCAACGGAAGAACCGGACTACGCCTGTTTTTGGGATACTGTCGTCATCAGTACAAAAACATAACGTCGTCCGCTCCGCGCCGTCACATGACCAGAAATCGCCGCAACATCTCCACGCTGATTCGACAAGAGTGGTTCCTCGCGTTCAGCGTTGCCACCTGCGTGGTTTTTTTCCTGTTCGGCGATTCGTTCTGGGATCGACTGTCGAGCTGGCCCTTCCTGGTCTTCGTTCTCGTGTGGCTTTTCGTAACGGTCCTGGGGTCGGCTTTCGCTGTGGTTCGCCACGCCGAATATCTGGCGGAAATTCTCGGCGAGCCTTATGGAACACTGATCCTCACGATCTCCGTGATCGTCATCGAAGTCACGAGCATTTCCGCCGTCATGCTGCACGGCGAGGCGAACCCGACGCTGGCCCGTGACACCCTGTTCGCGGTCGTCATGATCATCCTCAACGGCATGGTGGGCCTGTCCCTGCTCGTCGGCGGCTTGCGCCATCGCGAGCAGCATCACAACCTGCAGGGCGCTAACATCTACCTGAGCGCAGCGATCCCGCTGATTGTCTTGAGCCTCGTGATGCCGAATTTCACCCAATCGACACCGGGTCCGACGCTGACCTTCGCCCAGCAGGTCTTTCTCGTCACCATTTCGATCGGCCTTTACGCAACGTTCCTGGTGGTGCAGACCGGGCGACATAGCGCGTACTTTTCCGTGCCAACGGAATCCGCATCGTTCGCGCATGGCGCGTTGTCGCAGAAACGCGATACTACGGTTCCCTCCCTGCTGCTGATTGCCCATCTGCTTCCTGCGCTCTATCTGGCGGAGCAGTTGGCCCATCCGATCGATTATCTGGTCGAGACGCTGCATGTTCCAGCTGCCGTGGGCGGGGTCATCCTCGCGGTGCTGGTCGCAACGCCCGAAGCAATCGGCGCGGTCCGTGCAGCGCTAGCCAACCAGGTTCAGCGCTCCGTTAATATCTTCCTGGGGTCGGTGCTCTCGACGATCGGCCTGACCATTCCCGCCATGGTGATCATCAGCGAATTGACCGGCCAGAGCCTGATACTCGGCGTGCAGCACGCCGACCTCATCATGCTGTTGCTCACCATCGCAGTGAGCATGGTCACGTTTGCGAGCGGGCGGACGAACATCATCCAGGGGATGGTGCACCTGGTGCTGTTCGCCGCTTACTTCCTGCTCATCTTCCAGAATTAGCCGCGACGGTGTAGATGCGTTGACGAACATGCGGCCTACGGTTTTCTTCCAATGACCGCCGATTGCCGAACAACGTTCCGTCATTCCTCCGCGCCCTCTCTTTTTCCTCCGCGCCCTCTGCGTCAACGCTTCTCAAGCCGACCCCCGGTCGGCTGACTCTCACCACGTATACCGCACGGTGTAGCGCACCACCGCCTCGCCATCCGCGGCGATGGTGACCGGGAAATAAATCGTCCGCGAATCCTGTTTGTCGTAGGACTGACTGGATTGCGTGATCTTCCAGTTGGTCCAGCGATACAGGTTTTCTTTCACGATGACGCGCACCGGTTCGGTCTTGCGATTGCGCACCTTGACCTCGATTTCCTCGGTCATGGTGTTGTGGGTGCTGTCGACCTTGAAGTCGACTTGTCTGCGTTCGCCGACCACATCGAACGCGCTGCCCAGCTTCAGTTGCACGGTTTCGTTCTTGGGCGTGTGGTCGATGCGGTCTTCGCCGATGAATTCCATGCTGCCGTCGGCGCTATCGAGTTTGGCGACACGCACACGGCCAGACGGCAACGGCACACCCATGCCATCTTCCTTGCGATTCTTGAACGAGAGGTAGGTGTCGACCTTCTTGTTACCGGTCGCGCCGAAATTGCGATCGGTCATCGGCCCGCCGCCGCCATACCACTGGCCCGCCTGACCGTAATACACGAGTGTTTTCTCGCACGGAACACTGGCCACCTTCGGGAACAGCTCGATCTGCTTGGTCGACTGATCCGGCAACGAGCTGGGCCGGCCCAGCGTATACAAGTGGTATTCGAAGAAGGTTTTCTCCTCGAAGCCGCGCGCTTCGTCGGCGACCTCGCTCCTCATGGATTTGGCCAGCATCGGTGCGACACGCCCGCTGCTTTCCGGCGCGCGATGGACGTCCCCCGCGATGAGTTTTATTTTTGCATCCGGATAGCTGCCACCGGATTGGTTGAGAATGCTCACCCACGCGCCGACGTCGACCTTGCACGTGTTGGCGTCCTTGCCTTCGTCGAATACCAGGTTGTAGTCCGCCCACCAGGTGATGCCGGAGGTTTGGTAGGTAACCTTCGTCTTGTGCGTCCCGGCCTTGCCTGCGAGTACGTCCCACACCAGCGTCGGTCGCGTGATGAGTCCGCCGGGCAGCGACGGCAACTTGACGCCGCTGTTGTACGGCAGCGTGCGCACCGACCCGTCCGCCTCCTGGATCACCATGCCGCCTTGCGTGGACAGCAACTTTCCGCCCAGGGTTTCGATCTTGTTTCCGACCATGCGCTCGACTTCAATGTCGCGATCGACGTAGCGGTTGAGCAGTTTTTCCTGGCTGACCAGGTCGAACTGGAAATTCTGTTCCATGACCCGCGTGCCCACCGGGTCGGTGATCGACGAAAACGTCACGGTGGTCGGGTCGATGAGGCCGGCAACATCGGTAAAGCGAACCGTGTTGCGCCCGACGTTCAGCGCCATGTCGCGTTCCTGGCGCACGGTCGCATAGCCGGGCAAGCCCAGGCCATTGCCGCCGTTGCGATACTGGTCCGGCGAGATGGAACCCGGCGTCGCGGTGCTATAGATGGTGACGGCATTGCTGCCCTCCTCGCCCGCGAACGTGGCAATCGATGCAGTCAGCGCAAGCAGGGCAAACGGGGCACGAAATCGGCGGCAGTACATGGTCGTTCCTTTCCGGTGGGTAACAATATGTTGGATATCGGTTGCCAGCGTGTAAACGCCCGTTTGCATCAAGCGGGGTTAAGCCGGGTTTGAAAAATCCCGATTCCGTTCGATTTGAAGGCTTCCCCTAAGCGCTTGGCGGCATCCCGCGAGCAGTTTCCGCCCACGTCCGCCCGGCGAGGCATTAATATTGCGACTGCAACCTTCCTGCGAATTCCGCCTCCAGAGTGAACAAACCCGCATCCAGCGCCAAGGTGCCTGCGCATCCCGTCGCCCAGGTTACCAATTTCATCCGCAATATCATCGAGGCCGACCTCGCGGAAGGCAAGAATGCCTCGCGCACCTGGAACGGTAAACCCGGCCCGGCCGCGGCGCATGCCTCCGCCCCAACCGACCCCGCAAAGATTCGCACGCGGTTTCCACCGGAGCCCAATGGCTATCTGCATTACGGCCATGCGAAATCGATCTGCCTGAACTTCGGCACGGCGCTGCTTTACGACGGCCGCTGCCACATGCGCTTCGACGACACCAATCCGGTCACCGAAGATACCGAGTATGTGGACTCGATCCTGGACGCGGTCAAATGGCTGGGCTTCGATTGGGGCGAGAATCTCTACTACGCCTCGGATTACTTCGACACGCTCTACGCGTTTGCCGAGGCCTTCATCCAGCATGACCTCGCCTACGTCGACAGCCTTTCCGCGGACGAGATGCGCGAATTCCGCGGCACCCTGACGGAGGCCGGCAAGGCCAGCCCGTTCCGTGATCGATCGCAAGAGGAAAACCTCGACCTGTTCCGGCGCATGAAGGCCGGCGAATTTCCCGACGGCGCGCACGTGCTGCGGCTGAAGATCGACATGGCCTCGCCGAACATCAACTTGCGCGACCCGGTCATCTATCGCATCCGCCACGCGCACCATCATCGCACCGGAAGCAAGTGGTCCATCTATCCGATGTACGACTACACCCACTGCATTTCGGACGCGCTGGAGAACATCACGCATTCGCTGTGCACGCTGGAGTTCGAGGACCATCGTCCACTATACGATTGGGTTCTGGACAAGGCCGCCGGTTTTGGCCTGCTGCTGAAGCCGCTGCCGCAGCAATACGAGTTCGCGCGCCTGAACCTGACCTATGTGGTGCTCTCGAAGCGCAAGCTGATCCAGCTCGTCGAAGAGAAGCATGTCGACGGCTGGGACGATCCGCGCATGCCCACGCTGGTCGGCGCGCGTCGGCGCGGCTTTCCGCCGGAAGGCTTTCGTCTGTTTACGGATCGCATTGGTGTTTCCAAATCCGACTCGTGGATAGACATGAGCGTGCTGGAAGACTGCATGCGCGAAACGCTCAACGAGACTTCGCCGCGGCGCATTGCGGTGCTCGACCCGATAAAACTAATCATCGACAACTATCCGGCGGACACGGAAGAACTCTGCGAGGCGCCGAACCATCCCCAAAAGCCGGAATGGGGCAAGCGCTCGATGCCGTTTTCGCGCGAGCTGTGGATCGAGCGCGAAGATTTCATGGAAGTACCGGGCAAAGGTTATTTCCGTTTGTTTCCCGGCAACCAGGTGCGGCTGCGCTACGGCTTCGTCGTGAAATGCATCGGTGCGGACAAGGACGCATCAGGCAATGTAACCGCGGTGCATTGCGAATACTTTGCCGATTCCAAATCCGGCACACCCGGCGCGGATACCTACAAGGTCAAGGGCAACATCCACTGGGTGTCCGCGCGCCATGCCTACAAGGCAGACGTGCGCCTCTATGACCGCCTGTTCGCGGTTCCACATCCGGGCTCGGAAAAGGATTTCCTCGAAGACCTGAATCCCGCCTCGAAGAAACTCATCCATGCGTACTGCGAGCCGGCGGTCAGTGACGCGAAACCGGAAGAACGCTTCCAGTTCGAACGGCATGGTTATTTTTGCGCCGACCGCAGCGAATCCCAAGCCGGCGCACCCGTATTCAATCGCACAGTGACTTTGCGCGACTCGTGGGGAAAACCGTCAAGCTGAGCCCGTTTCCGCGCAACGTGGAAGTCCGCCGCAGGACGTGGCGGCCGGGCATCGCGTTTCGGGTCTCCGTGATGGTGCATGTTTTAGCAGTGGCGGGGCTGATCTTCCGTCCGCAGTGGGCAGTGGAAATCATCATCGCGATCGTCCTCAACCATGTCGTGCTGGCGCTGCTGGGGATGTGGCCCCGCACCCGATTGATGGGGTCGAACATGGTGCGCCTGACCCGGGCCGCCACGGAGCGCCGGGAAGTCGCGCTGACGTTCGACGATGGGCCGGATCCGGACATCACACCGCAGGTCCTGGATATCCTGGAAGCGCATGGCGCGCACGCCAGCTTTTTTGTCGTCGGCGAAAGGGCGGCCGCCCATCCGGAGCTGATTCGCGAGATCGCCCGACGCGGGCACAGCGTGGAAAACCACAGCCTGCGGCATTCGAATTTTTTCGGCTTCTTCGGCTGGCGCGCGCTCAAACGCGAAATCGGCACGACACAGGAAATCGTCGCGGGGTTGATCGGAAGCGCACCGGCATTTTTTCGTTCACCGATGGGAATACGCAATCCGCTGGTGGATCCGGTCGTCAGCCGTCTCGGGTTGCGCTATATCACCTGGACGCGCCGAGGTTTCGATACCGTCTCCGCCGATCCCCAAGCCGTGCTCAAGCGACTGGAAAGCAACCTGGCGGCCGGCGACATCCTGCTGCTGCACGATCGCAAGACGCGACGCGGCGCGCCCGTCCTGCAGGTGCTGCCCGCTCTGCTGGAACGCATCGCGGCCGACGGCCTGCGGCCGGTTTCACTGCCGGAGACAATGCGCTGATGACTGCGCACATCCAGAATCTCATCGACGCGGCTTCACGGCCCTATCTCGTTGCGGGACGTTACGCCTACTATTTCGCGCGCAGCAAACTCACTCACGATCCCGTATTCATTTCGCTGCTGCGATCCGGACGCATTCCAGACCGCGCGCGCATCCTGGACCTCGGTTGCGGCCACGCCGTGCTGGCTTCGCTGCTGCTGGCGGCGCACAAGAAACTGGAGGACGGACTCTGGCCTGCGGACTGGAAGCGGCCGCCGTCCGGATTGCAGCTTCATGGTATCGAGTCCTTACGCGCCACCGCCCGACGTGCGCAGATCACGCTCGGCGAGCGAGCGTCCATCCTGCTCGCCGACTTGCGCGACGCTTCGCTGCCTGACGCGGATGTCGTCGTGCTTATCGACGTACTGCATTACCTCACCACCGACGACCAGATCGCCCTGCTACGCCGGGTCTCGCACTGCCTGCGCGGCGGCGGCGTGCTGGTCTTGCGCGTAGCCGACACGAACGCGGGCTGGCGATTCCGCGCGGGCATGGCTGCCGACCTGCTGGGTTCCGTGATGAGCACCGGGATGCTGCTGGCGCAACACCACAGATCGATCGGCGAATGGATACAACTGCTCGCCGAGCTCGGATTTGAGCCGAGCGTCGAACCGGTAGCGAAAGAAAAATCCTTTGCCAACGTGGTTCTGTGGGCCACATCGAAAGGGCCCGTTCGAAATTGAAAACTCCACGAATGTGCGCTTGCCCACCCCGCACCGCGCGAATACGATAGCCCCTCCCTCTCCCCTCTTTTCCGGTTTCCCCCATGGATCGCGCACCTCTTCGCCCCACGATCAGCGGCCACGCCGCTTTCACGAAACTGCTCGCCCAGGAAGGCATCACGCACCTGTTCGGCAACCCCGGCACCACCGAGCTCGCCATCATGGAAGCGATGTCGCAGCAATCGACCATCGACTACGTGCTCGGCCTGCAGGAAGCCATCGTCGTCGGCATGGCCGACGGTTATGCGCGCGCCTCCAACAAGCTCGCCGCGTGCAATGTTCATGTGGCGCCTGGCCTCGGCAATGCAATGGGCGCGCTCTTCAACGCAAAATTCTATGGATCGCCCGTACTGCTCACCGCCGGCCAGCAGGAACAAGGCCACGGCTTGATGGAACCGATGCTCTACGATCCGCTCGTTCCGATTGCGCGGCCGCTGGTGAAGTGGGCTGTCGATGTCACGCGTGTCGAGGACTTGCCGCGCATCGTGCATCGCGCCGCGAAAGTGGCGCTCACGCCGCCGACGGGCCCCGTGTTCATCAGCCTGCCCGGCGACATCCTCGAGGCCGAGGCGCCGCTCGATCTTGGGCAGCCGACTCGCGTCGACGCGGCGGTGCGCCCATCCGACGAAAGCCTGCAACGCCTTGCCGATCGATTGCTCGCAGCGCGCAATCCGGTCCTGATCGCGGGTCACGAACTTGCCACGCGCGATGCGCTGAAGGAAGGCGCGGAGCTTGCCGAGGTTCTCGGCGCCGCCGTGTGGCAGCAGACCGTGCCATACGCCGCACACTTTCTTTCCGAGCATCCCGCCTTTGTCGGCCAACTCACGCGCAGCCAGACGCAGGTCCGCGGCTGGCTGCAACCGTACGACCTTCTCGTTTGCCTCGGTGCGGATGTATTGCGCATGTCGGTGCACAACCCGATCGACGCGTTGCCCGAAGGCCTGCCCATCGTTCAGATCTCGGAGCGCGACTGGGAGCTCGGCAAAAACTACCCGACGGAGATCGCCATCAATGCGAACGTCAAGGAAACACTGCGCGCGTTGACGACGCTTCTGCGTGCACGCATGACCGCTGCCCAGAAATCCGTCGCTGCGGCGCGGCTTGCGGACATTGCCAAAAATAACTGGACCGTCAAGCGCGCGAAGGCCTGCGAAGAAACCGCGAAACTGGAAAGCGCGCGACCAATGGACCCGAAAGTATTGATGATGCGCATCGCGGACGTTGTGCCGCGCGATGTCGTCGTCGTCGAAGAGGGGCTGACCTCGACGTTTCAATTGCTCAACTACCTGCCGCTGCGCGATCACCAGGGCTTTCACGGCCTCGCGTCGGGCGGCATCGGCTTCGCCATGGCCGGCGCGGTCGGCGTCAGCATCGCCCTGCCCGATCGTCCGGTCGTCGCGATCGTCGGCGATGGCAGCGCCATGTACAGCATCCAGGCGCTATGGACGGCGGCCCACAAAAAGCTGCCGATCACCTATGTCATTCCGAACAACCGCAGCTACCGCATCCTGAAGGAACGACTCGTGTCGTTCCGCAAGACCGACAAATTCATCGGCATGGACTTCACCGACCCGCCCATCGACTTCGTCGCACTCGCGCAATCCATGGGGGTTCCAGCGCGGCGCATCACCGATCCCGCGGATGTGGGGCCGGCGTTGCGTGAATCCATCGCCAGCGGTGGACCGAGGCTGCTGGATGTAAGCGTCGCGAACGGCTACGGCAACTAGCATTTCCAGGCCGGTGTCGCCGTCATCGGTGACACTGGCTCATGAGATACTGCGCGACGACGTTCACACCCTTCGGAGGGAGGATGAAACTGCCGATCGCCTGCCTGGTTTCGATGCTCCTGGTAGCAGCAGGTCTTGCCGTGGCCGACATGTACAAGTGGGTCGACGAAAGCGGCAAGACTCATTACACCGACTCCCCGCCTCCGGGGAAAAAAGCGCAGAAGCTGGACCTGAAGATCAACTCCATCGCCGGTCCACCGGTGGTGTCCGCGTTTACGGGTGGGGCCGCAAGCACGAGTAATTCTGCAGCGGCCGCGAAGGTGAAGGTCTACGGCGCAACCTGGTGCGGCTACTGCAAGCGTGCGAAAGCGTATCTGCAGGCGCGCCGTACCCCATTCGAGGACATAGACGTCGAGCGATCCGCCCAAGGCCAGTCCGAGTTCCTGGCTCTTGGTGGGCGTGGTGTTCCGGTCATCCTGGTCGGCGATCAGCGAATGGACGGTTACCGCCAGGAAACGCTTGAGGGCATGCTCAAGCATGCGGGCTTGTAGAGCGTGCATCGCGTGGAAATGAGAGGAGAAAACCATGAGTGGACGCTCAATCTGTCTCCGCCATATCTCTCGCGGCATGCTCATCCTGGCCTCGACCTGTGTACGGGCCGATGCACTTCCACCGCATCCGGTGCTTGTAGCCCAGGTCGACGAGTCAATGTTCCGGGATCGGGAGAGGATTCGACCAAATTGGTGGCAGGAACCGCGCGAGGACGATCGCACAAGCCTGTCGGAGTTGACGGCCGCGCTCTCCCGCGAAATCCGGCGAAACATTGCCTATCCGCCTTACGCGCGCCGACACCATCAGCAGGGCACCGTACACGTCGCCGCAGGATTCGATGCAGATGGCGTGCTGTCGATTACGGAAATCCTGCAAAGCAGCGGATATCGGCTACTCGATGAGGAGGCGCTGCGCGCGATCGCGGCGATCGATTCTCCGATTGTTCCTCAGGAATTAAAGGGCCGGCGGTTCAATGTAATGTTCCCGATCAAATTCACCCTCGAGGTTGCTGAGCCGCCTACTCCGGGCGGCCCAGCTTCCCCTTAAAGCTCGACATTCGATGTGGATATTCTTGCCGCATGCCATTCGGTAGAGCGCAGCACGTGGATTCGCCGTACCGTGACTCGCAGAGAATTCCCATTGCATACTAGGTATGATTGAGTCGGCAAGACCAAAACCAAGAAAAATCCACATCGGGGGATGCATCGAATGTACCGCGCGATACTTGTTGGCGCCTTCATACTGGCGGGCGCTCATGCGGGCAACGGTCTGGCCCTCGAGGCCAACGAGGTATTCAAACGGGCCGATCCCAGTGTCGTCGTCATCGTCGCGGAAGGGGCAAAACGCGCCGACGACCGACTCGTCAGCGGCGTACTGATTGAACCCCTGGATATCGTCACAAATTGCCGCCCGATCACAAGCGCGGCCAAGATTGTAGTGAAGCAGGGCAGCGTGCAACGCACTGCGAAACTGCGCTACCAGGACGCAGCCCGGGACCTGTGCCAGATCCGTCTGGATGACACCTTTCCCTCAGGTAAGCCGGTTACGGCGTATGTGCTTTCGAAAGACCTCGAAGTCGGGCAGTCGGTCTTTGCGATCGGCTCGCCTCGCGGGCTGGAGCACA
>JBDTTE010000106.1:0-11267 GCA_039930785.1 Betaproteobacteria bacterium | reverse complement strand
GGCTAGGGACTAGGGGCTAGGAAGTGCAAGAGCGGCCGAGTCTTTTTAACTTCTAGCCCCTAGTCCCTAGCCCCTAATCCCTAGCGTGCGCACGCGCGCTCACGTCAGCGAGCTAAGCGTGCGCCATGCATTGAACGTCAGGATCACGCCGACGATCACGATCAATAGTGAAGTCGCGACTTGCATGCGCATGGCCCACGCGCCGGCGAGCCAGTCGAGAATCCTTTGTCCGACTTTCGCGGCGATCACGCCGACGATCACCAGCGTGCCCGCGAATCCGATGCTGAATACGACGACAGTGCCGAGTCCCAGCATGACTTTGCCCTGCGCGAGCAGGTTCAGCAGAAGGCCGAGCGCAGCGGGATCGGGCAGCAGGCCGCCGGCGATGCCCAGGCCGATCAATACCAGCAAGCTGGGGCGATTCGTCGTCGCGAGTTTGAGATCGTGCGTGTGCTTGAAACCCCAGCCATGACTGTGAGACCCGCCTTCATCGTGATGGTCGTGGGCGCCGCCCGCATGACTATGGTCCGCGCCATGCGCGTGATCGTGGGAATGGGTGTGCGCGTCGTCGCCAGTATGCGTGTGCGGACGAAAATGCATCGCTGCGTGTCCCGTGCCTGCCGACGCCGGTGCGAGTTCTTCTGCATGGTCGTGACTATGTGGCTGCGCGGGCGGCACACCCTGCAATTGCATGATCATTTCGCGCTGCGTCCATAGGGTCCACGCGCCGATCAGGATGACCAGGATGCCGGTGATGAGCGCCAGCCAGGCTTCGATGCGTTGCGGCACCATGCCGGGCATGCCGATCGAAGCGAGAATGCCGACCAGCACGATTCCGCTTGTGTGTGAAAGTGTAACGAATATGCCCAGGATCAACGCGTCGACCGGTTTGCCGCGCGCGCCCACGATGTAAGCGGCAGCTATGGTCTTTCCATGGCCGGGCGTCGCGGCGTGCACCGCGCCTATCCAGAAGGACGAAATCAGGTAGAGCAGGGCTTCTTTCATCGAGCAGCGATATCGGACTTCGATTCGAGTTGTTAAGGGCCGGCATTGCTCAGGCCGGGGCGAGAATAGGTGCGGGTCCAGGCCCTGTCAAGGCGCTATTCGAATGAGAACGGTTTCGGTTTAAACTTACCCTCCCCAACGTCCGGCTCGACCGGAACGCGCGAGAAGGCCGTGTGTCACACGGCCATCGCGATAAAAACATGAAATCGGAGGAGAGAACGATGCGACGGGTCCTGATCCTCGTATCGCTGCTGGTGGTAAGTGCCGGTGCGGCTGCCGACACGCGCAAGGGTTACGACGCCTACACCGGTGGCAACTTCAAGGCCGCAGTCGAGGAATTCCGCAAGTCTGCGCAGACCGGCGATCCGCTTGCGATGTTCTATCTCGGCGAAAGTTACTACAACGGCAAAGGCGTCGTTCAGGATTTCGCCGAGGCCATCAAGTGGTATAGCCAGTCGGCGGAGAAGGGGCAGGTCGAGGCGCAGGAAACACTGGGGGGCCTTTACTTTTTCGGCAAAAGCGTGAAGCAGGATTACGTGGAGGCCGCGAAGTGGTACGCGATGGCCGCGAAGCAGGGAAAGGTCTATCCGCAGTATCTGCTTGGCTATATGTATGACCAGGGCAAGGGCGTCGCGCAGGATCAGGCACAGGCCGCGGAGTGGTTTCGCAAGTCTGCCGAACAGGGCAATGCCGACGCGCAGGAAAGCCTCGCGTCGCTGCTGTTCTTCGGGCGCGGCGTGACGCAGGACTACGCGGAAGCGGCGAAGTGGTACGCGAAGGTTGCGGAGCAGGGGCGCGTCTATCCGCAGTATCTGTTGGGATGGATGTACGAGCAGGGCAAAGGCGTCGCACAGGATTTCGCGAAGGCCGCCGAATGGTACAAAAAAGCCGCCGACCAGAACGATGCGCGCGCGCAGGCAAGCCTCGCATTTCTCTACTACTCGGGCAAAGGCCTAGCGCAGGACGAAGCGGAAGCGGTGAAATGGTTCCAGAAGGCTGCGGCGCAAAACGAAACATCGTCTTATCCAAGCCTTGCATGGGCCTACTACCAGGGCAAGGGCGTCACGCTCGACTACGCGGAAGCCGCGAAGTGGTTTCGCAAAGCCGCGGATGGTGGCGACGCGCAATCGAAATACATGCTTGGTTTGCTATACGAAGACGGCAAGGGCGTCGCAGCGGACGGCAACGAAGCGGCGAAGTGGTACAAGCAAGCAGCGGAGGCCGGCGTGCCGGAGGCGATGGAAAATCTCGGTGCGCTGTACTTCTTCGGCAAAGGCGTTCCGCAGGATTACGCGGAAGCCGCGAAGTGGTACAAGGCGCCAGCTGAGAAGGGCAGTACGTACGCGCAGTATCTGCTGGGCTATCTCTACGAGGACGGCAAGGGCGTTACCGCCGATCCCGCGCAGGCGCTCAAATGGTATGGGCTGGCCGCCGACAAGGGCGAGCCGCGTGCGCAAAGCCATCTGGGCTGGATGCTATGGGAAGGCAAGGGTGTGCAGCAGGACGCAGTGCTCGCGCATATGTGGAGCAATCTCGCCGCGTCGCAGCTTTCCGGCGAGGAAGGCGAGAGGGTTGGCAAGGTGCGCGACTTCATCGCCTCGAAACTGACTCCGGACCAGCTGGCGAAAGCGCAGGAGATGGCCCGCAACTGGCAACCCAAAAAATAATATTTGCGTCTAAGAGGTCGAAGTGCGCCGTTACAATTTTTACTTCACACGATATTTCTTGACGATCTTCGGGTCCAATTCCATTCCGAGTCCGGGTTTGTCCGTCAGCGTGATGTAACCCTTCCGGTCCACCAGCAGCGGTTCTTTTACCAGTTCGTTCATCAGCGCGTGAGCCGGGAAAACGGTCTCCGCCATGGAGCCGTTACGCACGGCGCCAAGCAGGTGCACCGCTGCCGCAACCGCAACGGCTGACCCGTGGATGTGCGGTGCAATAGGAAGATTTGCCGCCTGCGCCATGTGCGCAATCTTCAGCGATTCCGTGAGTCCGCCGGCCCAGGCCACATCGGGTTGCACGAAATGTACCGCGCGCGCCTTGATGTAATCGTTGAAGTCTACGATGCCGTAGCTGCAGGTTTCGTAACCTGCGACAGCGATGTCGACCCGGGACGCGACTTCGGCGCTCCCGGCCACGTCGTCGGGTGAAATCGGTTCTTCATACCAATAGATGTCGAAGCGCTCCATGGCTCTTCCCATCTTCACAGCAACCGGCACGTCCCACGCACCGTTGGCGTCGACCATGAGCTTGACGTCCGGCCCGATCGTATCGCGCACTGCCGCAACGCGTTCCAGATCCTCTTCGAGTGTCACTTCACACCTGCCCGCACTGTCCATCACCCGCAGTGGCGACAATTCGATATCCGGGTTGCGGCCGATTTTCATCTTCACGGCACGGAAGCCGTGCTTGACGTACGAAGCCATCTCCCGCGTCAACTCCTTGATGCCCTTGCCTTCCGAATAGAAGCCGCCGGTAGCGTAAGCGGGCACGCGCTGGCGGAATCCGCCGAGCAGTCGCCACAGCGGCATGTCCGCCATTTTGCCGCGCAAGTCCCAAAGCGCGATGTCGATGCCGCTGATGGCGGCGATGAGGACGCCGCCGCGCGCATGCTTGTACGCGCGCTTGTGCAACATTTCCCAGAGGAACTCGATATTGCGTGGATCCTGCCCGATCAAATAGTCGCGCAGTTCGTGTTCGATGACCTGCGCGGTCGAGGCCATCGGTCCGCCGAAGTGCGCTGACTCCCCCAGCCCGACAAGACCCTGATCTGTTTCAACTTCGACGAGCAGCGCGGGCTTGGTCGCCATCGTGTAGTTGGCGTCGTAGACCGGCACCGCGAGTTTGACTTCGACAGGAATGGTGCGAACGTTCGTGATGCGCATGTCAGTCCTCTTCTTCTTTTCATTGAATTTTTTATAAGTATATTTCGATTCGCTTCACGAAAATCCGCTTGCTGAAAAATTAAGCAGTACCAACGAGACGGCAATCGTCACACGCGTTTCCTCGAAACGTCATCTGCCATCCACAAGGTTATCCACAGAAACTGTGGATATCGAAATGTGCAAGAAGTATTTTGTTTTAATCTGTATTCGTCGTTGAGCAGCGACACGATAATTGCGATCGACGGATTGATTTGACCTCGCGGGCGCCCCGATTTCTTTTGCACCGAAATCAGGTTCGATTTGATGCGTCGGGCGATGTGTCGCATTGCCGGTGTAACGAGGCACCCGCGACGGTGACTCACGCGCACTTTGCGATATGCTTTATCGGCATTGTCGATATTTTTTTGTCGCAAAAATTTTTCCGCGCTTCTCGCACGAACTCTGCGGGTGGGAGCGAGAGATCGGTGACGAGTGCATGCTATCTTGCGGCGCATTGTATCGAGCGGTTTTTCCTTCAACGCGTACTGGATCCGGAGCTTTGATTTCCTCATGCCAAGATTTGCGGCGAATCTTCACTACCTGTTCAGCGAGTTGCCTTTTCTCGATCGTTTTGAAGCCGCCGCTGCGGCGGGCTTCAAGGCTGTCGAGTTTCAGGTGCCCTACGACTATCCGACAGCGGAGCTCTCGGCACGATTGCGCTCCAACGCGCTCGAGATGGTGCTGTTCGATGCGCCGATGGGAAATTGGGAAGGTGGGGATCGTGGACTCGCTGCCGTCCCGGGACGGGAGAAGGAGTTTCGCGATGGGCTCGCGAAAGTTGTCGAATACGCGGCAGCCATGCATTGCGACACCGTCCACCTGATGGCTGGAGTCGTCGGGCCCGGCGCCGACTATGCCCGGGCCGAACGAACGTATGTCGCCAATCTTGATTACGCGGCTTCCTTGCTGGGCGGGCACGGCGTCGCCGGCGTCATCGAGCCGATAAACAAGAAGATGGGTCTCGTCAAAAACGGGCCAAGCTACACCACCCAGGGCATGCACGGCTATTTCCTGAATCACACAGAGCACGCCCGGCGCATCCTGGACGAAGTCGGCAATTCAAACCTCTATTTGCACCTGGACTGCTATCACATGCAGATGCTCGAGGGGAATCTCGCCGACTCCTTGCGCGAAAATATCGGACGGCTGCGCCATCTACAGATTGCCGGCGTGCCGGGTCGCCACGAACCGACAGTCGGTGAGATCAACTACCCCTATCTCTTCGATTTGTTGGATGAGATCGGTTACCACGGCTGGATCGGGTGCGAATATCGCCCGAAGGGGGATACCTGGAACGGATTGGGGTGGGGCGAGAAATACGGTATTCGAACGGCGCGCCCAACGTCAGGTCAGTAAGTACTGACGGCTCCCCAGAGCGCGGGCAAAAAAAGAGGGGCGCCGGAGGCGCCCCTCTGAACCACGTAATTCAAGAGGAGGAGAGAAGTTACGTGGGGGAGGATCTTCTTCCGCGCCGCCCGACGCTTTCCCGGAACATCGGGCAGGTACCTCAATCCCTGATATTCGAATCAGGGGAGGTACGGGAAGGTGCTGGCATCCTTGTTAGGCAGCTCCAGCTCACGCCCTTCGACACTTTCCTTGGCAACAACCCTGGCCGCCGTCACTGCGGGACCGTCGAATTCATACAAACGAAGCAAGGAATCGAATAGCGATTTCATATTTATCTCCAATAAGGCATAGACGACGATTGAGAATGTACGCTCATGCCCGCAGAGCCGGTATACCTAAAAATCGAATAGGATTTATGCAAAAAAAGTGATAACTTGATTGTCCTATGGACAGACTATATCAAATGCGGCTGTTTACGCGCGTGGTGGAAACTGGAAGTTTTTCCGCCGTCGCGCGCGAGTTGGGTACGATCCAGCCCACGATAAGCAAGCAACTCACTGCTTTGGAAGAGAATTTAGGGGTGCGACTGTTAAATCGCACGACCCGCCAACTGAACACGACGGAAGCGGGCAAGAAATATTACGACCGCTGCCGGCACATTCTCGATGAAATCACCGATCTCGAAGGCAGCCTGACAGAACTGCAAAACAGCCCGACGGGGCTATTGCGGGTCAATGCGCCCGTGGCTTTCGGGCAACTCTATATGTTGCCGCTGGTTTTTCGCTTCCGGCGACTCTATCCCGGCCTGGCGATCGATCTGACGTTGAACGATCGTTACGTCGACCTTGTACAGGAGGGAATCGACGTCGCCATCCGTTTCGGAGAATTGTCCGATTCCCAGCTGGTTGCGCGCAGCCTCGGACGGGTCACCCGGGTCTGCGTCGCCAGTCCTGCATACCTGCGCGCCCGCGGCTACCCCAAGACTCCGGCCGATCTGGCCTCGCACAATTGCATCACTTATAACTATCTCTTTACGAACGAATGGCAGTTTGGCGGGCCGGATGGTCCGACGACCATGAGAGTCGCCGGGGACTTTCGCGCAAACAGCGCGTTAACGATTCGCTCCGCGGCGCTGGAAGGGATCGGCATTGCGAACATGCCGTCGGTGTTCGTGCAGCAGGATATCGACAACGGCAGTCTCGTCAAGGTCCTCGCTGATCATCTACCGGCTCCGGTGGAGATCCATGGAATCTATCATTCCGCAAGGTTTCTCGCGAGCAAGGTCAAGGTATTCATGGATTTCCTTCGCGATGAATTTCTCGACGTTCCCGCTCTGCAGGTACCGGGCGACAAACCGAAGCGCGTACCGCGCATTCGCGCGAAAGTGGCGGGCTGATCCGCACGCGGTCTAGAATACGCGCGGTGCGAAACGCCGGGACACAACGGTGTCGTACACGGATTGCCAGGAAGCGATCATTTGAACAAGCGTTCACGCGCGCGCTACGCCTAAGGAACTCATGGCCAAGAAACCCGGCGCCTACACAGCTGAAGACATCGAAATCCTCGAGGATCTCTCGCCGATCCTGCACCGCCCGGGGATGTACACCGACCCATCCAATCCCGATCACGCGCTGGTCGAGATCATCGACAACGCGGCCGACGAAGGCCTCGCGGGATTCGCCAGTAACGTAGAAGTGACGTTGTACGAGGATGGCTCGGCCGAAGTCAGCGACGACGGGCGCGGCATTCCCGTCGATATCCATCCCAAAAAGAAAGTACCCGCGGTCCAGGTCATTTTCACGACGCTGCATTCCGGCGGGAAATTTCGCAAGACCGACAAAGACGCCGTGTATCGCATCGCCGGCGGCCTGCACGGCGTCGGCGTCTGCGTTCCGAACGCACTATCGACGCGGCTCGAAGTCGAGGTCAAACGCGACGGCGAGAAAAATCGCATCGTGTTTGCGGACAACGGCAAGCTCAAGGAGCCGCTGAAAAAAATGGGCGCTGTTGGCGCGCGGGACACCGGAACGCGCGTGCGCTTCTGGCCGGACGCGAAATATTTCGATTCCCCGAAGATCGTCGCGGCCAACATCGCCGCGCTCATGCGGGCGAAGGCGATGCTGCTGCCCGGCGTGAAGTTTTCCTTGGGCATCGAGAAGAACAAGAAAATCGAAGTGCAGACCTGGCATTTTCCGGAAGGCGTCAAGGGCTACTTCGCTTCCGCGATATCCGGCCAGGAACCCGTCGCGGAAACATTCTTCGGCGAGCGCTTCGTCGCGGCGCAATCGGAGTCCGACAGTTTTGCCGAAGGTGAAGGTGCGCTGTGGGCCATCGCGTGGACACCCGATGGCGAACTCACCACGGAATCCTACGTCAACATGATTCCAACGAGAGTAGGTGGCACGCACGTGTCCGGCCTGCGCGAAGGCGTCTATAACTCGATCAAGAATTTCATCGACCTGCACGCCATGGGCCAGCGCGGTTTGAAAGTGGTGCCGGAAGACGTATGGTCGCGCGCATCCTATGTATTGGCGGTGAAGATGCTCGATCCGCAGTTCAAGGGCCAGGTCAAAAACGAGTTGATCTCGCGCGACGCGGTCAAGCTCACGGCACTCATGGTGCGCGATCCCTTCGAGCTGTGGCTCAACCAGCACGTCGACGAAGGCAAACGCATCGCCGAGCTTGTCATCAGCCAGGCCAGCGCGCGCACGCGTGCGGCGCAAAAGGTCGAACGCCGCAAGTCTTCCGGTGTCGCCGTGCTTCCGGGCAAGCTTACGGATTGCGCTTCGGACGATCCGGATCGCAACGAGATGTTTCTGGTGGAAGGCGATTCCGCGGGGGGGTCGGCGAAGCAGGCACGCGACAAGGAATTCCAGGCCGTGCTGCCGCTGAAAGGCAAGCCGAAGAATACGTGGCAGGACAGCCCGGACACGCTGTATGCGAACAAGGAAATCGAAGCTATCGCACTCGCGATCGGCGTGGATCACCACAAGGCCGGCGACAACGTGGATTTATCCGGCCTGCGCTATCGCAAGATCATCATTCTCGCGGATGCGGACGTCGACGGTGCCCACATCCAGGTTTTATTGCTGACCCTGTTCTTCCGGCATTTCCCCAAGCTCATCGAGCGCGGAAACGTTTATGTCGCGCAGCCGCCGCTGTTTCGCGTTGATGTGCCTTCGCAGGGAAAGGGCAAGCCCGCGCGCAAGCTGTATGCGCTGGACAAGCAGGAACTCGACAGCCTCCAAGAGAAGCTCGAGGACGAAAATGTTCGCGCCGGGTCGTGGACAGTGAGCCGCTTCAAGGGTCTCGGTGAAATGAATCCTGAACAGTTGTGGGAAACCACGCTGAATCCGGATACGCGACGCATGTTGCCGGTGGCGCTCGATGAGGGCAGCAAGGTTTCGGAAGACATCTTCAACATGATGATGGCACGCGAAAACGCCTCGCAGCGCCGCGAGTGGATGGAAACCTACGGCAACCTCGTCGAGGCAGATATTTCGTAGTCGATTCACACTCCCGCCGGAAGAGTTCCGACGTAAAGACACGCAACGGAAAGCAAATGTCTGATCAAAAAGATCTGTTCGGCAAAGGCGATACCGCCGTAGCCGAAAAGAAAGTGAGCAAAAAAGAATCGCCTCCCCCGGCATCGGGCGGCAACGGCGGGGGTTTGCCTCCGCACTTTGCGCCCATGTCCGGCGAACTTGGCGACAGTCTGCCTCTCGGAAAATACGCTTCCACGCAGTATCTGCAATACGCGATTGCGACCGTGAAGGATCGCGCCTTGCCGCGCGTCGGCGACGGCCAGAAGCCCGTGCAGGGCCGCATCCTCTATTCGATGTGGACCAGCAATACGCGCGCGGGCACCAAGCGCACGAAGTCCGCAGCCGTCGTGGGCGACGTGCTCGGCAAGCTGCATCCGCATGGCGACCAGTCGGTGTACGACGCGCTGGTGCGGCTCGCGCAGGATTTCACCATGCGCTATCCGTTGATCGATGGCGAAGGCAACTTCGGCTCGCGTGACGGTGATGAGGCTGCGGCTTATCGATATACAGAAGCACGGCTGACGAGATTCGCCGAAGTGCTGCTGGCGGAAATCGATCTGGGCACGGTCGATTTCATTCCGAACTACGACGGCACGCGGGAAGAACCAACCATGCTTCCGGCGCGCCTGCCGGTCGTGCTGTTGAATGGCGCGTCGGGCATTGCGGTCGGAATGGCGACCGAAATTCCCAGCCACAATCTGAATGAAGTGGCAGCGGCTGCGATCGCGATGATCCGGGAACCCGACCTGAGCATTACCGGGATCATGAAGTACATCAAGGGGCCGGATTTCCCGGGCGGCGCCCAGATCATCACGCCACGCGCGGAACTCAAGGAAGCCTATACGTCCGGTCGCGGCGCGGTTCGCGTGCGCGCCCGCTGGAGCATCGAGCGACTGGCACGCGGGCAATGGCAGGTTGTCGTACACGAGATGCCCCCCGGTACGTCGGCGAAGAAAGTGCTGGAAGAAATCGATGCCATCACTAATCCGCAGACGCGACCCGGCAAGAAATCCCTGACGCCGGAACAGACGCGCGAAAAGCAGTTGATGCTCTCGATGCTCGACAAGACGCGTGACGAATCGGATCGCACGCATCCGGTGCGTCTGGTGTTCGAACCCAAGACCTCGAAGGTCGACGAAACCGATTTCGTCAACATGCTGCTCGCCAAGACCGGCCTGGAAGGCAACGTACCGATCAACCTGGTGATGGTGGGTCTCGATGGCCGGCCCACGGGCAAGAACCTGCGCGACGTGATCGCGGAGTGGATCCAGTTCCGCCTGGCCACCGTCACGCGCCGTACGCAACACCGCCTGGCGCAGGTGCTCGACCGCGTCCACGTGCTCGAAGGCCGCATGATCGTGCTGCTGAATGTGGACAAGGTCATCAAGATCATCCGCGCGGCGGACGACCCGAAAGCGGACTTGATCAAGGCATTCAAGCTGTCCGAGCGCCAGGCGGAAGACATCCTCGAAATCCGCCTGCGCCAGTTGGCCAAGCTCGAGCACATCAAGATCGAGCAGGAGCTGAAGGACCTGCAGAAGGAACAGAAGGATCTGGAGAAGATCCTGAAGAACCGCAAGGCGCTCGAAGATCTCGTCGTCGCCGAGATCGAAGCCGACGTGAAGACCTTCGGCGACAAGCGTCGCACCCGCATCGAGGAAGCCGAGAAGGCCGAAGTCGAAACGCCGGTGATCGACGAACCTGTCACCGTGATCTTCTCGACCAAAGGCTGGGTCCGCGCCCGCCAGGGCTGGGAAGTCGATCCCGCATCGCTGTCATTCAAGGAAGGCGACAGCCTGATGTCGCTGATCAAATGCCGCACGGTCGATCCGGTGATTTTTCTCGACTCGAAGGGGCGCGCCTATACCGTCGAAGCCGGGGAGTTACCGCCCGCGCGTGGAGACGGGGCACCGGCCTCATCTCTGGTCGAGGTGCAGGACGGCGCGCACATTTTGTATGCGCTGACGGGTAAACCGGAGCAGAAGGTCCTGGTTGCCACCACCGGCGGTTACGGCTTCCTGTCGAAGATCGCCGACATGGTGTCCAATCGCAAGGCCGGTCGCGAATTCATGAGCGTGGACGAGGGTCACGTACCGATCGTGCCGTTCCGGTATGACGACGCCAAGGGAAACTACGTCGCGGCGCTATCCGCGAACGGTCGCCTGTTGTTGTTCATCATCGACGAACTGAAATACCAGGCCCGCGGCCGCGGCACCAACATCATGGGCCTCGACGAAGAAGACAAGCTGTTTGCGGTAGTCATCCACAACCGACCCGACCTGACCGTCAAGGGCAAGCTGCGCGGCGACAAGGAAAAAGAAATCCGCCTCAAGGACGACAAGCTCGCGCACTATTTCCTGAAGCGCGCGCGCATGGGCCGGGTCGTAACCGGGGTGATCATATCGACGGCGCTGGTAATACCTGAGTAACGCCTACTACCTGGCGC
>JBDTTE010000105.1:0-11311 GCA_039930785.1 Betaproteobacteria bacterium | reverse complement strand
CACGCCGGCTGTTACGAGCTATTCGGCGGACCGGGCATTCGCCACATCAACGACATCAAGGGAAAAAAGATCGCCATCAGTGCGTTCGGCAGTCCCGCGCACACCTATATCGCCAGCATCGCGGCCTATGTCGGCATGAACCCGAACCGCGAACTGCAATGGGTGCTGGGAAAATCGAGCGCGGACGCAATGCGTCTATTCGTCGAAGGAGAGGCGGACGCGTTTCTCGCGTTTCCCCCGCAGCCGCAGGAGTTGAGGATGAAGCGCGTGGGTAATCTCATCCTTGATACGGCAACCGACCGGCCGTGGTCGCAATACTTCTGCTGCATGGTTGCGGCCAACCGCGATTTCGTCAGAAATCATCCCGTCGCGACGAAGCGTGCTCTCCGGGCGATGCTCAAAGGCGCTGACATTTGCGCTACAGAACCGGAGCGCGCCGCCAGGTATCTGGTGGAGAAAAACTACGAACAGCGCTACGACGTGGGACTGGACGTCCTCAAGTCGCTTCCGTACAGCCGATGGAGGGAATCGAACCCCGAGGACACGATCCGGTTTCACGCCCTTCGCCTGCACGAGGCAGGCATGATCAAGACGGCGCCCGAAAAACTGATCGCCAGGGGAACGGACTGGCGATTTTTCAATGAACTCAAGAAGGAGCTGAAAGCATGAGCCGCAGAAAATTCCTTCAGCAATCCACGGCACTGGGCGCGGCGACATTGCTGGGCATCCCGCGAACGGGTCATGCCGAGCCACCACCGGAAGTCAGGAAGATCCGGCTGGCTCACTTTCCGGCTATCTGCCTTGCACCTGGCTATCTGGCCGAAGATCTGCTGCGCGCAGAGGGATTCGACGAAGTCGAGTACGTCGACCTCACGGTCAACACGACTTCACCAGCAGTCGGGTCGGGAAGGGTCGACATGTGGATGGATGCGGCGCCCAGCCTCGTGAATCTTCTGGCCTCTGCGGATTCGGCCGTCGCACTAGGTGGCATTCACTCCGGTTGTTACGAACTGGTGGCAAAAACCGATGTGAAATCCATTCGTGCTCTCAAGGAGCGGTCGGTTTCCGTCAGCGTACTTGGCTCGACCGAACATATTTTCGTCGCAGGCATCGTTTCGTATGTGGGCCTGGATCCGCACAAGGACATCGAGTGGAAAGTGGCCGGATCGAGCGATGAGGCCATGAAATTGTTCGCCGACGGGGGATCTGACGCAATTCTAGGGTTTGCGCCTCAGCCCCAGGAACTGCGCGCAAAAAAAATCGGCCATGTCATCCTCAATACAACACACGACCGACCGTGGTCGCAGTACTTCTGCTGCATGATTACGGGAAATCGCGAATTTGTCCGCAAGAATCCGGTTGCTACGAAGCGTGCGATGCGAGCGTTCCTCAAGGGTGCCGATATCTGCGCCACACAACCTGCGCGCGCGGCGCGGTTCATGGCTGATAAAGGTTACGCTGCGAGCTACGACGCTGCCCTGGAAGTCATCGGCGACCTGCCTTATCGCCGCTGGCGCGATGCGAGTCCCGAGGACACCATCCGATTTCACGCGCTTCGCTTGTATGAAGCCGGCATCATCAAGGCCAGTCCGGAGAAGTTGATCGAGAAGGGGACGGACTGGCGGTTCTTCAATGAGCTGAAGAAAGAGCTGAAAGCGTGAGCCGTCGCACTTTTCTTCAGGGGTCATCTGCCCTCGGCGTTGCGTCGCTGCTTGGTTTGCCGGGCCTTGCCGCCGCCGAACCGCCGCCCGAGACAAGAAAAATCCGCCTGGTTCTCGCCGAGACGATGTGCCTGGCGCCGCAATACATCGCGGAGGAATTCCTCCGTGCAGAAGGTTTCGAACAGATTGAATACGTTCCCATTCAGGCGGCCTCGGGAAAGTACTCGCCAATCTGGATCCCGGGCATGCTTGCCGATTCGATCGCCGATATATCGATGAGTGCGGCGCCGGGTCTCGTTGCGGCCATAGACAGAGGCGCGCAGGTTACGGTCATCGGCGGCATCCATGCCGGCTGCTACGAACTCTTCGGAAATGGGGATATCCATACCGTCCGGGATCTCAAGGGGCGAGCCATCGCTGTTGCGGAAGCCGGGGACGAACGGCTTTTCATCGGAAGCATGATGTCTTACGTCGGCATGAATCCGGGAACGGACGTGCGCTGGGTGGTAACCCGTTCGTCAGACGATTCGATGCGGCTCTTTACTGAGGAGAAGGTCGACGCTTTCCTCGGCTTCCCGCCGCAGCCGCAGGAACTGCGGAGCCGGAGGATCGGGAGGATGTTCCTGAGTACCGCCGCTGACCGCCCCTGGTCGCAATATTTTTGCTGCGTCGTCGCGGGCAACCGCAATTTCGTGCGAAACAATCCCGTCGCGACCAAACGGGTCCTCAGGGCGCTCCTGAAGGCGGCGGATGTTTGCGCACGCGACCCGAATCGTGCTGTTCAGTACATGCTGGACAAGGGGTATGTCAAGGACCGGCAATACGCAATGGGTTTACTCGCGGATCTTCCGTATGACAGATGGCGCAAAGCGGATCCGGAGGACACGCTGCGTTTTTACGCGTTGCGACTGCGCGAGATCGGGATGGTCCGGAACGGTCCGCAGAAGATCATCGCAGACGGCACCGACTGGCGATACTTGAACGAACTGAAACGAGAACTGAAGGCATAGGAGGCGGCATCAATGGCTCGCAGTGAATTTGCAACTGACCGCCCCCCTGTAGTGGAGAAGCGGCGCGAAGGAATGTGGGATCGGCGCGAGTTCATAAAAGGTGCGGCCGGCCTGGCAGGGTCCGCTGCTTTGCTGGGCTACGACATGAGGCTGGCGTCGGCGGAGCCACCGCCCGAGTTGACGAAAATTCGGATCACGCGTGTGCCGGTCGTGTGTCTCGCGCCTTTGTACGTGGCCGAGGAACTGCTGCGCCTGGAGGGTTTCTCTACTGTCGAATACGTGGATTTGCCCAACACACAGGACATGGAGCTTGTTGGTTCTGGCCGGGCCGACTTTGCATCGGCGGGCATCGAGACATTCATTCCAGCGGTCGACATGGGCCAACCCGTAGTCGCGTTGTCAGGTTTTCATTCGGGATGTCTGGAATTTTTTGCGAAGCCGGGAATCAATGGCATGCGCGATCTCAAGGGTAAAACCGTTCCCATCAGCGCGATCGGCACGCCCGAGCACGTATTCATTTCAGCGTTGATCGCCTATGTCGGGCTCGATCCCGAGCGCGATATCAACTGGGTTGACACAGGCAAGACCGCCGAGTCGATGCGCCTGTTCGTCGAAGGCAGGGCCGATGCGTTCTTGGCCGGTCCGCCAAGGGCGCAGGAACTGCATGAGCGCAAAATCGGGAAGGTCATTCTAAATATCGGCCACGATCAACCGTGGTCGCAGTACTTCTGCTGCCTGCTCGTGACGAACCGGGATTTCCTGCGACAAAATCCGGTCGCGACGAAGCGTGCAACCCGAGCGTTCCTGAAGGCGGCGGAAATCTGCGCGCAGGATCCCGAGCGGGTTGCGCGCTTCCTCGTAGAGAACAAATACACGGCACGCTATGACGTCGCGCTTGAAATCCTGAGGGACCTCCCGTATCGGCGTTGGCGTGAAGCGAATCCCGAAGACAGCGTGCGCTTCTTCTCACTGCGGTTTCGTGACGCGAAAATAATCAAGTCGGTCCCGCAAAAGATCATTGCCGACGGAACCGACTGGCGATTCCTGAATGAGCTGAAAAAGGAACTTAAAACATAGGGAGGCTTGCATGGCTGACGGCAAACGCGAAATTTCTGGAATGCTGGTTCCGCAGGGGCAGAGCGGCGCGGCGTGGAACCGACGAAAATTCGTGAAGGGCGCGGCCGCACTGGTCGGGACTGCGAGCGTGTTCGGCTACGACATCGGGCCCGCATCGGCCGAACCGCCCCCGGAAATCCGCAAGATCAGGCTGGTCAAATTTCCCGTCATCTGTCTCGCACCGGAGTATCTCGCAGAGGAATTCCTGCGGCTGGAGGGCTTTAGCGAGGTCGAGTACGTGGAAATCGATCGCAACCGCGGCCAGGAGATGATTTTCGCAAACAAGGCCGACGTTTCTGTCGCTTCGCCAGCAGAGGCGATTCCGGACATGGATGCGGGCAGACCGTCCGTACTGCTAGCCGGAATCCATGGAGGTTGTTACGAGTTGTTCGCCAACGAGAGAGTTCACGCACTGCGCGACTTGCGGGGTAAACGCATCGCGGTCGGCGCCATAGGGTCGCCCGAATACTACTTTGTCGCCAGCATGCTGGGCTACGTGGGGATCGACCCGCGCAAGGAAATCGACTGGGTTCTGGGGGACAGCTACGCCGGCACGATGCAACTCTTCGTGGACGGGAAATCGGATGCCTTCCTCGCCTTTCCGCCACAGCCCCAGGAGTTGCGCGCTAGAAAGATCGGGAAGGTCATCCTCAACACGGGATTGGATCGCCCGTGGGATCAGTATTACTGCTGCATGATATCGGCGCATACCGATTTTGTGGGTAAGTACCCCGTGGCCACCAAACGCGCGGTTCGAGCCATTCTCAAAGCCGCCGATGTCTGCGCCGCCGAGCCCGAGCGTGTCGCGCGATACATCGTCGACAAAGGGTTCGAAGAGAGATACGACTTCGCACTGGATGTGCTCAAGTCCATTTCCTACGCGCGGTGGCGCACGCACAGCCCGGAAGATTCGTTGCGCTTCTACGGCCTTCGCCTGAACGAGGTGGGGTTGATCAAGACGCCGCCGGAGAAACTGATCGCCCGGGGCACGGACTGGCGGTATCTGAATGAGTTGAGGAAGGAGTTGAAAGCATGATCGTACGTGGCCTCGGTGAGTTGGCAATCCGTGGCCGCGTGCTTCTGTTCTGCACACTCTTGGGCATGTTGTTCGGGCTCAGTTGGGGGAGCTTGGCCAACGAGTCTGCATTGCCTCATATTGGGCCGGCCCCGCAGTTCACGCTGACCGACCAGGATGGCCGGCCTTTCTCGCTCGGCAAGCACAAGGGCAAGGTCGCGGTCGTGACGTTCGTTTTTGCCGGTTGTTCGGATACCTGTCCGCTGCTCACCGCCAAGCTCGTCGGCATTCAGCGCAAACTGGCGCGCGCAGCGCCCGAATTGATATTTACAGCCATAACGGTCGACCCGCTGAACGACACCCCGGCCATGCTGAAGGAATACGCCACCCGCTACTCGGCGAACCTGGTCAACTTCGCTTTCCTCACGGGCTCGCCCAACCAGATAGAAGAGGTCGCACATCGCTACGCCGTGTTCCGGAAAAAGCAGGACAATGGCAACACTGACCATTCGTTCCTGACTTCCCTGATCGACAGGCAGGGAACGCTCCGGGTGCAATACCTAGGCGCGAAATTCGATCCGCAGGAATTCGAAGCGGACCTCCGGTCGCTGCTGGCTGAGGGAGCAAAGTGATTGCGGATTTCATTCCGGATCTGATTGCCCGGCTGCGCGCCTCGATCCACACCAAACTATTGTGGGCGTTCCTCGTGATCGTAGCGATGATGCTGGCATCCGGCGTGGCCGCTTTGCAGGCACTGAGCGAAGTCAACCGGCGCGGCGAGGATATGGTGCAGTTGCAGCGCAAGATCGCGGCCTACCGCCAGTTGAATCACGACACGATTTCGCAACTGTACAGCGTGGCCTCTTCGCTGCTGAAACCCGAGCAGCGTACCCTCGATGCCACCCTGCGCCAGCTCAACCAGTTCGGCTACGACCTGGACCGGCTGCAGTTCGTGGCCCAGGACGAGAAGGAGATCTTTGCGCGGCTGCGTGTCGACTACGAGGAGTTCATCCGCATCGTCACGCGGGTGATCGATCTGATTCGCAGCGGCCGTGCGATTGAGGGCCGAGACATCCAGCTTGCCGAGGCGACGCCGCACACCGATCGCCTCGAGCGCTTGACCAACGAACTGGTCAACAAGGCGGAATCCGACATGGTCGTCAGCATCGAGGCCAGCAAGGAAACCTACGAGAAGTCGCGGCGCGCGGTCATTGCGTTCAGCGTGGCGAGCATGATTCTGGCGCTTTTGCTGGGTTACGGAATTTCCTCTTCGATCGTGCGGCCCGTCCGGAAAATGGAAGTCAGGATGCACGAGATCGCTTCCGGTGAATTCGCCCGCCAGCTGGTCGTACAGAATCGCGACGAACTCGGCGCGCTGGCTGCGAACGTGAATCGCATGAGCGAGCGCCTTGGAGAAGCCCATCGCGAACTCGAGGCGGTCAGCCGCCACAAATCGGAATTCCTCGCGAACATGTCGCACGAATTGCGCACGCCGCTGAATGCCATCATCGGCTTCTCCGAGGTGCTCAAGGACGGCCTGTTCGGCGAAATGGCGCCGAAGCAAGCGGAGTACATGCGCGATATCCACGCGTCTGGACTGCACCTGCTGTCGCTGATCAACGATGTGCTCGATCTCGCAAAGGTCGAGGCAGGCCGCATGGAACTGAGCGTCACGCCGTTCGACATGCCCACCGCAATCGACAACGCGCTACTGCTCATGCGCGAACGCGCGCTGCGCAACGGCGTCAAGCTTTCGAGCCAGATAGAGGGCGAGGTCGGACTATTCAGCGGTGACGAACGCATGATCAAGCAGATCATGCTGAACCTGCTATCGAACGCGGTGAAGTTCACCCCTGCGGGGGGCACCGTGGCGATCATGGCGAAACCCATCGAAAACGGCGTGCAGGTCGCCGTCAGCGATACCGGTATCGGCATTGCCAAGGAAGAGCACGCTGCCATTTTCCAGGCCTTCGGCCAGGGTGAGGCCGGCCGCATCAGCCGAGAGGGTACCGGGCTGGGATTGACGTTGGTGCAGCGCTTCGTCGAACTGCACAAGGGACGTATCTGGCTCGAAAGTGAGATTGCCAAAGGCAGCACCTTCTTCTTCACCCTGGTATCGCAGGCATGAGTGCGCCGCTTATCCTGATCGTGGAAGACGATCCCAACAGCCGCAAGTTGCTGCGCGATGTGCTCGGCGCGGTCGGTTATCAGACCCGCGAGGCAGACAACGGCGAGGAGGGCGTGCGCCTGGCCGCGGAAACGCTGCCCGCGGTGATCCTCATGGACATCCGGCTGCCGGGGATCAGTGGCATCGAGGCGCTGAAGCTGCTGCGCGGCGACGCGAGGACGCGGGCGATTCCTGTCGTGGCGGTTACGGCGTCGGTAATGCAGGTTCAAACGGCGCTCTTGTTCGATGCGGGTTTCGATGACCTGGAACAAAAGCCTGTGAAGATGGCGGCCCTGCTGGAAAAAGTGCGTCGCCTCCTGCCGAAGAATGCCGTCGCACCGGTTCCATGACAGACGTCGCGACAATCCTGGTTGTCGACGACACGGCCGCCAATCGCAAGTTGCTGTGCGATGTGCTGGATGCGAAAGGCTACAACGCACTGGCGGCTGCTTCCGGACCCGAGGCGCTGGAGCTGATTCGGGACAAGCGGCCGGACCTGGTGCTGCTCGACGTGATGATGCCTGGCATGAGCGGCTATGAGGTGTGCGAACAGATCCGCGCGGGGCCGGATGCCATGCTGCCCGTGGTAATGATCACGGCGCTCGACCCGGGGCAGGAAAGATTGAAGGGTATCGAAGCGGGCGCCGACGATTTTCTGACCAAGCCGATCAACCAGCCCGAGCTGTTCGCCCGCGTGCGTTCGCTGCTGCGAATCAAGTCGCTCTACGACAAGCTGGAGAACTGGAACCACACGCTCGAAGACCGCGTGCGCGAACAGGTCGTGCAACTGGATCGCCTGTCGCGCTTGAAGCGTTTTTTTTCTCCGCAACTGGCCGAGCTGATCCTGACCGGAGGCGCGGACGATCCATTGAAGAGCCATCGGCGCGACGTGACCGTCGTGTTCGTGGACCTGCGCGGCTTCACGGCTTTTGCGGAAACGGCCGAGCCGGAAGAGGTCATGGCCATCCTGCGCGAATACCACGCGGAACTGGGCAAGCTGATTCTCGCGCACGAAGCAACGCTCGAGCGCTTCGCCGGCGACGGCATGATGATCTTTCTCAATGATCCGGTACCGGTCGACGATCCCATCGGCAAGGCAGTCGCCCTGGCCCTCGAAATGCGCGATTGCGGCCGCGCGTTGACGGCGAAGTGGCGCCAGCTGGGTCACGAACTCGATCTGGGCATCGGCATCGCACAGGGTTTCGCCACCATCGGCGCCATCGGTTTCGAGGGCAGGTGGGACTATGGCGCGATTGGAACCGTGACGAATCTCGCCGCGCGCCTGTGCGGTGAAGCGAAGGGTGGGCAGATCCTCGTATCGAAGCGTGTGTTCGCCGCCGTGCAGGATTATGTACAGGCCGAGCCGGTCGGAGAGCTTGCCGTGCGGGGATTTGCTAGACCGGTGCCGGCGTTCAATCTTTTGGCGATGAGCGATGCGCGCATCGCGGCGACGGGCACCCGTGCCGGGCATGAGGTCGATTTCTCCGCGGGACAAGCCGGACAAGCGTCGTGACCGACGGGGCCCGCATCCTCGTCGTCGACGATCAGGCGCCCAATCGTAAACTGCTGGTCGACCTGCTCGGTGCCAACGGCTATTCGGTCGACACCGCGGAAGGCGGCGGCATGGCGCTGGAAAAAATTCGCGCCGACAAGCCGGACCTCGTCCTGCTCGATGTGATGATGCCGGATATGAGCGGCTACGAAGTGTGCGCGGCGATACGCGCGGATCCTGGTATGGGATTGTTGCCCGTGCTCATGGTCACCGCGCTGGACGCAACTGCAGAGAGGGTACGCGGCCTGGAATGCGGTGCCGACGATTTCCTGACCAAGCCCATCAACAAGCCGGAACTGCTGGCGCGCGTCAGGTCGTTGCTGCGCATCAAGAGCCTGTACGACACGGTGCAGACGCAGGCTGCGGAACTATCATTTCTGAACGCCGGGCTGGAGAATCGTGTGAGCGAACAGCTCGCGCAGCTCGAACGCCTCGGCCAGCTGAAGCGATTCTTCCCGCCGCATCTCGCGGAGATGATCGTGTCGGGAGACGTGGACGATCCGCTGCGCACGCGTCGTCGCGAAGTCACGGTCGCCATGCTGGACCTGCGCGGCTTCAATGCCTTCGCCGATACGTCCGAGCCGGAAGAAGTCATGAACCTGCTGCGCGGGTTTCACCGCGAAATGGCGCGCCTCATCGAAATGCACGGTGGCTCGCTGGAGACCTTCACGGGTCGCTCGATGATGGTGATCTTCAACGATCCGATGGTCGTCGACGATCCCGCGCGCCGCGCCGTGATGATGGCGTTCGACATGCAGCACAGCTTCGAGGCCCTGCTGGCGAAGTGGAAGCGGCATGGCCACGACATTGCGCTTGGCATCGGCATCTCGCAGGGTTTTGCCACGATAGGCGCGATAGGCGACGAGGCCCGCTCCGGTTACGGCGTCATCGGACGCGTGACCAACGTCGCTTCGCAGCTGTGCCTGGAGGCCGCCCCCGGCCAGATCCTGATCAGCGCCACGGTGCGCACCTCGATCGACGATTTCGTGACAACGATGGAAGTCGACCAGGTGAGCCTGAAGGGTTTCGCGCGACCGATGGCGGTCTATCGCGTGCAACATATCAAGGCCACCCCGGCGATTGGCGTGAACGCGATTGCAGGCGCGGCGTCCCCCGTCAGGATCCGCACGCTCGGGCGATTCACCGTCGAGATCGGCGGCCGCCCGCTGGAGTTCAGTCGCAAGACGCAGAAGAAACCGCTCGACATGCTCAGGGTGCTGGTGGCCCATGGCGGCGTACGGGTTGAAGCCGCGACGATCATCGAAGAGCTTTGGCCGGGCGCCGAGGGCGATGCCGGGAAAGTATCCTTCGACAGCAACCTGCATCGCCTGCGCCGCCTGATCGGCGTGGACGATGTGCTGCTCATGGCGGAAGGCAGGCTGTCGCTCGATCCTTCAAAGTGCTGGGTCGACACGCTGGCGTTCGAGCAGGTGGTCGTCAGCATCGAGCGCGAGGCGCACGAAGCTTCAGCGGGGCTCGGCCTCATGAAGGAAATGCTGCAGCTCTACGGCGGACACTTCCTCGACAGCGAGACGCAGGAGGGCTGGGCAGTCGCTGCGCGGGACCGGCTCAAAGCGAAGTTCGTGCGCGCCGTTGCGCTGATCGGCAATTCCCTCGAGGCGCGTCGCCAGTGGGACCAGGCGGCTACGCTGTTTTCGCGCGCGCTGGAACTCGACAACCTTTCCGAAGCGCTCTATCGGCGGCTGATGGTCTGCTATCGGGAACTGGGCGAGCCGGCGGAAGCGCTGAACGCCTACCGGCGCTGCCGCGAGATGCTTTCCATCGTGCTGGGTGTCAGACCTTCGCCGGAAACCGAAGCGATCCGCGCGACGTTAATGTAAAAAAGATCTTTCACCGCAGAGGCGCAGAGGCGCGGAGGAAACGCGGAGGATACAAAAACATGGAGAAAAATAACTTGGCCCGGATTGCGTCTCGTCATTTCTCCGGAGCGTAGGGGAACCAGGGGGAATATTTACCCGCCAACATTCGCCCCACTCCCGCTTCCTAGTTATGCAACTGCATTCGTCCTTCTCTGCGTTTCCTCCGCGCCTCTGCGCCTCTGCGGTTATAGCTCTACGCTTCAAACGTCCCAGGGATTCGGTCGGTCCGCTGCTATGCCGTACTTCTCGATCGCGCGTTTGACGATCTTGCGATCCACCGTGCCTTCGTCGGCCAGCGCCTTCAGTGCCGCGACAACGATGTGGTTGCGATCCACCTCGAAAAAATCGCGCAGCGCTGCGCGACCGTCGCTGCGACCGAAACCGTCCGTGCCGAGCACGACGTAGCGGCGCGAAATCCAGCCGCGGATCATGTCGGGCAGGGCGCGCATGTAATCGCTGGCGGCGATGACCGGGCCGGGGGTCTTAGCCAGGCACTGCTCGACCCACGCCGGCTTCGGCTGCGCTTCGGGATGCAGGCGATTCCAGCGCTCCACGCCCATGCCGTCGCGGCGCAATTCCGTGAAGCTGGTGACGCTCCACACGTCAGCCGCGATCGTCCAGTCTTTCTCCAGCATTTCGGCAGCGGCAATGACTTCGCGCAGGATGGTGCCGGAGCCGAGCAATTGCACGGTCGGTGCGCCTTTCTTGCTTTTGCCTTCGCGCAGGCGATACATGCCCTTGAGGATGCCTTCCTCAGCGCCGGCCGGCATTGGCGGATGAACATAGTTTTCGTTCATCACCGTGACGTAATAGAACACGTCCTCCTGGTTCTCCAGCATGCGGCGCATGCCGTCGCGCACGATGGTCGTGACTTCGTATCCGTACGCGGGATCGTAGGCGACGCAGTTCG
>JBDTTE010000104.1:0-11360 GCA_039930785.1 Betaproteobacteria bacterium | reverse complement strand
TGTAAGGCGCGTGTCGCCGGCCGCGCGGGCAGCCGGCGATTTCAGGCGGAAAAATTACTTCAGCGCACCTGCGAGCAGGTTGCCCGCATTGCCATTGCCGGATTGGCCGGCGAACTGGGTCAGGACGGTTTTGAATTTGCCGACCATGTCCGGGCTCAGGCCCAGCTTGGAGAATGCGCCTTGCAGTCCGGACGCGTCGCCGACATTTCCACCGCCGAGCAGTTTCTTCGCAGACTCGAGGTACGAACTGGTGCCGGGTATGGCCTTGGCGACCTGGTCGAAGTCACCGGCGGAGAGTTTTTCCTGTGCCAGTTTCAGCATCGAGCCGATGCCGCCGGTGGCCTGCGAGTCCGAGACGCCGAGTTGTTTCGTGACCAATTCGGTCAGGGCGGAAGAACCGCCCATTGCAGATTGCATTTGCGCGCATCCGGGAAGCAGGGTTGCGGTGGTGAGCATTGCTATGACGAGGAGCATGTTCCTCATGGCGATCTCCGAAAGGATTGAATAAAGCAATGCAATTGCGGACAAAGGCCGCGGGCGCAATCATAACCCGCTGCCGTGCGTACGTGACCGTTAGTCCTCGCACGCGAGGTGGTCGTCAAGCGCACGGCTGGCGAAGCGTGGTATTTTGATATCGGTATCAAAATCGCCACTCCACGACCATCCCGAAAAAGGAAGCGTTGACGCATGAAGCCCGACCTGCTGCTGATCTGCCAGCTATTCCCTGCCACGATGGCGCAACTCGACGATGCCTATACGGTGCATCGCTACTATCAGGCCACCGACAAGGACGCGTTCGTCGCCGGTATCGCCGATCGCATTACCGCAGCCGCTACCGCCGGCCATGAGGGCATGACCGTGGCGCTCATGGAAAAGCTGCCGAAGCTCAAAATCATTTCGTGTTTCGGTGTCGGCGTGGATGGGATCGATGTGCCAGCGGCGCGCAAGCTCGGCATCGCGGTCACGAATACGCCGGACGTACTCACGGAATGCGTGGCGGACAATGCGATGGCGCTGGTGCTGGCGACCATGCGGCGCACAGTGTTCAACGACAAGTTCGTGCGCGCAGGCAACTGGTTGAAGGGCGGGGCACCGCTCGCCGACAAGGTTTCCGGGAACAAGATGGGCATCATCGGCCTCGGTCGCATCGGCAAGGCGATCGCGAAACGCGCGGAAGCCTTCGGCATGAAGATCGCGTATCACACCCGCAACAAGCAGACCTCCGTGGACTACGATTATTACGACAAGCCGGCGCAGCTCGCACGCGATGTGAAGATTCTCGTCGTCGCCTGCCCGGGCGGCAAGGAAACCGAGCGCATCGTCAGCCGCGAAGTCATCGAGGCGCTGGGCAAGGACAGCTATCTCATCAACGTGTCGCGCGGTTCGACCGTCGACGAACCGGCGATGGTGGAAGCGTTGGTAGCCGGCAAGATTGCGGGGGCAGGCCTTGATGTATTCGTCGCCGAACCAAAGGTACCGGAAGCGCTGTTCAAGCTCGACAACGTGGTGCTGCAGCCGCATGTATCCAGCGGCACGCACTGGACGCGCGCGGCGATGGGGCAGTTGGTTGTGGACAATCTGGCGGCGTATTTCGCGGGCAAGCCGCTGCTTACTCAAGTCTAAAACTGCGTCTACTTCTCGTCACGAAAACACAAAGAACACGAAGAAACACGAAGAAGTGCAAAGGAAAAGAAATGGCATCGATGACATGGATGATTATTCGAGAAATATGTGCGGTGGCTACGCATGACTCTCCATCCTGTTAGCGTCTGGTTTGGCTTTCTTCGTGTTTCTTCGTGACCTTTGTGTCTTCGTGATGAGATTTAGGTATTAATCAGGAGCTTTCATGACCGCTCGCACACCAGACTGGAAAGCCGAGGAAGCACTCGGCGCACGCAATTCGCGCTACGTGAAAATGGATGCGCTCCCGTGGAAGCCGACGAAATTTCCCGGCATCGATATCAAGGTGCTGATGGAAGACAAGGACAGCGGCTTGATGACGAGCCTGACGCGCATGGCGCCCGGCGCGGTGCTGCCGATGCACGAGCACGTCGACATCGAGCAGACCTACGTGCTGGAAGGCAGGCTCGTGGACGAGGAGGGCGAAGTCAAGGCGGGTGAGTATGTCTGGCGGCCGGCTGGCAGCACGCATGTGGCGAAGGCGCCGGAAGGGGCGCTGTTGCTCGGAATTTTCCTGAGACCGAATCGCTTTCTGTAGTGGCCCCCTCTCCCCGGCCCTCTCCCTCCAGGGGAGAGGGAGCCCTGAAACGAAAAGGCGACCATTCGTCGCCTTTTTTCTTTACTTCTTTAATACTCCCTCTCCCCTGGAGGGAGAGGGCCGGGGAGAGGGGGTGGGGTGGGCTTCCTATCTCGCCTTTGCCAGCTCGGTCACTTCCGCGGATACGCCTCGTGCCCATTTGTCGATGAGCGGTTTGACATCCTCCAGCGCGACCACGCGCTTGCCTTCTACCTTTTTCAGACTGTCCCCCGTGCCAATGCGCACCCCTTTGAACAGCGTTTCCTGAGATACGCTATCGGTGCCGCGCGACTCGATCACCAGCCTCGCCTCCTCCGGTTGTCCCGCCACGGCCCGGGTGCCCATGGCAACGACGAATGCAATCGGGATGAACTGGTAGGGCGCGAGTCCTTTTTTCTCCGGGACGAGCGCGGTGATCGCAACGTTCAGGCGGACGACGCCGGGCCCGGGCTTGTCGACGACTTTTACTTTTTCGCCGATGGTCAGGCGCAATGAATTGTCGAGATAGGCCGCGATCTCATCCATGGTCGCCCGCGTAAGCTGCTCGGTGGGCTCCGGCTTCGGGTAATAAACCGTCGGCTCGATCAGCACGGCGTTGTAATGCTCGCGGTCGAGCTTCGGGCTGATATACCGGTAGACCGCTCTGCCGTTCGCGTCCAGCGTCTCGGTCACATCCGAGTAATCCTTGAGATAGCCCGACTGTTCCTCCGGCTTGAGCGTCCTGCCCGCGCAGCCGGCGAGAATCCCGCAGGCCACGGCAATCGCGATCAATTTGATGCTTCCAGTTCTTTGCATGGATTCGGTTCCGGGAAAAGTCACGGCCATTGCGCTTGCGAAGAATGCGCGGACCAGCAGTGGATCGTCAGGGTGGATTCAACATTCTGCTGCGGCAGTTGATCGAAAGTGGAACAGGGCAGGTGCCAAAAGACAGACCTGTGTCCTACATACAGTTTACTGGCGAAAAGCGTAACGTGACCGCGCGTCTAACAAATGTAGCGGCGCGTGCCGTTATGGTCGGGGAGCGGTCCCACCCAGGAGCGTAAAGCCGATGAGACTCTGCGGAACCGATTTCTCCCTGACTCCCGAAAATCCGATGAGGGCCATCGCTCTCGCGATGCCGTCGCTGATTAATCGTTCAACGATGCGTCGCCTGCTGGCGTTGCTCGCTTTCGTTGCGATGCCGGCGTTTGCAGGCGCAACGCCCGGCAAGCCGATAACGCTCCAGCTGTACTGGAAGCACCAGTTCCAGTTCGCCGGCTATTACGCCGCCATCGAACGCGGTTTCTATCGCGACGCCGGTTTCGACGTTGCGGTGCGGGAGCCGCAGGAAGGCATCGATCCAATCGATATGGTGCTATCAGGCGGCGCCGACTACGGCGTCGGTGCGTCTGAACTTGCGCTTCGACGCGGTCGCGGGCAACCGATTGTGGCCATAGCCACGATACTGCAACACTCGCCGCTCGTTCTCATCACGCTCGGCAGCGGTACCTCCCTGCAGGAACTGGTCGGCAAGAAGGTCATGATGATGCCGCACGAGACCGAACTCATCGCCTACCTGCAGTTCGAGGGGCTGCCGCTCGATCGCCTCGAGGTCGTTCCGCACACGTATGACGTGAAGGACTTGCTGAGCCACAAGGTCGACGCCATGTCCGGCTATTCGACCGACGAGATCTACCGGCTGAAGCAATCCGGCAAGTCGTACAGTGTCTTTTCGCCGCGATCGAGCGGCATTGATTTTTACGGCGATACGCTGTTCACGACGAATAAGCGTTCCGCCGCGCACCCGGACGAGGTGGCGGCGTTCAGGGACGCGAGCCTGCGCGGTTGGCAGTACGCAATGGACCATCCTGGAGAAGTCGCCGATCTGATCATTGCACGCTACAGCCAGCGCAAGAACCGTGACGAACTGTTGTTCGAGGCGGAGGAAATGCGGCGGTTGATGCAACCGCAGCTCATCGAAATCGGGCACATGAATCCCGGTCGCTGGCAGCACATCGCCGAAATCTACGCGCAGCGGGGCATGCTCCCGACTGGATATTCGCTGGATGGTCTCATGTTCGGTTCGAAGTACGGCACGGGCCGGCAGGTTTCCAATGCGGTGCTCGTCATCGGGATCGGCGTGTTGCTCGCCATCTGCGCGATCATCGGCGCGCTATGGCGAACCAACCGCCGGTTGTCTCGTGAAGTCGCAGAGCGCGGCAAGGAGCAAGCGGAGTTGCGCCACAGCGTATTGAGTTTCCGCGCACTGATCGAAAGCGTGCCGCTCGCCATCGTGACCTGGGACACCCGGCATCGTGTGACTGGCTGGAACAGGGTGGCGCAGAAGCTGTTCGGCTGGAGCGAAAACGAAATGATGGACACCGATTTCTCGACGCTCATTGTGCCGGATAGCGCCAACGGCCAGGCAGAGATGGTCGTCAAGGGGGCCACGGAACGAGGCGTCGAGACGCATTCGTTGAACTCCGTCCTGACGAAAGACCAGCGCATCATCCAGGTCGAATGGCACAACACGGTCGTGCCTCGCGACGACGGACGTCCGGATACGGTGCTTTCACTCGCGCAGGAAGTCAGCCCGACGAAGGGCGCCATGTGGTCGCGAATCTGAAGGCGCACGACCCTGGCGTTCGCCAGAACGTCTGCCCGTGATCAACGCTTGCTGCTGGCGAGTCGCGCGTTCAATACTTCGAACGCCTTGCCGAACGTGTCGTCCGCCACCGCCTTGACCACGCCCGCTTCATCGCCGTTCGTCACATCGAATTCCGCAGTCCACACGGCCACTGTCTTGTTGTCGACCGTAACGGGATAGAGCGTGAGCTGGGCCACATAGCCTTCGACCGGCAACGGTGACGTCAGGATGCAGTAGCGAAAACTGTATTCGATATCGGAAAGTTCGAGTAATCGTTCCCGTATCGTGCCGCCGCCGCCCGCGATGTCGAAGTTGCGCACGCAGCCGATGCGATCGCTCGGCAAACCGTCCTCAATGTGGCTGCGCGAAAACTTCGGATGCCAGTCCGGCATGTTGTTGAAGTCGCGCACCTGCGCCCAGACTTTTTCCACCGGCGCGTCGATTACGGCACTGACGAATATTTTGGTCATGACGCCCTCCCGGCGGACAGCAGTTTTCCGATGGCGGCAAAGCCTGCGACGAACACGTTGTCGCCGATGTCGTCCGCGGTGACCTGAGGCGGTCCCGAAGTCACGTCGAACACCGCCCACCATTCAGCGAACGTCGATCCGTTCATCGTGACCGGCGTGAAACGCATGCCGGCCATGTAATTCGCCACCGGCATGGGCGAAACCAGGATGTTGTAGGTGAGGGTGCGCGTATCGTCGGCCAGCGACAGCAGTTTCTCGCGCAGCAGCCCGCCGTCGCTGCGACGCGTGAAGCGCCGCACGCAACCGACGCGGTCGGCCGGCAGGTTGCCTTCAATCTCGCTTGTCGCGATGGCCGGATGCCATTTCGGCAATCCGTTGAAATCCCGCACCAGCTTCCAGACCTTGTCGGCCGGCGCGCGGATGATTGCGCTGCGATAGACCTTGATCATTGTTATCTCCTCCCGCTATTAGTGATCAAATCTCGACGCAAAGGCGCGGAGGACGCAAAGATCGCAAGGGAAGGCAATCGATGCAAAACCCGATCCGCCATGCGTTGTCCGACATTTCGCTACCGTACATTTGATTCCCTTTCGTCGTTCTTTGCGCCCTCTGCGTCCTTCGCGTCTTTGCGTCGAGGTGCGGCTTTAGAACTGGATAGCCTTGAACTTGCGAGTCTGTTCGGTCAACGCGACTTCGGTCGGCAGCCGCTCCATGCTGCTCGCGCCGTAGAAGCCATGGCACAGCTTGGTGTTCTTCAGGATGAACGCCGCGTCGTCGGGCGAGGCGATCGGGCCGCCGTGGCAGATCACGATCACATCCTTGCGAATTGTGCGGGCGGCTTCGGCGATTTCTTCGATTTCGCCGGCGCAGGTTTCCAGGCTTTTCGCCGATGCAGCGCCGATGCTTCCGCCGACGGTGACGCCCATATGCGCGACGACGATGTCGGCGCCGGCGCGGGTCATGGCCTGCGCTTCGTCGGGATTGAATACATAGGGTGTCGTGAGCAGATCCATTTCATGTGCGGCGCGGATCATGTCTACTTCGAGTCCATAGCTCATGCCGGTTTCCTCGAAGCTCGCGCGCATGACGCCGTCGAACAGCCCGATGGTGGGGAAATTCTGCACGCCCGAGAAGCCCATGTACTTCAGCTCCGCAAGAAACTGCGGCATCAGCACGAACGGATCCGTGCCGTTCACGCCCGCCAGCACAGGCGTGTGCTTGACCACCGGCAACACTTCGTAAGCCATTTCCTTGACGATCTGGTTGGCGTTGCCGTAGGCGAGCAATCCCGCGGCGGAACCGCGACCGGCCATGCGGTAGCGCCCGGAGTTGTAGATGACAATCAAATCAATGCCGCCGGCTTCCTCGCATTTCGCGGAGAGGCCCGTGCCTGCGCCGCCACCCACAATCGGGATGCGCCGCCTCACCATGTCGTCGAGCTTTGCGAGGATTTGTTTTCGTTCGATGGCAGGCATTGCGAATCCTTGTTCTAGTGGACGATCGAGCGAAATTCGTCCGCCAGCGCGGCGGAGAAAGCCGGATCGTTGATATGGAGGGGCAGGCGGATCAGTTGCCGCGTGGACGTCTGCGTCAGCGTTTTCTCGATCGCGTCGAACAGCGCGGTGTCGGCTTGCGGGTCGTGGAACGACTGGCCGGGTGCGTCGAGCGCGGAGACGCCGGCTTCCGGAATCAGGAATCGCACCTGGCCTTCACAGGCGTTTAGCTTGTTTGCGATCCATGTGCCGATCTCACGGCACTCGGCCGGTGTCGTGCGCATCAGCGTGACGTTCGGGTTGTGCTTGTAGAGTTTGCGGCCGCGGAAGCGATCGGGCACGGTGTCCATCGCCCAGAAGTTGACCATGTCGAGCGCGCCGACCGAGCCGACGTACGGAATGCGACTGCGGGCGATGGCGTCGAGGCGGCCGGGGCCGGCCGACAATACGCCGCCCACAAGATGGTCGCAGACTTCCGTGGTCGTGATATCGAGCACGCCGACCAGCATGCCGCTGTCCGCAAGTTTTTCCATTGACTGGCCGCCGGTGCCGGTTGCATGGAAAACCAGGCAATCGAAATCCTTGTCGAGGCGGGCCGCGGTTTGCGTGACGCAGGTCGTCGTCACGCCAAACATCGTGAGACCGATCGCGGGACGCAGGTCGGCGTCGGGCGCCTTGTGTGCGGCCATGCCGGCGATGGCATGTGCGGCATTGGCGAGTACGACGCGACTGATGCGATTGAGGCCGGCGACATCGGTGACCGAGTACATCATGGCGATGTCGCTCGCGCCGACGAACTGGCCGACATCGCCCGCCGCGAGTGTGGAGACCATGAGTTTCGGCAGCCCCACCGGCAAACGCCGCAAGCCAGCGGTGACAATCGACGTCCCGCCGCCGCCACCCAGGCCGATCACGCCGGCGATGTCAGTCTGCGCGGCGATATAGCTTGCGAACGCTTCGCCCATGGCCGCGACTGCTGCACCGCGGTCGTCGCCAGCGAGAACAAATTGTGCGCCGCGCGCATGCTGCGCAGCGACTTGCGTTGCCGCGACATCCACTGGCACGCTGGGCGTACGGATGCCGACATCCACCAGGCTTACGGGCGCGCCCGTCGCGGCGATCAGCGCCTTGACGTACTGCAGCTCCGGGCCTTTGGTGTCGGCGGTGCCGACGACGTAAATGCGCTTCATGGCGGTTGCAGTGGCGGACGCACGACGGAATGGGAGGCGCACAGCGCTGCGCGCGGGACTTGGGACACTCCCCCTGTATGCAGGGCTGCGGCGCTTGTGCAGAGCAGCGCAAAAAAAACCGGCCCGGCAAATGTTTTTTTGGTAAGACGCTGGTATCGTAGTGAGATGCTAGTCTCAGGTCAAGCGCAGGAGGGCGAGTCGACGGCCGAACGCGGGCCGCGTGCGCGGATGCGCAAGATCATGCTGGATGCGGCGATGCGGCTCATGCAGGATGGGTTGATCCCGTCGGTGAGCGACGTGGCGCAGGCGGCACAAGTTTCGCGTGCAACGGCGTATCGTTACTTTCCGTCGCAGTCGGCGCTGATCCAGGCCGCGGTTGATGAGGCACTCGGGCCGATCCTGGCGTGGACATCCGATTCCGAGGACGCGCAGGACCGCGTGACGGATCTGGTGACGTTTGCCTATCCGCGTATGGAGAGCTACGAGGCGACGCTGAAAGCCGCGTTGCGGCTGGCGCTGGACCAGTGGGCGCGGCGCCACGCGGGATTGTCGGGCGATGAAGCGCAGATGGTCCGCGGGCATCGCATCGCCTTGCTGGATTCGGCGGTGCGGCCGTTGAAAGGAAAGATGAGCCGCTCCGGTTACGAGCGGCTGACGCAGTCGCTTTCGCTGGTGTTCGGCACCGAGGCGTTCGTTGTCCTCAAGGACATCTGGGGACTGGACCGCCGGCGTGCGGAGGATGTCGCGTTGTGGACCTGCCATGCCCTGATACGTGCGGCGATTGCAGGCGACGACGAGGCGGCCAAGCCTGCGAAGCGGGCGAAGATAAAAAGGAAGAACGGAGCGGCAGTACGCGCCCCGGGCGGTAAAAAAGCGCGCGGGAAGTAAAGTGCGCTGGAGGAGCGCGAAGGCAGGCGACATAGCAACAGGATTTGGCAGGGAAACACGGCGCAAGACCGTGACGGGGTTTGATATCGAGCGTGGCCGGCCGACCGCAATCCGGGCGGAGGGTCGCACAGAAAAATCCAATACGGAGGAGTACGCGATGAGCAAGACAAAATGGTCCGGCCTGCTGGCCGGTGCTGTTTTCGCTCTGGCCTGCAGTTCGGCGCTGGCGGCGGAAAAACTGACGATCCTATGGGCCCAGTGGGATCCGGCGAACTACCTGCAGGAACTGGTCAAGGACTACGAAAAGCAGACGGGTACCAAGGTCGTAGTGGAAACGGTGCCATGGCCCGATTTCCAGACCAAGGCCTTCACCGAGTTCAATGCCAAGGGCGATGCCTATGACCTCGTGGTCGGCGATTCCCAATGGTTGGGCGCGGGCTCTGCCGGCGGCCACTATGTGGACCTGACCAACTTTGTCGTGAAGAACGGGTTGGACAAGAGCATGGCGCCGGCGACCGTCGCGGGCTATTCCGAGTATCCGCCCAAGAGCAAGAAGTACTGGGCGGTGCCGATGGAAGGCGACGCAACGGGCTGGGCCTATCGCAAGGACTGGTTCGAGGATCCGAAGGAAAAAGCGGCGTTCAAGAAGAAGTACGGCTATGAACTGGGTGTGCCGGAAACCTGGGCGCATCTGCGTGACATCGCGGAATTCTTCTATCGTCCGGCCGAGAAGCGCTACGGCGTCGCGATCTACACCGACAACACCTACGACGCCCTCGCAATGGGCTACGAGAACGTGCTGTTCGGCTACGGCGGCGACCTCGGCGACTACTCGACGTACAAAGTCCGCGGCATGGTGAATTCCAAGGAAGCGATCGCAGCCCTGAAGTTCTACAAGGAGCTGTATGGCTTCACGCCGCCGGGCTGGGGCAAAGTATTCTTCATGGAAAACAACCAGGCGATTACCGAAGGCCTGGCCGCGATGAGCATGAACTTCTTTGCTTTCTTCCCGGCGCTGACGAATCCGGCGACCAACAAGCATGCCAAGGTCACCGGCTATTTCGCCAACCCGAAAGGCCCCACCGGCAAGCGCTTCGCAGCGCTTGGTGGCCAGGGCATTTCGATCATCAAGTATTCGAAGAAGCAGGCCGAAGCGACCAAGTTCCTGGAGTGGTTCATCAAGGACGACGTGCAGCAGAAGTGGGCGGACCTGGGCGGCTACACCTGCAACGTCAAAGTGCTGAAGTCCGACGCGTTCCAGAAAGCGACGCCGTATAACAAGGCGTTCTACGAAACCATGTTCATGGTGAAGGACTTCTGGGCCACCGAGGAATATGCGGAACTGCTCGACCAGATGAACAAGCGCCTGCATCCGTTCGTCGTGGGCGGCAAGGGTTCGGCGGATGAAGCGCTGAACGGCCTGGCCGACGATTGGGAAACCACGTTCAAGAAGTACAAGCGTTACAAGTAAGGCATTTCCCGGCGGAGGCTTGAGGCCTCCGCCGGTTTGTTTCGTGTTGGAAGTGCATCGAAAAATACAGCAGAGGCCGCCATTCCGGACGAGCCCATGCATGAGGAGACGTTTTAAATGATTGCCAGACTCGATACGAGATCTGCGGCGGCCAGGCGCGGCTTGAGCGATGTCGCCATACGCAATCTGTTCATTATCCCGACGCTCATCTTCCTGATCGTCTTCAATATCTTTCCGCTGATCTACTCGCTGGGATACTCGTTCACGGATTTCCGTGCCTCCAGCAATCAGCCTGCGAATTTCATCGGTCTCGACAACTACCGGGACCTGCTGGGCGACGCACACATCTGGAACAATTTTTCGGTCACCGCCAAATACGTACTGGTGTCGGTCGGCGGCCAGGTACTGGTCGGCTTCGGCGTCGCGCTGCTGCTGAACCGCAAGATTCCCGGCAAGGGCCTGCTCACCACATTGCTGCTGCTGCCGATGATGATGTCCATGGCCGTCGTCGGCCTGTTCTGGCAGCTGCTCTATAGCCCGTCGTGGGGGATCATCAACTACATCCTCCACCTTGACGATTTTGCGTGGCTGTCCAACCCGGATGTCGCGCTCTACGCCGTCGCGCTGACCGACATCTGGATGTGGTCGCCGTTCGTGATGCTGCTCTGCCTCGCCGGCTTGTCCGCGATTCCGCAGCATCTGTATGAAGCCGCCGCCATCGATCGCGCCAGCAAGTGGTACACGTTCACGCGCATCACGCTGCCGCTGGTCAGCCCGCTGCTGTTGATCGCAATCATTTTCCGCACCATGGAGGCCTTCAAGACATTCGACCTGGCTTTCATCATGACGAGCATGGATTCGACGGAACTGATCGCCATCCGGCTCTACAAGCTGGCTTTCCAGGAATGGCAAACGGGCAAGTCCTGCGCGCTCGCCTACATCGTGCTGATCATGGTGCTGGCGAT
>JBDTTE010000103.1:0-11396 GCA_039930785.1 Betaproteobacteria bacterium | reverse complement strand
TATATAAAAAAAGCGCCGGGGCGGCCAAGCGCCCCGGCGCACTTCGGGTACTTCAGGTGCTGCCGTGTACAGCGATCAGTCGTAGAACGCCGGTGCCTTCTTCATGGCCTTGAAAGCATCCGGATCGTGGGCGGTGAAGTACTCCGCCTTCTGCGTCGCCATCATCATGCGGATCCATTCGTACGCCTTGTAGTAGCCGGCCGGATCGTAGGAGAGTACCAGGTTGGGTGCAATGCTCTTGTCGACATTCTCGCGGAAATACACGTTGTCGCCGGTCAGGATGACCAGGCCCGTGTTCTTCAGCTTGACCGTCATCATCTGGCTGCCCGGGGTGTGCGCAACCCAGCGCTTGATGACGATGCTGCCGTCGCCGTACAGGTCAAGGTCGCCCTCGAGCTGGATCATTTTCTGCGCGTTCGGATAGTTGCTGTTCGGTGCGCGCAGCGGCATCACGTCGCCGATGATGTACGGGCCGCCGGTACCCGGTTCGGGCCAGAACGCGTTGATGATTTCGCTCTTCTGCACGATGATCGTGGAGTTGGGGAACTTGCCGACGTTGCCGCCGTGGTCCAGATGCAAGTGGCTGCAGACGACGTACTTGATGTCATCCGGCGTCAGGCCGATTTTCTTCAGCTGCACGTCGATCGCCACTTCCGGTGTCATCGCGGGCTTCAGAGAGTCGTACATCGGCCACCAGCTGTGGTCGGTGATCAGCTTGTCGTTGTCACCCGTGTCGAACAGGATGTTGCCTTTCGGGTGCTTGATGACATAGAAACCAACCGGAATTACGATCGGTGGATCCATGGGGCCAAAGTTTTGCAGCACGCCCTTGCCGATCGTCAGTGCGCCTGAACTGAATCCGTACAACCTGGTGTCCTGCGCTTGCGCCGCCATCGATCCCGCCAGCAACGCCAGCGTCACGCCCGCGATCCGAATATGCTTCCAGTAGTTCGATCTGCCGCTCATGCCGATTTCTCCTCTTTTTTGTAAGCGATGCCGAATCTGTTCGACTTGTGAAGTTTGTCCATGACCTGCCATGGGGTACCGTGACTTCGCAACCGAGTATCGCGGGCAATGATTTCGGCGAAATGTCCGTGCTGCCCGCAACATTGCATAGGGTAATGTGGAATTCAGTGTGAAGGCTTACGTGGACCTTGCGAGCCCACTTTTATTTCGCGTTCAGCGGCCGAGGAAGGCCCGATCAACGAAAAGTACGAGACCGGCCGTCAGGATTGCGGCCGAAATGGCAAAGACGACGTACTTCTCCCACGAGCGGTTTTTGAACCGCATCAGCAACGGCACTGCGAGCAGCACGATCGTGGCCTGACCGACTTCGACGCCAAGATTGAAATTCAGCAGCGCGAGGAGCAGATTTTCCTTCGGCAGGCCAATTTCGCGCAGCACGGAAGAGAAACCGAAACCATGCATCAATCCGAAGACGAAGCTGACCATCCATCGTCGCGAGACCGCGTGGCGCGGCAATAGGTTTTCCAGTGCCACGTAAGCGATCGACAGCGCGATGACCGATTCGACGAACGCACCGGGGAGCACGACGAGGTCGAGCGCGGCGAGGGCGAGCGTGATGCTGTGCGCCACGGTGAACGCCGTGATGATTTTCAGCATCGACCGGAAGTTTCCACCACGCAGCATCAGCGCGATCAGGAACAACAAATGGTCGTATCCCGTCAGGATGTGTTCGATGCCCAGCGGAAAGAAGCTGCCTGCGCCCTGCGAGGCCTTCGCCGGCTCCGATACCTTTATGGTCGTTTCGCGTGCGTCGCTGCCGAACGCGAACTGCTGGCTGCCGCCGGTCCACATGATGGCGGCGAGCGTATGCTGGGTCGGTCCGATAGCGTCCGACATGTCATCCTTGATGCTCAGCGTGTGGACGTCTGCGGCGCATTTGTAGTCCACCGTCGCGGCGTAACTCAACGACGTGCCCGCCGGGGGGACGACATTGCCCTGCGTCGCGGCGCAAGGCGCCCCGTCCGCCGTGATATGGATCTTGTCGCTGATGGTCGTGACCAGCGGGCGATAGTCCGGTGCAATGCCGCTCTGTCCCAGGTGCATCTGCTCGGCGAGTGGCCCGGCCGGGATCTCCGAGAGCGTGAGGTTGTACCGCACCAGCTTGCCATCGACGGTGATGGTCGCGAAGCCCGTCATGCCACCCGTGTGGGCGTGAGCCCCGAACGCAGACGCAAGCAAGCTCAACGCAAACACAGTGCGAATGAAGCAAGCGAGGACGGTGGTGAGTCTGGAAAGAAACGCGGTCACGATCCGGGTTGAATCTTCTCTGAGCGGCATGGCGGGCGAATACTACCCGGAATCCGCGTCGCGGCGCCTGGCGCGGCGAATCAGGGGCGCTTCTTGTCTGTCGCTTTGTCCGCGGGCGTTGCGGGTATGCCGGTACCCATGTCCCGAATCAGGGTCAGCAGGTTTTCGATGTGGAATTCCGGAATCGTCACGACGTGTGTGCTGCCCACGGGCAGCACGTAGCGACTGAGCTTATCAGGTGCGACCGTGCCCACTGCATAGCGCGACAGCGGCTGCACTTCCTTCGGCCGGTAAACCATGATGAAAATCTCTGGACGCGTAACGCCGAATTCGTCGTTCTGCACATTCAGCGGAAACTGGCGTTCCATGCTGGTACGCCCGAATCCCGTGAGCGATTTCTCGATACGAGCGGCCGTCGCAGGATCGGAGCTGTGTGCGTGCTGCTGCTCGGCTCCGCTATGAACGCCATGATAAAACCAAGCCCCGGTCGCATCGCGCTCGAAGCGGTGCACTGTGCCGTTGTGGGCAATTTCAATGGCGCCGATTTCCCCGATCGCCACCGGCAAGAGCATGCGCTGGTCCCGCGTCGCCACCGGCGCGTTCTCGGTTTCCGCGCGATCGTGGCGATTGATGAGGACGATGCTGACGACCAGCGCGGCAAGCACCAGCCAGACGACGACCAGTTTGCGGCGACCGCCGCCGGTACTGCCGCCGGTCATCGCCTTCTCCACCACACCACGATGCCTACCACCGCCATCAACGCGGGAATCAGGATGATGGAAAGTACGAACGTACCCTTCATCTGCCGGTTGGTGAGGTTGACGCGCGGCAGGTCGAAGGTGCGGGGTTCGAGGCCGATCAGGTTTTCCTGCGCCGCCAGATAGTTCACTGTGTTCAGGAACAGCGTGCCATTGCCGAGGATGTGAAAGAAGGAATTCGTGGCGAAATCCGCATCGCCGGACACGACGACACGCGATTGTACTTTCGGCGCGTCGGGCTTTGCTTCGGGACGTAGCGGGGAGGGCCGTGCGGCGCCCTTCTCACCGCGATCGCCAGCGACGATTTCGGCGGATTCGACGAACCCCGGCTTGCGGTTGATCGCGACCATCAGGGTCAGTGGGCCAGCCTGGTCTTTCTCCTTGTTGTATTCGGCACGATCCCGGTTGGTACCACCGTAACTGGTCTTCGAGGAATTGACGAGCGGGCGCACCGAGGTGCCGGGCACGCGCTCCGATGTCGGCGATAGCGATCTCACCCCCGGGAAAAAAGTCAGCGGCAGGTCGCGCGTTATCTCGTGCCGGTTGTAGTCGGTCACGGCCGGCGAGGAAACGTCCGTCCAGAAATGGCTCGCTTCGTCGATGACAATGTCGTCGTCGAGGACCACGCCGAATTCGCGCAGCACTGGATCGAGGCCGGTGCGAATGAATGGATCGAGCATGAAAAACGCATTGCCTCCGTCGGCCAGATACAGGTCGATCGCCTTGATCTCGCTTTCGAGCAGCGGAGATTTCGGACCCGCGACGACGAGCACCGTGCAATGCTTGAGATCGCTGCTGGCCTGCAGCAGCGAGATTTTCTCCACGACATAGTTGAGGGTTTCCAGGGCGTTTCGTGCCTTGGCCATGCCGTGGCGCTCGTGGCTCACGACCTTGGCGCCAATGCCGTGCGAGTGTCCGGGATTGCCTTCGGAATGGTCATGCGATTCCAGGCTGAATGGATCCGGTTCGCCGTGGCCGTCGAGGAAACACACGGTTTGCTGTACGCCCTGCGAAATACGCAGGATGCCGTTGGCGATGTCGGTTTCGGTCGGCCCGTTGACCTGCATCTTGCGACCTTCGCTTTCGTAGATCGCGGTGCCGGCGAACTCGACGCCGCGCATGCGCGCCTGCGCAGGGTTCAGCATCGGGTCGTAAAATTCCACGGTGAGCTTGTCCGTCTCCCTGGCCATCTGCTCATAGACCTCGACCGTGTCGCGCATCATCGGATCATTGAAGAACACGACGTGGACCGGCTTTTCGAGGCGCTTGAGCATCTGCACTGTCGCAGGCGACAGCGAGAATATCTTCGTCGCCGTCAGGTCGTAGCGGGCGGGAAAGCGAACGGACAGATATCCGAGCGCGACCAGCACGCCGACCATTCCCAGCGTGTAGAGCAGGATCTCGCCGCGGCGGTGCAGGAACATGCCGGCGAGTTCGGTGCGTAATACGTACGCGCCCCATGCGGTCAGCGCAATGCCCGCGACCGCGAGAACCGTCGTGACCGCGCCGAGTTCCACGAGGATCGCGTGGCTCGCACCGGCAGCGACCAGCAGCGTGATGCCGGCAATGAGAACAAGGCCTGAACGGGATCGTTGCATGTTCAGCGCTGCCATTTGAGATAACTCGTGTTCAGCGTAAGTGCGATGGCGCTGACGACGAGATAAAAAGCGACCGCTTCGGTGCGCAGCAGCCCGCGGATGAAATCGCCGAAGTGCTGCGAGAACGACAGGTAACCGAGCAACGAGCGCAGAGAATCTGAAGCCTGGAAGCCCTGCGCATGACCGATGAACCAGAATGCCAGCAACACCGGGATCGTGATCAGCGCCGCAACGATCTGGTTCTGCGTTAGCGCCGAAAAGAACTGGCCGATGGCGAGGCAGGCCATGCCAAGCAGCACGAAACCGATGTAGCCGGACAGGATGGTCGACGACTCGGGGTTGCCGTAAAGATAGAGCGGAATGAGGTTGATGCCGGTCGCGATCGTCATGAGCAGCAGCATCGTGACCGCGCAAAGGTATTTCCCGATGACGATCTGCCAAGCCTTCAAGGGCAGGGTCATCAGTAGTTCCATGGTGCGCGCGGAGTACTCGCCGGAAAACAATCGCATCGTGAGGATCGGGATCAGCGTGACCAGGAGGATGCCCATGTTCTGGAACGTTTCGTCCATGGTTCCGATGCCGGTCAGGAAAATGTTGTAGATGAAGAAGTAACCGGTGCCGAGCAGAAACACCGCGATCACGAAGTAGGCGATCGGTGAGCGGAAATACGTGGCCAGTTCCTTCTGGTAGATCGCAACGACGCCGTTCATGCCTTTGCTCCGGATTTTTCTTCTCCTACATAACGCAGGAATACATTTTCGAGCGTCGGCTGTTGTCTCTCCAGGCGATGCAGCGACCAGCGTGCCGCGACCACGCGCGCAATCGCAGCCGCGATCTCCGGACGCGAATCGACCTGGCATTCAATGGCGAGCGTGTCACCGCGATCCGCACGCACTTCCACCGCGGCTACGCCTTCGACGCCGAGCAGGGCTTCGCGGATGGCCTCAGCGGGCCCGGTCACGATCAGCGATACGCGGTTGGTCTGTTCGGAAGCCCGTTGCAATCCATCAGGCGAATCGATTGCCAGCAGGCGGCCGTCGTTGATGATGGCGACGCGCTGGCAGATCAGCGTGACTTCCGGAAGGATGTGCGTGCTCAACAGTACCGCATGGTCCGCGCCGAACGCGCGAATGACTTCGCGTGTTTCCTGGATCTGGCCCGGGTCGAGGCCCGCCGTGGGTTCGTCGAGCAACAACACTTCGGGTTTGCCTAGCAGCGCCTGGGCGAGGCCGACGCGTTGCCGGTAACCCTTGGACAATTTGTAGATTTCGCGCGTGACCACGGCTTCGAGCCGGCACGCATGGATGACGCGATCCAGTTCTGATGCCACGGCACTTCGCGCCACCCCTTTGACTTTGGCCACGAAGCGCAGATAGGCCGCAACTTCCAGCACGTCGTAGAGCGGAGGCTGCTCCGGCAGGTAGCCGATCCTGCGCGCCGCTTCTTCGTTGTCAGTCGCCATGTCGTAGCCGGCGACGACGACGCGACCCGACGTAGCGGTCGTATATCCGGCGATCATGCGCATGGTGGTGGTTTTGCCAGCACCGTTCGGACCGAGAAAGCCGACGATCTCGCCCTTGCTCACCGAGAAGGACATGTCGTGGATGATGTTCCTGGAGCCGTAACGCTTCGACACCGACTCGAGCGAGATCGACGTGGACGTAGTGTTCACAATTGCGTTGAAACCTGTAAAAAAAAACCCCCCGCAACCGGGGGGCAATCAGAGATTACGAAAGACTTACTTGTACCAGCGGTCGCCCTTGGCCTTGTACTGATCGCCGTCGTGCGCCATGAACAGCTGGGCACCTTCCAGGTCACGCATCTGCTTCAGACGCTGGACGGAGTTGGTGTAAGCCTGCACGCTGAAGTTCAGGCCTGCCGGGTAGCCGTCGAGGTTTTCCTGCATCCAGACCGCATCCTGCGAAATGATGATCGTGCCCGACTGGGGCAGTTTCACTTTCATCGATTGGTGGCCGATGGTGTGGCCGGGCGTGGAGAGGATCAAGACACTGCCGTCGCCGAACAAGTCATAGTCGCCGTCCAGTTCCAGGAAGTTGAACTCGCGGGTGTTCATCAGGTCAGCCATGACGAACGAGCCCGGGCTCGTACGACCCTGGAATTTCTCGGGCCACCAGCCTTGATACAGTTCTTTCTTCTGCAGGACGTGGATTGCATTCGGGAACATTTCGATGTTGCCGACGTGGTCCAGGTGGGTATGCGACGTTACGACAACCTTGACCTTGTCGGCGGAGTAGCCGAGCTTCTTCAGTTGCATGTCGATGACGTCGGCACGCTTTTGGCTGGGCTTCAGGAAGTCGCAGTTACCAGGGGCCCAGTACTTCTTGCAATTGTCAGTGCTGTCGGAAATCGCAGCGTTGTTGCCGGTGTCGAATACCACCAGGCCCTTCGGGTGATCCAGAACCCACATGCTGACGGGGATCGTGATCTGGCGGGATTTTTCAACGGGCAGCGCGGGGATCAGGCCGCGGATGTCGAAAGGACCGAACATGCCGCTGGTGGTCCAGTATAGTTTTTGCGCGAATGCGCCGGACGAAGCTGCAATGCACAGCACGCCCAGCAGCGCGGCAACGATTGACTTCTTCATGGTTTCACTTCCTCCTTGAAATTTTCTAGGTGTCGTTCTTGTACTTTTAGCGCCCAGCCGCATCACTTTTTTTTATTACCCGATCGGGATTTTCGACCAGAGCGGGAATTATTTCGAATTCCCGGCGATTGCGTTCGGACACTGGCGATACGGCGCGGAGCGAGTGTGCCTTATTCCATTTCAAAAGGTCAATCTGCGACGCGGTATAAGTCCTTCAATCTGAACAAGTTTCTTACGAAAATAGCATTTTGTAAGAAAACAGACAGGTTACGGTAGTCTTGGTTGCGATTAGTAATCACGACATCGCATCAGTTGAGCGCGTCCGCGTTGATGAGCCTTTTCGCGAGCAACGCGGAAAAGGCCGCGTGCGTCTGGCGAATGCCCTCCTCGACGGAAATCGAACCGTAGTCACCGAGAAAACTACGCACCGGTTGATCCGATAGCGCCATCGGAAAGGGCAGGGGAGTGCCCGTTATTTCAATCCGGGCCGCGGGCGCTATCTTTCTGATTAACTGGACAGAATCTTCGACAGTCGAGGACACGCCATTGATGTCGAAGACCTCCGCGCCAGTGCGATCCACGGAAACTGCCTTGATGAAGGCGCTGGCGACCTCCCCGGCGTGCAGCCACGACACCGGGCCGCGGAATGGGATGGTGTAGGGCTTGCCGGCCGCCGCGGCGAGAATCGCCACGGTAGTTTTCGATGTCATGCCCTGATCGCGTCCGACCCCGTAAACGACGCCGGGACGCAGCCCGACGCTCGGCAGCTGCCAATCCTGCGCGTAAACCCGCGACGTCTGCTCATTGGCGAATTTGTACGCACCGTACAGCGTGGCCATCGTCCCTGGATCGAAGACGCCATGCGCCGCGATGGAACTGGCATAGGCGATGCGCTTGATGCCCGACTTGCGCGCGGCTTCGAAGATGTTAATGGTGCCGACCACATTCACTCGCGCGCCGGCGATCGGATCTGCTTTGCAGAACGGAACCTGCAGCGCGGCCAGGTGGATGATCGCCCGCGCACCGCTTTCCTCCACGGCGTGGTTGACCGCAGCGGTATCGCCGATGTCACCCGTGTACCAGGGTACCTGGGCGAGATCGGAATCCGCCATCAGCAATTTCGGACGGCGCTTGTCTTCGGTGAGGTCCATTGCTGCGACCGGCACGCCGGCATCCGTCAACAACGCCAGCGCCCAACTCCCTATGCATCCGCCCGCGCCGGTGACCAGCACCGGGCCGGTAAAATCCTTCGCGTTGACCTTGAATTGCTTGAACACGTTTTTATCTCCTCAGGTTTCCATTGGCAGGGCAAGGTCGCCCGCCCATTCGGACAGCGATGCGTCGTAGACCTTGACGTTGTCGTAGCCGAGCATTGCCAGCACCAGCGCATCTGCGGTGGCGGCGATGCCGCCGCCGCAATAGGCGATGACTGCCGGTTTTGACAAGGCCGGGGCGAACTGGCGGCGCAATTCCGCAGCGTCCTTGTAGACATTGTTGGCGTCGACGGTCTCGACCGCGGCGACGTTGATGCTGCCTTTGATATGGCCGCGGCGGCGATAGTAGACGCCACCGGTCCCCGCGTGCTGCTCCGGCCGCAGCGCGTTGATCGTGCAGATCCCGTCATCGCCGATCGCCGCCAGGACGTCCGCCTTTGTCGCGACCATGTCCCGTCGCATCGGCTTCGCCTCGAACAATTTCGCGCGCACCGGGCTTGCCGGTCCGCTTTCGAGGGGGCGGCCTTCCTTGCTCCACTTTTGCAATCCGCCGTCGAGGACCGCCGCGCGTTCGTGGCCGAACACGCGCAGCATCCACCACATGCGCGATGCCCACCAGTGATTGGCGCCGGAATAGCTGACGACCAACGTGTCGCGGTCTATGCCTAGCGCGGACATCGTCTGGGCGAACTGCGCGGCGGTGGGCAACATGAAGTGAAGCGCGGACGACGTGTCTGCGACGTCATGATCCATGTCGACGAAAGCGGCACCCGGGATGTGCGCGCGCAGAAAATCCTCGCGGCCTGGCTTGACCGTGTAATAGCTGTTGTCGGGAAGCGGGGGCAGGTGGGTCGTGCAGTCGAGGACACGCACGTTCGCGTCGTCAAGATGTGCGGCCAGCCAGGCGGTATCGACCAGGAACTCGGGGTGCAAAAATCCTTCGGCCATGATTGCGGGAACCTTATGAAAGGCGCAAGGCTACCAAAAGGTACGCCCCATCGTCGGCTTGACATTCTTCAGGACGAAAAAAAGCGCGCCGATTCCAAAGGCGCGCTCTTTCGGCCAACCCGGGTTTTCGCTCAGAAGTGTCCGCGAAAGGTTGCGAACAACAGGTCGCCGCCCGCATCGAATTTGCCGGCGATGGTCGGATCCAGGTTCGCGCGAACCTCGAGCCTGCGGTATTCCAGGCCCACGGAGAAATTGCGCGTGACGAAATAGTCCGCACCGAGCAATCCCTGGTAGCCGAAGTTGGTGTCGTCTTCCTCGCGCTTGAAGGGGTTATCCTTGACATGCAATGACGTGTTGTAGACCCCTACGCCACCGCCTGCATACAACTCGAGGCGGTCCAGTGGCAGGATGAACTTCACCACGCCTCCGACACCGCTCGTATTCACGCGGGAACGGCCGTCGCCATCGGTAACGGAGGCCGGGCGGTCAATGCGCTGGTATTCGGACAAGGCATCTATTTCGAGTGCGATGTTTGGCGTCGCCCGATAGCCGCCGCTGAAGAAGCCGCCGGTTTGGCCGCTGGCGTTGTTGAGGTTCGAGTTGGATTCTTCCCAGAACGCGCCGGCACCGCCACCGAGGTACCAGCGCCCGACGCGGTCGGGCGCGAACATTTGCGTGGTCAGGTCGGCGTGGGCAAGCAGCGGGCTCATGGCGAGCGCCGCGGCAGCGAGTGAGTTCCAGCGTGTAATTCGAAACATGGACAATCTCCAGTAAATGATGGGAATAGGAATAGTCCGGTACGGCCTTCCCTGGCAGATCGACTGGATTATTCAAACCCTTTGATTCAGAAGGCACCGATATGTTTCCCGCAGAGCAATAAAAGGCGCAATAAAAGTGTCTTCCAGGCGCCAATACATAAAGGTCGACTTGCATCTGGTGAGGATTCCTGCAAGATTTCGCAATGTTCGGAAAAGCCCCCCAACACCCTGTCCTGCCCAATAAGTCCTTAAAACCAAACCCGGAATAGGTGGAGTGCCGTCATGATCAAAGACGCTGCGTACTACGAATCGATGTTCAACAACCGGGCGGCCGTCCCGGAATTCCAGAGCCATTTCGACAGCTGGGCGTCGCGATCGGAGCAGGCGCGACGCGAACTCGACGTCGAACTCGACGTTCCCTATGGGGACGACCGCATGGAAACGATGGATATCTTCCGGCCTCGCGGGGAAACGAAGGCGCTTTTGATGTTCATCCATGGCGGCTACTGGCGCTCGCTCGACAAGAAGCAGCACTCTTTCGTCGCTACGCCCTACGTCAACTCGGGAGTTGCCGTCGCCAACATCAACTATTCGTTGTGTCCTGCGGTGAAGGTCGAAGACATCGTGTTGCAGTGTCTGAAAGCAGGCGCCTGGCTTTATCGCAACGCCGCGGAAGTCGGCGCACCGCGCAATCGCATCTTCGTCGCCGGACATTCTGCCGGCGGCCACCTCACGGCAATGTGCATGGCCGCGCAATGGCCGCGCTATTCGCGCGGCCTGCCGGAGAAAGTCATGCAGGCCGGACTACCCATCAGTGGCATTTATGATCTCGGAGCCATCGTGCGCACTCCCTCGATCAATGCCGATATCCGCCTGAACGAAGCCGACGCGATGAAAGTCAGTCCCGCGCTCATGCCGCCGGCCACGAAGGCGCCCGTTTACATAGCCGTCGGTGGACGCGAACTCGGCGGCTTCAAGGAACAGCACGCGCTGATCGCCAACCAGTGGGCCGGCGTCATCGCCGAGGACATTCCCTGCCCGGAAGACAACCATTTCTCCATCCTGAATTCGTTCGCCGATCCGCAGCACGCATTGTGCAAGGCGGCGCTGAGGATGATGGGGATGTGACTATAGGGCGGTGAGGGGATAGGGGTGAGGGGTGAGGAAAGCGCCACTCCGCAGCGCCCTTCCGATTTGCTTTTCCCCCTCACCCCTCACCCCTCACCCCTCACCCCACGCAC
>JBDTTE010000102.1:0-11527 GCA_039930785.1 Betaproteobacteria bacterium | reverse complement strand
GATCTGGATCAGTCGTACAGCACCGCGGCAATCTTCGGCTCGTCGATGTTCTTCTTGTCGTACCAGTAGAAACCGGTATCGATGATCTTCGGCAGCTTCTCGCCCTTGAGCGCCTTGACCGCGGCCTCGACCGTCTTGTAGCCGATGCCCACCGGATTCTGCGTAATGGCGCCCGCCATGGAACCGTCGCGGATCGCGGCCTTCTGCTGCTTGCCGGAGTCGTATCCGATCACGACGATCTTGCGCTTCATTTCCTTGGCGCCGTTCAGCACGCCGATCGCCGAGCCTTCGTTGGCACCGAAGATGCCCTTCACGTTCGGGTTGGCTTGCAGGATGGACTTGGTGATTTCCGTCGACTTCAGCTGGTCGCCGCCGCCGTACTGGACACTGACGATCTTGATGTTCGGATACGTGGACTTCATGCGATTCAGGAAACCGTCGCGACGGTCGATGCCGGTGCGGCTGGTCTGGTCGTGCACGACGAGCGCGACTTCGCCGGCCTTGCCGATCAGCTCGGCCATCTTGTCTGCAGCCAGGGCCGCTGCGGCCAGGTTGTCCGTCGTCGCCGTGGTCACCGGGATGTCGCTATCCACGCCTGAGTCGAAAGCCACGACCGGAATCTTGGCAGCCTGCGCCTTTTTCAACAACGGTATTGCGGCCTTGCTGTCGAGCGCGGCGAAACCGATTGCCTTGGGCTTCTTGGCGAGCGCCGCCGAGAGCATGTCGATCTGTTTGTCTACCATGGCCTCGGTCTCGGGGCCTTCGAAGGTGACTTTGACTTTGTAATCCTTTGCGGCCTGTTCCGCACCGGCCTTCACAGCCTGCCAGAACTGGTGCTGGAAGCCTTTCGAGATCAGTGGAATGTACGTCTCGTCGGCGCCCATGCCGGCCCCCGCGAACCCGAGGCCCAAACCCACTGCTACCGCCATGCCCAGCAATTTTCTTCTTGCGTTCATATTGCGTCTCCTCACGTTGTTGTAGTTCAAGCCATATGACATCAGAACAAATGCCGGTTGCTCCGATCTTCTTCCGCGCGGTTATTTCTTCTTGCGCAGCATGTCGGCATACACAGCCAGGATGATTATCACGCCAGTCACGACGGTTTGCCACTCCTGCGCCACCGACAGGATGCGCAGGCCATTGGTCAGCACGCTCATGATGAACGCGCCAATGATGGTGCCCAGTATGGTTCCCGCCCCGCCGGCGAGGGACGTACCGCCGATGACGACGGCGGCGATGGCGTCCAGCTCATAGCCCTGCCCCAGCGCCGGCTGGGCCGAGTTCAGGCGAGAAGCGATCAGCAGGCCGGCGATGCCGCAGATGGCGCCATTCAGCGAATAGATGATGATCTTCCAGCGGTCCACGTTCACGCCCGAGAGCCGCACGGCTTCCTCGTTGCTGCCCAGCGCAAAGGTATAGCTGCCCAGCACCGTCTTGTTCAGGATCAGGCTGCAGACGATCGCGACCAGGAAGAGGATCAGCACCGCATTCGGAATCGGCAGACTCGGCAGCAGATCGCCGATCAGTGAATCCTGCGAGATGCTGGGAAATTCCGGCGTGTCGTTGAAGTAGATCGGCTTGGTGCCGGATATCACTAGGGACAGGCCCTTCAGCAGCAGCATCATGCCCAGCGTTGCGATGAAGGGCGGAATCTTCAGCTTGGCGATCAGCAAGCCGGAAACGAACCCGGAAAGCGCGCCGAAGAAAATGGCCGCCGCGACGCCGACGTAGAACGGCAAGCCCCAGTACGTCAGGAACACACCGGCCATGACCGAGCAGAACGTCATCAGCGTTCCGACCGATAGGTCAATGCCACCGGTGATGATGACGAACGTGCAGGCAATCGCGAGCACGCCGTTGACGGCCGTCGCCTGCAGGATGCCGACGATGTTGTCCATCTGCAGGAAGCTCGGCGACGCAAAGCTGAAGAAGATCATCAAGCCCATGAGGCTGGCGAACGCAAGCAGCTTCTGGCGCGTGCTCGGGCTGAACAGCGAAGCCTTCATGCGCTCCATCGCGGTGGCGGTCGGTACTGATGTGGCGATCGGCGTGCTGCTCATGGAATAAAAGTCCGTCCGTAAATAGATTGGGTCAATGCGCTGTCTCGCTCACCATGGATTCGCGTCGGGTCGCCAGCGCCATGATCTGCTCCTGCGTCGCGCCGGCCGCGGGCAACTCGCCGGTGATGCGGCCCTCACACATCACCACGATGCGATGGCTGAGCTTCAGGACTTCCGGCAGTTCCGATGAAATCATCACGATGGCGCGTCCCTGCTCCGCCAGCGCGTTTAGCAGCTTGTAGATCTCGCTCTTGGCGCCCACGTCGATGCCGCGCGTGGGCTCGTCGAAAAACAGGATCTCGCAGTCCCGCACCAGCCATTTGGCAATGACGATCTTCTGCTGGTTGCCACCCGACAGCAGCGCCACTTTTTGCGCGACCGACGGCGTCTTGATGCCCAATTGCCTGACGAAACGGGCGGCGACATCGTGGATGGCCGGGCGCTTCAGGAAGAAACCCAGCGAAAGGAAACGGCGCATGCTCGCGAGCACGATGTTCGATTCCACGTCCATGCCGGTTGCGAGGCCGAAGTGCTTGCGGTCTTCGGAGAGATAACCAATGCCGTTGCGGACCGCATCCGCCGGGCTGCGAATTTTGACGTGCTCGTTGCGAATCCGGATCTCGCCGGAGTCGATCTTGTCCGCGCCGAACACCGCGCGCGCGACCTCCGTGCGTCCCGCTCCCATGAGACCCGCGAAACTCAGGATCTCGCCTTTGCGCACCACGAAGCTGACGTCCCTGATCGCGCGGCCGCGATTCAGGTTGCGCACTTCAAGGACGACATCGTGGTCGATCGCAGGCACGGGCGCGCTGTCGCTCTCGAACAGCGGCCGGCCGACCATCATGGCGATGATGGCCTCCATGCTGGTGGTCGCGGCGGGGACAGTGTTGATGTACTGGCCATCGCGCATGACGGTGACCCGGTCGGCGATGCGCTTGAGTTCGTCCATCTTGTGTGAGATGTAGACGATGCCCACGCCCTGCCCTTTCAGCTGGCGGATGATGCGGAACAGATCGTCGATCTCTGCATTGTTCAGCGCAGCCGTGGGTTCGTCCATGATCAGCACACGCGATTCGAACGACAGCGCCTTGGCGATCTCCACCATCTGTTGCTTTGCCACCGTCAGTTCGCCCACCGGCATGCGCGGATCGAGGTCGAGGTGCATGCGCCCGAAGATCGCGCGCGTGTCCCGCTCCATTTTCCGGTCGTCGATAAAGATGCCCAGGCGCCCGCGCGGCTCGCGCCCGATGAAAATGTTCTGTGCAACGCTGCGGTGATTCATCAGGTTGAGTTCCTGATGGATGATGCCGATACCGAGTTTCTGTGCCGCGCGCGGGCTCGGGATATCCACGGGCTTGCCGTCGATGCGAATCTCGCCCTCGTCCTTCTGGTACACCCCCGCCAGCACCTTCATGAGCGTGGATTTGCCCGCGCCGTTCTCCCCCATCAGCGCATGCACTTCTCCGGGCATGAGTTCGAAACGAGCGCGATCCAGGGCGCGGACGCCCGGGAAGGATTTGCTCAAGGCTTCGATGGAGACGAGCGGTTGCACGAACGGGACTCCCTGGATGGCATTTCACATTTCGCCGTGCCGCCACAAACCTACACCACCCACGCCACTAAGTCATGCTGCATGGCCGCGCGCCCACCCCGTCCTTCTAGAACGGCAACGAGGTGAACAGGGTCACGCCGGACACGTCGCCACTGGTGCGCGCCGCGATGCCGATGCGATCGATGTCGAAGAGTTTCAGGGACCAGGGTTTGCGCGCGACCAGGCTTACGGCCACCTGGAATTCCTCGCGAATGCGATTGTTCGAATTGTCGAATTCGGCGAAATCAAGGCGATTGAAATAGTAGTAGTAAACCGGCGTGAACCCTATGTAAGCCATCCGGCCGAACAGCGGCTTGCCAGTCGGCACGGTGATGTCGAGGCCGGTCGCAAGATAGCCGAAAGTCTGTGTCGGACCGCCGCGACTGCGATAGCCAGCAGTGGCGAGCGCATTCGCGAGCGCGAATTCGACGCCGTGATCTTCGGCGAAAATGAAACGGCTCTTGACGCCGAAGTCGTAGATCCAGGCCGATTGGCCGCCGGTCAATTCCTTGCCGTAGCCGGCATCGACGTAGGGCCGGATGGTCCAGCGTTTGTTCAGCAACATCTGCCATTCCAGGCCCGGCAGCATGCTGAACGTGCTGACACGGTCCGGCACATTGCCGTGAACCACGCTATTGAAGTTGTAGTCGTAGAACCCGAGTGTCGCCGACAGCTTGAACTTGAGGCCTATCCCGTCTTCCTCCAGCGTTTGCAGGGCGTGCGAGAACGGCGCCTGCAAGACGGTGACCGAGCGGTCGCCGGCCGTGTACGTTCCGGTGCCAAATGCCGCGGCGTAATACCAGTTGATGAGGCTTTGGCGCTCGGTCACGGTGCCGGTCTGCGCCTGGGCAGTGATCGGCAGAACGAACGCTAGCGCGAAAGCCACCGCATAACGCCACAACGTAAACAACGAGGAACTCCGGGAAACCGGTTAAGGCGGTACGCTCACGATACCGTTTCGGGGGCGTTTCCAAAAGACCCCGCCAAGCATGATCGCGCTTAATTTTTCGCATCGCTGCAGGATGGACACATCCTCCAGCGGATCGCCGTCCACGAGCAGCAAATCAGCCAGATAGCCGGGTCTGATCTGGCCAAGCCGGTCACCCATGCCCATGATTTCCCCACCCAGACGAGTCGCAGAAACGATCGCCTCCATCGGCGAGAATCCGAGCAGATCGACGAAGTGCGCGATATCGCGGGCATCCGTGCCGACGGGATTCCAGGCGAACCCATAGTCTCCCCCGGGCAAGATACGCACGCCTGACCGGTGCAACGACTGCATGTTGACGATGCCGTCTTCGAGCTCCTGCGCGACGCCGCGGGAGGTGGCGATCTCGCGCGTGATACCCCACGGCGAGGCCTCATTCAAGGTCGTATAGAGCGCACCCAGTACCGGCCCAACGAACACGCGGTCGCGTTGCGCCTGCAGTTGATTGCGGGCCTCGTCGTCGAGCAGGGTTGCATGATAGATCACGTGGACGCCGTGGCGCAGGCACATCTTTACCGATTCGGCACTGCGCGCGTGGGCGGCAATCCTTTTGCCGTGCGCGTGACCGACGTCACACACCGCGGCAACTTCGGCATCGTTCATGACCGTCGTGTCTGCAGGCGAAGCCGGCGTGCCGGCGTCGCCCGAGACATTCATCTTCAAGGTGTCCACGCCTTCGCGCACCATCAGGCGCGCGAAACGGCGAAATTCCTCGGCCCCATTGCAGACGACTGCGAAATTCTCGCGAAAGATATGGTGCAGGCTCACATCGCCCAGACCGGCCGTCGCCGTCATCTCCGGACTGGCGGCTAGCGTGCGCGGACCCGGAAACTCGCGTTGGTCGATCGCGTTACGCAGGACCACGTCGAGGCGCGGCTTGGCCGCCGCAGCGCTGAAGCAGCTTGTGAAACCGGCATCCAGCATGCGCCGCGCGTTGATCGCGGTCTTGAGCTGGTGCTCTTCCGGCGGGATGAAGCCGAGATCGACCGACTGCGCAACGTCGGTGAACGTAAGGTGGGAATGCGATTCGATGAGGCCGGGCATCAGGGTCGCGCCGTGGCCATCGATGACTTCTGCATCGCCAGCCGCGACCGGGACGTTGGCGGGAACCACTGCCGCGATCCGCTCGCCCTCGACCCGCACCGAGCCGGCGAACGGCGCGGCGCCGGTGCAGTCGAGGATGCGAACGTTGCGGAACAGCGTTGCGCCCATGCGGCGTGCGCTTACAGGTTCTCGATATACATCCGGTTATAGGTCGGGCTGATGATCAGCTGGTTGATGCACGCATGCGCCGGCATTTCGGCGATGAAGCGGATCGTCGCCCCCAGATCCTGCGGCTGCAACATCTTCGAGCGATCGGACGCACTCGGTGGCACCGGCCGCCGGTCCATGATCGGCGTGGCCACTTCCGCGGGGCAGATTGCGCAGGCGCGAATGCCGTTCACGCATTCTTCCATGTTGATCGTTTCCGTCATTGCAGTGACGGCGTGCTTGCTGCCGTTGTAGGCCGCGCCGGTCAACTTCGGATGGAACACGCCGGCCCAGGACGACACATTGATGATCAGGCCGTCTTTCTTCGCGCGCATCGCCGGCAGCACGGCATGGATGGTGTAAAACGAGCCGTCGAGGTTGATGCCGATGACGTCGCGCCAGCCCTCCACGGTCTGGTTTTTCCAGTAGCGGTTCGGTGTATTCAGCCCCGCACTGTTCAGGAGGATATCGACGCGGCCATGGCGCGCGAGGATCGCATCGGCGACTTTCTTGACGGCTTTCGGGTCAGAGACGTCGAGCGCTTCGACTTCCGCTGCGCCGCCCTTGATGCGGATCTTGTCGGCTTCCGGCGCGAGCACTTCCTTGCGCCGCCCCGACATGACGACCGTGACCCCGGCATCTGCCAGTGCCTGTGCGCCGGCCAACCCGATACCCGTCCCCGCGCCGGTGATCCACGCGACCTTGCCCTTGAGGTTGCTCATGCCTGTTCTCCCATTGTTATGCGGATTTAGCGAGCTTGCGGTCGATGCCGCGCGCGCTGTCGAATGCTTCCCTGAGTGCCGCGGCAGATTCGGCGACGGCCCGTCGTGCGCCATCCAGCACGCCACCCATCAGGATAAAGCCGTGCACCATGCCTTCATAGTTGGTCAGTCGCACCCGGTTGCCCGCCTCGATCATCTTCTTCGCGTACTCGATGCCCTCGTCGCGCAGCGGATCGTAGCCGGCGACGATGATCAGCGAGGGCGGGAGATTCGACAGATCGTCGTGAATCAGCGGTGCGAAGCGGAAATCCTTGGCATCCCTGCCGCTGCGCAGGTATTGCTTGTAGAACCAGGTGATGGAATTGCGCGACAGGACGTAGCCTTCCTTGAATTTGTGATGCGAGCCGGTTTCCGGCTCGGGCGCGACGCACGGGTAAACCAGCAACTGGAAGACCAGCTTCGGGTGTGCGGCGTCGCGTGCGAGGATCGCCATGACCGTCGCGAGATTCGCGCCAGCGCTATCGCCACCGACCGCGATGCAGGTCGGGTCGCCGCCAAATTCCACGGCATGCAAGGCCACCCACTTCATTGCGGCCTGGCAATCCTCGACACCTGCGGGAAATTTGTGCTCGGGCGCCAGGCGATAATCAACCGATACGACCAGGCAATCCGCCTGGTTGGCCAGCATGCGGCAGGCCGAATCATGTGTATCCAGCGATCCGATCACGAAACCACCGCCGTGGAACCAGATCAGGATCGGCATTTTCTCCGACTGCTTCAGCTCACGTGGCGTGTAAATGCGGAGTGGGATATCCGACCCCGGCCCGGGAATGCGCCGGTCTTCCGAGCGCAGGATGGTGTCGTTGAATTTCAGCCTGTTCACGCGCGTCAGATATTGCTCGCGCCCCTGGTCCGGCGTGAGCTGCCAGACTTCGGGCAAGGCGGCTTTTCTCGCGAGGTCGAGGAGGACTTGCACTTGCGGGTCTAGCGACATCGTTTCTTCTCCAGAATTGGACTAAAGCTTACTGCTCATCACGAAGACACAAAGAACACGAAGAAACACGAAGAAACACGAAGAAAAGCGAAGGCGGGGAAGTTCTTGTACAAGTGAATTTGTTCCGGAGCCGTCAATCGCTTGCCACAAGTAGCCATCTCCTAGACTGCCTCTATTATTCTCTTTCGCCCTTCTTCGTGTTTCTTCGTGTTCTTTGTGTCTTCGTGATGAGAAGTAGATCGGAATTAATCTTTAACCGTTGGATAAAGCAGCTTGAAAGTTCCGGTCGCCTTGGCCAGCAGCACGCCGCTTTCGCTGCGTAACTCGCCTTCGGAGAATATCAGGGATCGCCCTGCGCGCTGTGCCCGGCCTTCGCCCAGCACCGGCCCCTGCGCGGCGGCGATGAAATTGACCTTCATCTCCACGGTCAACGCGCCGTTGCAACCTTCGTCGAGCGCGCGCCCCGCGCTCGCGAGCGCAACGTCCAGTAACGTCATCAGCACGCCGCCGTGTACCGATCCCCAGCTGTTCAGGAGTTCGGGGCGCGGGTCGAGGCGCAATTTCACCAGCCCTTCGGATTTCTCCAGGATGCGAATGCCGAGATGTTCCACAAATGGAACGTGAATGTTGAAGCCTGCTTTCTGCTGCGCCACGTTGTTATCCACGCTGTAGGAAACGAGCCGGCGTTACATCGAGACGAAGCCGCCATCGACCGCGACGGTTTGTCCGGTGATGTACGCCGAAGCATCGGACGCCAGCAATACCGCAAGGCCCTTCAGGTCGAAATCGGAGCCCAGGCGTTTCATCGGCGTCATCTCCATGATGATCTGTTCGGACTTGTCGATCATGCCCTGCGACATCTTCGAGGGAAATACGCCGGGCGCGATGGCATTCACCGTGATGCCGTGCTGCGCCCATTCCACCGCCAGCGAACGCGTCAGGTTCACGACGCCGCCTTTGCTGGCGTTGTAAGCGATGGTCGGCATCATGCGCGGGTCCGTTCCGACCAGGCCCGCGATAGACGCCAGATTGACGATGCGGCCGTACTTGCGCGGAATCATGGAGAGCTTGCTGACCGTCTGGCTCAGCAGGAACACGGCAGTCAAATTCAGATTAACTACCTTGTACCAGGCATCGAGCGGATGGTCCTCCGCAAGCGCACCCCAAACTGCGCCGGCATTATTGAAGAGGATGTCGATCTGCTTCTCGCTCTTCAGCACCTGCTCGACCATCGGCTTGACCGAGTCCGTGTTCTGCAGGTCGTTGACCACCGTCAGTGCGTCGATGCCCATGCCTTTCAGGCTGGCCTTCGCTTCTTCCAGTTCGCCAGCCTTGCGCGCGGTGATGACGACCCTCGCGCCCATCTCGCCGAGGGCTTCGGCGAATTGAAGTCCCAGGCCGCGAGAGCCGCCGGTGATCAACGCAACTTTTCCGGAAAGATCGAACAGTTTCTTGACGTTCATGAACAATTCCTCATTGAGATTTTTTTCAACGCGAAGGACGCAAAGGTACGCGAAGGAAAGCCAACCCAAACTAGTTGGGTTTCAGGATAGCCGGCCCTCCATTGAATCACGAACAGACTTCAGCCCCGACGTCGATGGCTTTTGAATTCCTTTGCGTACCTTCGCGTCCTTTGCGTTGATAGATCTTTTATCAACTTTGCGCTTCCCGTCTTGGGCCTAAAACCACGCGTCCCGCATCTCCAGACAGGTCGGATCGAGGCTGTCCAGCAGTGCCGCCCATTGTGCCGTCTTTGAGAGTTCCCAGCGGAAGAACCAGGCACAGGCTTGCAGCTTGCCGCGGTAATAATCGCCGTCCGTCACATGCGCACCGTCGATTTTACGCGCCGCGATCAGCGCCTGCCGCAGCCACATCCAGCCGACGACGGTGTGCCCGGCCAGATCGAGGTAGACCGAAGCGTTCGCAAGGCCGAGATCCGTTTCCCCGCGCCCCATCGTCGCCAGCAGCTTTTGCGTGACGGCAAGCAGGAGATCCAGCGCTTCATCGAGCTGCGCCCCGCAGCGTTGCAATTCTTCGGACGACTGCCCGACCGATTGCTGGATGGTCGTCTCGATTTGCAGGGCCAGCGCTTTCAGCGCCGCGCCGCCCTGCATGCCGGCCTTGCGGCCGAGCAGGTCGAGCGCCTGAATGCCATTGGTGCCCTCGTGGATCGGGTTCAGGCGATTGTCGCGGTAGAACTGCTCGACCGGATACTCGCGCGTGTAGCCGTAACCGCCGTGCACCTGTATGGCGAGGCTGTTCGCTTCAAGGCAGTAATGCGACGGCCATGCCTTTGCAATTGGCGTGAGGATATCCAGCAGCAGATTGGCCTGCGCTCGTGCACTTTCATTCGGCGCCGTGTGGCTTTCGTCGACCAGGAATGCGCAATACAGACACAGCGACAGCGCACCTTCGACATAGGCTTTCTGCGCGAGCAGCATACGCTTCACATCGGTGTGCTCGATGATCTTCACCGGCGGTTGCGCCGCGTCCTTGCCGCCTGGCAGTCGCCCCTGCGCGCGATCGCGCGCATAGGCCAGCGCGTGTAGATACCCCGTGTAGCCGAGTACCGTCGCGCCCATGCCCACGCCGATGCGTGCCTCGTTCATCATCTGGAACATGCAGGCGAGGCCCTTGTTCGCCTCGCCGACGAGTTCCGCGTATGCGCCGCCCTGCTCTCCGAAATTCAGTACGCAGTTGGTTGTGCCGCGAAAACCCATCTTGTGGTTCAGGCCCGCCAGCGCCACGTCGTTACGCGCCGCCAGCGAACCATCATCGTTCACGCGAAATTTCGGCACGATAAAAAGCGAGATGCCTTTCACACCCGGCGGCGCGCCTTGTATTCGCGCCAGCACGAGGTGCACGATGTTCTCCGACAGGTCATGCTCGCCCGCCGAAATCCACATCTTGTTGCCGGTCAGCCGGTAAGTGCCATCGGCATACGCCACCGCCGACGTGCGAATGTCGGAAAGCGAGGAACCCGCCTGCGGTTCCGACAAACACATCGTGCCGAAGAAGCGCCCGCTCACGAGCGCCGGCAGATATTTTTTCTTCTGCGCTTCCGACCCGAATGCACGAATGAGGTTGGCGTTGGCAACAGTAAGGAAGGGATAACCAGCCGTCGAGATGTTCGCCGCGCTGAACCACGCATAGCAGCTTTGCGCCACCGTCCACGGCAACTGCATGCCGCCCTGCTCGAAATCCTGCGCGGCCGCCATGAAGCCGGCCTCGCGAAACGCGTCGAGCGCGACGCGTACCTCGGGAATGATCGTGACCCGCTTGCCGTCGAACTGCGGCTCGTTGAGATCAGACTTGCGATTGTGGGTGGCGAATTTTTCTTGCGCGATCTTTGCCGCCGTCTCGAGCGCCGCATCGAAGGTATCGCGCGAATGCTCAGTAAAACGCGGACGCTTCGTCAGCGACTCAACGTCGAGCAGCTCATACAAGATGAACTCGAGGTCTCGACGGTTGAGGAGTTTGGATTGCATTTCGAGGTTTTTCGTTCCGGCTTACTTCTCATCACGAAGACACAAAGAACGCGAAGAAACACGAAGAAAACCAAACCCGATCCTAATGGGATTGGGAGTCATGACATTGCTACCGCGCACACTCCTCGGACGATCAACTATCTCGGCGTGGATTTTCTTTGCCTTTGCACTTCTTCGTGTTTCTTCGTGTTCTTTGTGTCTTCGTGATGAGATTGAGACTTTAGACAACCTCGAAGAGGCCCGCCGCACCCATGCCGCCGCCAATGCACATCGTGACGACGACGCGCTTGGCGCCGCGGCGCTTGCCTTCAATCAGAGCATGCCCGACCAGACGACTGCCGGTGACGCCATAGGGATGGCCGAGGGCGATCGCGCCGCCATTGACGTTGAGTCGTTCATCGGGAATGCCCAGCTTGTCGCGGCAGTAGATTAC
>JBDTTE010000101.1:0-11540 GCA_039930785.1 Betaproteobacteria bacterium | reverse complement strand
CGTAGGTAGTCGTCTCGCCGACGGAGCTTTCCGCGGCCTCCGTCGCCTCCTGGGCCTCGGACACGGATTCGTCGGCCTGCGTGCCCAGATCTTCAACTTCCTGGTCTTTGGCCGCCTCGTCCGGCAATTCGTATTTTGTGATGGGAAACTCGGGCGTGGCCTCGTCCCGGGCTGCCGCCGCGGCTGTCGCTTTGGCCGGCTCGGCGGGCGGTGCCTCCGCCGCTTTAGGTGGCGCGGGCGGCGGCGCCGCAGCCTCTTGGGCCGCTGCTGCCGCAGCGGCGCGGCGTTCGATTTCTTCCTTGGTCACGGCATTGCTGCTGCCGCCGACCCGTTCGAATTGGGTCTGTTCCCCGGGACCCGAGCTTGTGCGTTGCGTCTGGCTACCGCATCCGGCGATCGCTGCGCCTATCAACAACATCAGCAAGCGATTGGTTTTTTGTGTCATTGCCGTTGTCTCCTCACCGTCCTTGTTTATCGATAAATCCTGTTGCTCGCTCCTCCCGTGCACCGCAGCGAATCTCTGACGCCTGTCGATAGCCGAGGACGGAAAGACTGGACGCCCGAAGATGATTAGTCAAGACGCGAAACGACGCTCCTCCCGGGCCAAATTCTGTTTGTCGACAGTCTTTCGGAATGGGCGGCATGTTAAAATGCCGCGCTTGTGCCGGGAGGCTGCGACTCGCTTTTCCAAAGCGGTCAAATGCTTCATGCGTGCGGCCCTGCCCGGCCGTAATGCGCCATGCGGTCCCGACTGTTCGCAAAAAGAAAAACTGACTTGTCCTGATGGATCAATTCGCAAAAGAAACCCTTCCTATCAGCCTTGAAGAGGAGATGCGACGCTCCTACCTCAGTTACGCGATGAGCGTGATCGTGGGGCGTGCTCTTCCGGATGTTCGCGACGGCCTGAAGCCGGTTCACCGCCGCATCCTGTTCGCCATGCACGAGACCAATACGGTGTGGAACAGGCCGTACGTCAAATGTGCCCGCGTGGTCGGCGATGTGCTCGGTAAATACCATCCGCATGGCGATTCCGCCACGTACGAGGCCCTCGTTCGCATGGCGCAAGATTTTTCCATGCGCTACGTGCTCATCGACGGACAGGGTAATTTCGGTTCGGTCGACGGTGATTCGGCCGCGGCATACCGCTACACGGAATGTCGGCTGGAAAAAATCTCGTCCGAACTCCTTGCCGATATCGACAAGGAGACCGTCGATTTCGTGCCCAACTACGACGGCAAGGAGCAGGAGCCCACTGTCCTGCCCACGCGCATCCCGAATCTGCTGATCAACGGTTCGTCCGGCATCGCAGTGGGCATGGCGACCAACGTACCGCCGCACAACCTCATCGAAATCGTCACGGCCTGCCTGGCCATTCTCGAGCGGCCGGATATCACGCTGGACGAAATCATCGAAATCGTTCCGGGTCCCGATTTCCCGACGGCGGGCATCATCTATGGCACGACCGGGGTCAAGGAAGGCTACCGGACGGGCAGGGGACGGGTCGTCATGCGCGCGCGCACCCATTTCGAAGATCTCGAAAAGGGCAATCGCCAGGCGATCGTGATCGACGAGTTGCCCTATCAGGTCAACAAGGCCTCGCTGCTGATGAAGATCGGCGAGTTCGTGCGCGAAAAGCGCCTCGAAGGCCTTTCCGAGATCCGCGACGAATCCGACAAGTCCGGCATGCGCGTCGTGCTGGAACTGAAGCGCGGCGAGAATCCCGAAGTCATCCTGAACAATCTGTACAAAGAAACGCAGATGCAGGACACCTTCGGCATGAACATGGTCGCGCTGGTGGAGAACCAGCCGCGCCTGCTCAATCTGAAGGAAATTCTCGAAGCCTTCCTGCGCCACCGTCGCGAGGTGGTCACCCGGCGTACGGTGTTCGAGCTGAAGAAGGCGCGCGATCGCGGCCATGTGCTCGAAGGCCTGGCTGTCGCGCTGTCGAATGTCGACGAAATCATCGCCCTCATCAAAAGCGCGGCCGCACCTGCGGAAGCGAAGCGCGCGTTGCTGGCGCGGCCCTGGCATTCACAGCTGGTTGAGTCCATGTTGGCGAGGGCGGACGTCGGCGATTCGCGCCCTGACGGGATGTCGCCCGAGTTCGGGTTGCACGATGACGGCTACCACCTGTCCGAAATACAGGCGCAGCGCATCCTGGAGATGCAACTGCAGCGCCTTACAGGGCTCGAACAAGAGAAGATCGTCAGCGAGTATCGCGAGGTGATGGACACCATCGCCGACCTGCTCGACATTCTCGCCCATCCGGAACGCATCACGGCGATCATCTCGAAGGAACTGAACGAGACGCGTGACGAGTTCGGCGATGCGCGGCGCAGCGAGATCGTCATGAACGCGCAGGACCTCAGCATGGAGGACCTGATCGCGCCCGAGGACGTCGTGGTGACGTTGTCGCATAGCGGCTACGTCAAAGCGCAGCCCCTGGCGGACTATCGCGCGCAGAAGCGCGGCGGCCGCGGCAAGCAGGCTGCCGCGACGAAGGAAGACGATTTCATCGACAACCTGTTCATCGCCAACACGCACGATTACGTGCTGTGCTTCTCGAGTCGCGGACAGCTGTACTGGATCAAGGTCTACAACGTGCCGCTCGGCGGCCGCTTGAGTCGGGGCAAACCCATCGTCAACTTGTTGCCCCTGACGGAGGGCGAGAAGATCACGGCCATCCTGCCGGTGCGCGAATTCGACGAGAACCGCTTCATCTTCATGGCGACCGCGAACGGCACCGTGAAGAAGACGCCGTTGTCCGACTTTTCGCGTCCGCGTCCGTCCGGAATCATCGCCGTCGATCTCGATGAGGGTGATTATCTGATCGGCGTCGCGCTGACCGATGGTCGGCACGACATCATGCTGTTTTCGGACGAAGGCAAGGCAGTGCGGTTCGACGAGCAGGATGTGCGATCCATGGGACGCGTGTCGCGCGGCGTGCGCGGCATGCGCTTGCCGCCAGGTCAGAAGGTGATCTCGCTGCTGGTAGCCGAAAGCGAAACGGTCTCTGTCCTGACCGCGACCGAGAACGGTTACGGCAAGCGTTCTCCGATCTCCGAATATACGCGTCACGGCAGGGGCGGCCAGGGCATGATCGCCATCCAGACCAGCGCGCGCAACGGCAATGTGGTGGCGGCGACTTTGGTCGATGCCAAGGACGAGATCATGCTGATCACCACCGGTGGCGTCCTGATTCGTACGCGCGTCGCCGAAATCCGGGAAATGAGCCGCGCCACGCAGGGCGTGACCCTGATCAACCTGGGGCCCGATGAAAAGCTGGCCGGCCTGCAAAAAATCGTCGACAGCGAGGATGGGGTCGAATCCCTGGGGGCGGGTGCGGAGGACGCCGTGGAAGGTGACGCAGGGCAGGACGCCGAGCAGGGTCTGCCGGATAGCGATCCATCAGAACCCGGACCGAGCGGACCCGACGATCAGGGCTAACGGAAAGATTCATCGATAACAAGCAGCCAATCGGAGCGTCATGGTGGGGAGAGTATTCAATTTCAGTGCGGGGCCGGCGGTCCTGCCGCAGGCAGTCCTGGAAATAGCGCGCGACGAAATGCTCGACTGGCACGGGTCCGGCATGTCGGTCATGGAGATGAGCCACCGGGGCAAGGAGTTCATCGCCATCCATGCGCACGCCGAAGCAACGCTGCGTGAGTTGCTGGCGATCCCGACGAACTACAAAGTGCTATTTCTGCAGGGCGGGGCGATTGCCGAGAACGCCATCGTTCCGATGAACCTGCTGCGCGGGCGCACGCTAGCCGACTATGTAAACACCGGCGAGTGGTCCAAGAAGTCGATCAAGGAAGCGAAGAAATACTGCAGCGTGAACATCGCCGCTTCCAGCGAATATCGCAATTTCAATTACGTTCCGCCGCGCGATACCTGGCGGCTGAGCAAGGACGCAGGCTATGTCCATATCTGCTCGAACGAAACCATTGGCGGGATCGAATATCACTGGGTACCGGACACCGGTGACGTGCCGCTCGTGGCGGACATGTCGTCCCACATCCTTTCGCGCCCGGTCGATATCTCGAAGTACGGTTTGATCTATGCCGGAGCGCAAAAAAATATCGGGCCGGCCGGCCTCACGATCGTCATCGTTCGCGATGACCTGATTGGGCAGGCATTGCCAATCACGCCATCCGCTTTCGACTACAAGCTGCAGGCTGACAGCGATTCCATGCTCAACACGCCCGCGACTTACGCCATTTATATTGCTGGACTCGTGTTCGACTGGGCGAAGCAGCAGGGCGGTCTCGCCGAAATCGAGAAACGCAACATCGCCAAGGCGAACCTGCTTTACGATTATTTCGACAAGAGCGCGTTCTTCGTCAGCCCCGTTGAAAAGCGTGACCGGTCGCGCATGAACATTCCGTTCAAGCTTAAGGACGAGTCCCTCGATGAATCCTTTCTCAAGGGCGCACAGCAACGCGGCATGTTGCAATTGAAGGGCCATCGCTCGGTCGGCGGCATGCGCGCGTCGATCTACAACGCCATGCCGGTCGAGGGCGTCAAAACCCTGGTCGGGTACCTGCAGGAATTCGAGAAAAGCCATGGCTGAGCCGGTGCGCATCCTCACTCTGAATTCCATTTCGCAGACGGGGCTGAAGCGGTTGCCGGGTAACCGCTATTCCGTCGGCGCAGGAATTGAATCGCCGGATGCCATCCTGGTGCGATCGCAGGATATGCATGCGATGCCCATTCCCGCCTCGGTACAGGCGATCGGCAGGGCAGGTGCGGGCACGAACAACATACCGGTGGCGGAGATGAGCAAGCGCGGCGTACCCGTCTTCAATGCGCCGGGTGCAAATGCCAATGCCGTGCGCGAGCTCGTTCTCGCCGGCATGCTGCTCGCCGCTCGCAACCTGGTGCCGGCGATTCGTTTCTCCGACAAGCTGGCTGGTACAGACGACGAGATCGACAAAAAAGTAGAAGAAGGCAAGAAGCAGTTTGCCGGCATGGAGCTTCCCAATCATGTGCTGGGCATTATCGGACTCGGCAAGATCGGCAGCCTGGTGGCCGACGCCGCGATCAAGTTCGGCATGGACGTGTTGGGATACGACCCGGAGATCACGGTGGAAGCCGCCTGGAGCCTGCCGTCGCAGGTGCGCAAGGCGAACAGCATCGAAGAGGTCTTGCGAGGCAGCGACTTCGTGACCCTGCATGTACCTCTGCTCGACGCCACCCGCAATCTGATCGATGCAAGGCGCATCGGCATGATGAGGCCGGGTGCCGTGCTGCTGAATTTTTCGCGTGATGGCATTGTCGACAATGCCGCGGTACTGGATGCGCTGAACGCGAAAAAACTCAAGGCCTATGTGTGCGATTTTCCGAGTGCGCTGTTTGCGGGCCATCCCGCGATCGTGGCGACGCCTCACCTGGGCGCGTCGACCGTGGAAGCCGAAGAAAATTGCGCGATCATGGTCGTCGACCAGCTACGCGACTATCTTGAAGACGGCAACATCCGCAATGCGGTGAATTTCCCGGACGTGGTGATGTCGCGCGAATCGCCTTTCCGGGTCGGCATTGCAAACGCGAACGTGCCGAACATGGTGGGACAGATCTCCACCGCGCTGGCGCAGGCAGGCCTGAACATTCACAACATGTTGAACAAGTCCCGCAAGGACATGGCGTACACGCTCGTCGACGTCGATAGCGCGCTACCGTCACAGGTTGCGCAAAAAATCGCTGCGATCGGCGGTGTACTCGCCGTACGCTATTTGCCCGCTATTTCCTGATATGCCAGGCTCTGACATGCCAGACAACATCAAGCAGCTGCGGGAACGCATCGACGCACTGGATCTGGAGATCCTCAAGCTCGTCAACGAACGTGCGAGCGCCGCGCACGCCATTGGCAAGCTCAAGGAGGGTGGCACGGTTTATCGCCCTGAACGCGAAGCCCAGGTGCTGCGCCGGTTGTCGGAGCACAATCCCGGCCCGCTGCCGGACAAGGTCGTCGCACATGTTTTCACAGAGGTGATTTCCGCCTGCCGCGCGCTGGAGGATGCATTTTCAGTTGCGAGCCTGGGCCCGCGAGGGACGTTCAGCGAGGAAGCCGTCATCAAGCATTTCGGCGGACAGGTGCCGATCATGCTCGGGAACTCGATCGACGAGGTCTTCCGCTCGGTCGAATCCGGGAACGTCGGTTACGGCGTGGTCCCGATCGAGAATTCAACCGAAGGCGCGGTGGGCCGCACGCTCGATCTGTTGTTGTCCTCGCCGCTTAAAATCTGCGGAGAGATCCTGCTGCCCGTGCATCAGAACCTGTTATCCAGGGGCGGCGACGCGTCGTCTCTCAAGCGCATTTATTCGCATTCCCAGAGCCTCGCGCAATGCAATCGCTGGCTGGCGCTGCACTGTCCGGCCGTGGAACGTGTGCCCGTCGCCAGCAATGCGGAAGCGGCGAAGAGGGCGCAGGACGATCCTGAATCTGCGGCGATTGCCGGTCGGACCGCGGCCGAGGCGTACGGATTGAACATACTCGCGGCGAACATAGAAGACGAGCCGAACAACACCACGCGCTTCGCCGTAATTTCGCGGCAGAACGTGGCGCCATCGGGGCGTGACAAAACATCGCTGGTGATGGCAAGTCGTAACGTGCCGGGCGCGATGCACAAATTGCTGACGCCGCTGGCGCGACACAATGTGAGCATGTCGCGTCTGGAATCGCGGCCGTCGCGCACCGGCCTTTGGGAGTACGTTTTTTTTGTCGACATTGACGGACACGAGACCGAAGTGAATGCGGCCGCGGCGCTGGCTGAAATGCGCGACATCGCCGCATTTTTGAAGATTCTCGGCTCCTATCCTGTGGCGGCACAATGACCACAGCGACCAACTCTGCGACGGCCGCTCCGGAAATAATTGATGTGTGCGAGCGCGCGCCGCGCTACATCCGGGCGATCGCGCCCTATCAGCCAGGCAAACCTGTTTCTGAATTGGCGCGCGAAATGGGTATCGCGGAAGAGGGCATCGTAAAGCTCGCTTCCAACGAAAATCCGCGCGGCGCCAGCCCGAAGGCGATCGCGGCGATGCGCAAGGCGGTCGAGGAGACTGGTCGCTATCCCGACGGCAACGGTTTCGCGCTGAAGGCCGCGCTTTCCAAGCGGTATGGCCTGGAGCAGGATCGCATCGTGCTCGGCAATGGTTCGAACGATGTGCTGGAGATGGCGGCCCGCGCGTTTCTTGCGGCGGGAACCTCTGCCGTGTATTCGGAGCATGCGTTCGTGGTTTACGCCATTGCCACGCTGGCAACGGGCGCAACGGCGATCGTCGTGCCGGCACGCAAGTTCGGTCACGACCTGGACGCCATGGCGAAAGCCGTTCGCAGCGACACGCGGGTCGTATTCATCGCCAACCCGAACAATCCGACGGGAACCTGGGAAGAGCCCAAAGCCATACGCGGTTTCCTGGAGAAAATTCCCGCCGACGTCCTCGTCGTATTGGACGAGGCGTACAACGAATATCTGGATCCGGGACAGCGCAGCGATGCTGTAGGCTGGAGCCGGGCATTTCCAAATCTCGTGGTGTCGCGGACCTTCTCGAAGGCCTACGGCCTTGCCGGTTTGCGCGTGGGCTACGGGTTTTCGCACCCGCAAGTCATCGACCTGATGAACCGCGTGCGCCAGCCGTTCAATGTCAGCGATATTGCGCAGGCGGCTGCAACAGCGGCACTATTCGATGATGAATTCGTCGCGGAAAGCATGTTGCTCAATCGACGGGGAATGAAGGCGCTGACCGAAGGGTTTGTCCGTCTCGGCCTTTCCTGGATCGACTCGCACGGTAACTTCGTTTGCGTAAAAGTCGGCAAGGGCGCCGAAGTATTCCAGCGTCTGCTGAAGCAGGGCGTCATAGTGCGGCCAGTCGGGGCATACGGATTGCCGGAATACCTGCGTGTCTCGATCGGCACCGAGTCCGAAAACAGCCGATTCCTTTCGGCTCTCGAAATCGCGATGAAGTAGACGATCAATGCGCACTCCCTGCCCAGGTCGTCGGCGTTCTTGAAAGCGTTCCGTTGCGAAAAACTGGTTGTGATCGGTGTCGGCCTGATCGGCGGCTCGGTTGCGATCGCGCTGAGGAAAGCCGGCCTGGTCGACAAAATTGTCGGCGTGGGCCGCGGCCGCGCCAACATCCAGCGCGCCCTGGAACTCGGTGTCATAGACGAAGCGAGCGACGATATCGCGACCGCTACAAAGGACGCCGATATTGTGCTCATGGCCGTTCCCGTCCAGCAGAATGACCGTGTGCTTACGAGCCTTGCCGGCGCCATTCCTGCGCAGACGCTATTGACCGACGCGGGCAGCACCAAGATGGATTTTGTCGCCGCGATCCGGCGATTGATGCCGCGCCATCTGCCGAACATCGTGCCTGCACATCCGATTGCCGGCGCGGAACTGACTGGTGTCGAGGCCGCCAGTGCGGGCCTGTTCAACAATCGGAACGTCGTGCTGACCCCGCTTTCGGAAACGCACGCGGCCGCTGTGGATAGAGTTCAGGCAATGTGGCAAGCCTGCGGCGCGAGCGTCAGCCGCATGCCGGCCGAGCATCACGATCGTGTTTTTTCCGCGGTCAGCCACCTTCCCCACATGCTGGCTTATGCCCTGGTCCACATGATCGCAACGCGGGAAGACGCGCGTGAACTGTTCAGTTTCGCCGCCGGCGGCTTTCGCGACTTCACGCGCATCGCGAGCAGTTCACCGGAGATGTGGCGCGACATTGCAACGGCAAACCGCGACGCGTTGCTGGCGGACATTGCGCAGTTCCAGCTACAACTCGCAGAACTTGCGCGCTTGATCGGCGACGCTGATGCGGACCAGGTCGGCAGGATTTTCGAAACGGCGCGTAATGCCCGCAACGCATGGTTGCGGCGGGATTTCTAGGCGACAGCGGAGCAGCGGACCATGCGCCAGTATCCTGACCACCTCGACCTCGGTCCGCTTGACCGCGCCGAGGGCCACATCCAGTTGCCGGGCTCGAAAAGCATCTCGAATCGCATCCTGCTGCTGGCTGCGCTGGCCGAAGGGCGCACGCGCATCCATGATCTGCTGGTTTCCGACGATGTCGAACGCATGCAGGATGCGTTGCGGATTCTGGGCGTGCATACGGAGCACGCTGAAGGCGGCGTAGTCTGCGTCGATGGTTGCGGTGGGAGCTTCCCGGTCAAACAGGCCGACCTGTTCCTGGGTAACGCCGGCACTGCCTTTCGTCCGCTGACGGCCGCGCTGGCGATGAACGGCGGGCACTACCGTCTGACCGGTGTCGCACGCATGCACGAGCGCCCGATTGGCGATCTCGTCGATGCGCTGCGCAACCTCGGTGCCGACATAGGCTATCTGGGCACCGGCGGGTTTCCTCCGCTGGAAATCAAGCCCGCTGTGCTGACCTCGAGTTCGACGGTGCGTGTGCGAGGCGAAGTGTCCAGCCAGTTCCTGACCGCTCTGCTGATGGCGCTGCCGCTCGCGCGCCGTGCAATCACCATAGAAGTGGTGGGCGAACTGATATCGAAGCCGTACATCAACATCACGCTCAGCCTGATGGCGAGATTTGGCGTGCACGTCGAGCGCGACGGCTGGTCGTCGTTCACGATTCCGGCTGGAAGCCGGCTTGTCAGTCCCGGCGAGATTTTTGTTGAAGGAGACGCTTCGGGCGCTTCGTATTTCCTTGCAGCCGGCGCCATCGGCGGCGGGCCCGTCCGCGTCCACGGTATCGGTCGCCACAGCATCCAGGGCGATGTTCGCTTCGCGCAGGCGCTCGAGCGCATGGGCGCGCGCATTGCGATCGAGGATAACTGGATCGAAGCCGCGGCACCTTCGAATGGCCGCCTGCGGGCCTTCGATCTCGACCTGAACGAGATTCCCGACGCGGCCATGACACTGGCGGTCGCGGCATTGTTCGCCGATGGGCCGTGCCGGCTTCGCAACATTGCCAGCTGGCGAGTCAAGGAAACCGATCGCATTGCGGCGATGGCTGTTGAATTGCGCAAGCTTGGCGCACGAGTCGAAGAGGGGGCGGATTTCCTGTTCGTGACGCCGCCGTATGCGTCGCGCCTGATCGATGCCGCGACGATAAGCACTTATGACGACCATCGCATGGCAATGTGTTTTTCGCTCGCCTCGCTCGGCCGGGTGCGGGTTCGCATCAACGATCCGCAGTGCGTGGCGAAAACCTTTCCGGACTTCTTCGACCGTTTCGCGGAGGTCACCTGGAGTTCGTTCGCGCCCGTTATAGCGATCGACGGTCCCTCCGCTTCCGGCAAGGGCGCGGTAGCCTATCGCGTGGCAGAGCGCCTGGGCTTCCAGTATCTGGACAGCGGCGCGTTGTACCGGCTTGTCGCGTTCGACGCCTTGCAAAAAAAGGTCGACCTCCGGGATGCCGCGGCGCTTGGTGCGCTGGCCCGCGGCCTCCCGGTCGAATTCGCCGCCTCTACCATTCTGTTGGACGGCGCGGACGTCACCGATGCCATCCGCAGCGAAACCATTTCTGCCGCCGCCTCGGAAGTTGCGGCACTTCCTGCGGTGCGTCAGGGACTTATGCTTCGGCAGCAGGTGTTTCGGCGGCCGCCAGGCCTGGTCGCCGAGGGGCGCGACATGGCGTCGGTCGTGTTTCCGGATGCCACGGTGAAGATGTTTTTAACCGCGTCGGCCGAAACGCGTGCGGCGCGGCGCCATAAACAGTTGATAGAAAAAGGTTTCGATGCTAATCTGGCGACCCTTTTGCAAGACATACGCCGCCGCGACGCGCGCGATAGTGAGCGCAGCGTGGCACCCTTGCGAGAGAGCGCGGACGCACAAATTATTGATACCACTGATTTATCCATTGAAGAGGTCGTAGCCCGGATAGTTCAGTCGTACGAATCTGCTCTGCGTAAGGCCCCATCCCGCTGAAATGTTTGATCCATCTAACCGGCCTCGAAGCCGGTGAGGGGATTCTTTCCGCTGTAGATGGGCAGATCAACCAACCCGTTTAATGCAACGGTTTTTACCACGAGTTTCTTTCTCAATGAAAACCCAAACCCAGGCCCCGTCTTCCCCCGTCAACGAAAACAGCTTTGCCTCACTGTTCGAGGAAAGCCTCTCGCGCCAGGAGATGCGCGCGGGAGAAGTCATTACGGCGGAAGTGATTCGCATCGACCAGAATTTCGTCGTCGTCAATGCCGGATTGAAATCCGAAAGCTTCATCGCCGCAGAAGAATTCAAGACCGATCGCGGCGAGATCGAAGTCAAGGTTGGCGACTACGTATTAGTCGCGATCGAAGCGCTCGAAGACGGCTACGGTGAAACGCGGCTGTCGCGCGAAAAAGCGAAGCGCCTGGCTGCCTGGCACGACCTCGAGAAGGCCATGGAAGAGGGCACCCTGGTGCAGGGTCTGGTTAACGGCAAGGTCAAGGGCGGTCTGACGGTCATGGTCAATGGCATTCGTGCCTTCCTGCCCGGTTCGCTCGTCGACATCCGTCCGGTCAAGGACACCAACCCCTACGAAGGCAAGCAACTCGATTTCAAGGTCATCAAGCTCGACCGCAAGCGCAACAACGT
>JBDTTE010000100.1:0-11582 GCA_039930785.1 Betaproteobacteria bacterium | reverse complement strand
TCGTCGTGCAGGAAGCGGGATAGCCCTTGCGGCCTTCGATCTCGACCAGGCACAGGCGGCATGATCCGAATGGCTCGAGGCTGTCGGTTGCGCAGAGCTTCGGCACCTTGACGCCCGCTTCCATCGCGGCGCTCATTACCGATGTACCTTCCGGAACGGAAATTTCGACGCCGTCGATTTCCAGCGTGACCAGTTTCTCCGACACGCGTTTTGGCGTGCCGTAGTCGACGGGATTCTTCAGGGAGGTGTTGGTTTGCACGGACATGGTTAGTCTCCTCGCCGCCTCAGGCGGCCTTGCGTCCAGCAGCGATTCCAAAATCGCCGGGGAAAAATTTCAGCGCACTCTGCACGGGAAACGGCGTCATGCTGCCCAGCGCGCACAGCGAACCGTTGACCATGGTGTCGCAAAGATCTTCGAGCAACTCGACATTGCGTTCGCGTTCCTGGCCGGCAACGATGCGGTCGATGACTTCGACCCCGCGCGTCGAGCCGATGCGGCACGGCGTGCATTTGCCACAGGATTCGATGGCGCAGAACTCCATGGCGTAGCGCGCCATGGTGGACATGTCCACGGTATCGTCGAACGCGACGACCCCGCCGTGACCTACCATCGCTCCGACCGTGATGAAGGCTTCGTAATCCAGCGGCGTGTCGAACTGCGAGGCCGGCATGTAAGCGCCGAGCGGGCCGCCGACTTGTACTGCGCGCAGTGGCCGGCCGCTCGCCGAGCCGCCGCCGAAGTCGTAGAGCAATTCGCGCAACGTCAAACCAAAGGCTTTTTCCACCAGGCCGCCGTGCTTGATATTGCCGGCAAGCTGGATCGGCAACGTGCCGCGCGAGCGGCCCATGCCGTAGTCGCGATAAAACTGCCCGCCGCGCTGCAGGATGATCGGCACCGAAGCCAGCGTGATGACATTATTGATGACGGTGGGTTTGCCAAACAAGCCGGCGATCGCAGGCAGCGGCGGCTTGAAACGCACCATGCCGCGCTTGCCTTCGAGGCTTTCTAACAACGAGGTTTCTTCGCCGCAGATATACGCGCCCGCGCCCTTGCGCACTTGAAGATCAAACGCCTTGCCGCTCCCGAGCACGTTGGAGCCGAGATAACCGGCCGCAGTGGCAAGCGCGATGGCTTCATTCAGCGTGGCAATGGCGTGCGGATATTCGGAGCGCACGTAGATGTATCCGCGCGTCGCACCAACGGCGATGCCGGAGATGGCCATGCCCTCGATGAGCACGTACGGATCGCCTTCCATGATCATGCGATCGGAGAACGTGCCGGAGTCCCCTTCGTCGGCATTGCAGACGATGTACTTCTGGTCGGCAGCCGTGTCGAGCACCGTCTTCCATTTGATGCCTGCTGGAAAAGCCGCACCACCGCGCCCGCGTAGACCCGAGTCCGTTACCTGCCTGACCACGTCCGCGCCCGTCATCGCGAGGGCGTTACGCAATCCGCTCCAGCCATCGTGCGCGGCGTAGTCCTGCAAGCTAACGGGATCGGTGATGCCGACGCGTGCAAAGGTCAGGCGCTCCTGGTTCTTCAGCCAGGCGATCTCGGCGGTCGGTCCCAGACACAAACGATGCGCCGCGCCCTGCAGAAAATTCGCATCGAACAGTGATGCGACATCCTTGATCGTCACCGGTCCGTAGGCGACGCGGCCTTGCGGCGTTTCGACTTCAACCATCGGCTCCAGCCAGTACAGGCCGCGCGAACCGTTGCGCACGATAATCACATCCGCCTTGCGCTGCGCAGCTTCGAGGGAGATTGCTTTGGCCACCGCTTCCGCGCCCAGCGAAAGCGACGAAGAATCGCGCGGGATGTAGACCTTTGTAGTCATGGCGCCTGCCTGGCCTCGAGCACCGCTTCGTCGAAACGCTCCGGCGTGACACGGCCGTGCATTGCATCGTCGAGCATCATCGCCGGAGAACAGGCGCAGTTGCCGAGGCAGTAGATCGGTTCGAGCGTAAATGAACCGTCCGGCGTGGTTTGGTGAAAATCGATGCCGAGCTTTTCCTTCGCGTGCGCAATCAGCGCGTCGGCGCCCATCGCCTGGCAGGACTCGGCCCGACAAACGTATACCGTGTGACGTCCCGGCGCCGTGGTGCGGAAGTAGTGATAGAAGCTGACCACACCATGGATTTCAGCGCGGGAGAGGTTCAGCGCGTCCGCGATTTGCGGGATCGCGTCGCTCGGCACATAACCGATTTCATCCTGGATGCCATGCAAGATTGGCAACAGCGCGCCTGGCTGATTTTTCTGCTGGTCGAGGACGCGATCGATGACCGCGCCATGCAATTTCACCTGCACCGCACCTCCTGGCATCGCCCGCTGTGTGAACGCATCCGCGTTTCACCTTCGGGCCTGAACCCAACTCCCTTGAGTTGTATTTCACCGCCGAGCCGTATCGCGCGTTTTGGATCGCGTCTTCCGCTTCGACATCATTATATGCATGAAATTGCATATACGCTGCACAATGCTATGCTTTTGTGGGTGAAACTTAGTCCTTGTGAGGGCAATCTTCAATATGAAAAGATGTGCATATAGGGGGCGGGCGTGAGCAAGATCGTAGTGCGGCCGGCCTGGCTCGTCAGCAATGAGGCAGGCGAGGAGCTCGACCAGCAGCTTTTCCCGGTGCTGCAGGCGATCCATGATGCGGGCAAGCTCACGGTCGCCGCGAGCAAAGTCGGCCTGTCCTATCGCCACGCATGGAACCTGATCGGCCGCTGGTCGGATTTTTTCGGCAGCCCGCTGGTCACCCTCGAGCGCGGTCGAGGCACCACCCTCACGCCGCTTGGGGAGAAGTTACTGTGGGCGGAACAACGCATCAATGCCCGACTCGCCCCACAACTGGAAAGTCTCGCCTCCGAGCTGAACCTGGAGATCGGCAAGCTCGTCGCGACGGCGCGGTCGACCCTGAGAATCCACGCCAGCCACGGCTTCGCGGTCGCGAAGCTTCCGGAACTGCTACGTGAACATTCGCTGATCCAGCTCGACCTGCGCTACCTCGGCGCGCAGGAATCCCTGGCGTCCGTGGCGCGCGGCGCCTGCGAGTTCGGCGGGTTTCATGTTCCGGAAGGCAAGTTCGGTGAACAAGCGCTCGCCCAATACGCAAAATGGCTGGCGCCGGAGAAGCAGAAGCTTGTGCATCTCGTCACCCGCACGCAGGGATTGTTCCTCGCCAAAGGCAACCCGAAAAACATCCACAGCTTCGCAGACCTCGCGCGACCCGGCGTCGCCTTCATCAACCGGCAGCGCGGTTCGGGAACGCGTTTGCTCATCGACCAATTGCTCGAGGAGGCGGGCGTGGATTTCCAGCGCCTCGACGGCTACCAGACCGAGGAATTCACGCACGCCGCGATCGCCGCCTACGTGGCCAGCGGCATGGCCGATGCGGGCTTCGGTGTCGAGCCGCCGGCCCGGCAATTCAACCTCGATTTCATTCCCGTCGCGAAGGAACGCTATTTCCTGATCTGCCGGGACGAAAACCTGGCGCTTCCGGAAGCGCAGGAACTCATCGAACTGCTGCGCGGACAGGCGTTCCACAGCCTGATGAGCGGGTTGCCCGGGTATTCCGCACCTCGCGCGGGCGAAATCGCGGGCATCATCGAGACGTTTCCGTTTCTCGACGCGCGGAAATAATCTACACCTCTCGGTCGTCACCGCAGAGGCGCGGAGGCGCAGAGGAATCGCAGAGTAATAACGAAGGATGGAGCCATTCAGATATGCGCGCCGGTAGCCACCGTACCCATCCTTTATATTTGAGTTTGGTTTTTCTCCGCGTCGCTTTGCTCCGCGCCTCTGCGCCTCCGCGGTGAAGATTCAGGCTTATCACAGAGAATTTTCTTTAAAATCGAACGGTGAGCGAACACCTCCCCCAGCAGGCGCCCGTCGCCGTGGAAGTCGACGGCGTGGAGAAATCCTTTCCCAACGGCCTGCGCGCGCTCGGCCGGGTTTCGTTGTCCATCCGCGAAGGCGAATTCGTCACCCTCGTCGGTCCATCCGGGTGCGGCAAAAGCACGCTGCTGCGCCTCATCGCGGGCCTGATCCAGCCCAGTGCGGGCAAGGTCCACTTGTCCAGCGCAGCGCGCGCGTCCGACATCGGCTTCGTCTTCCAGAGCCCGACCTTGATGCCCTGGGCGAGCGTCGAGCGCAACGTCCGGCTGCCGCTCGATCTCGACGGCGTGCCGCGCGCGCAGTCGTCACCGACTGTCGCGCGCGTGCTCGATCTCGTCGGGCTGAACGAGTTCGCGGGCGCGTATCCCAGGGAGTTATCCGGCGGCATGCAGATGCGCGTGTCGATTGCGCGCGCGCTGGTTACGCATCCTAAATTGCTGCTCATGGACGAGCCCTTCGGGGCGCTGGATGAGATCACGCGCAACCGGCTCGACCGCGATTTGTCCGCGCTGTGCGCGAAGCAAAACCTCACCGTATTGTTCGTCACGCACAGCATTTACGAGGCCGCGTTTTTGTCGTCTCGCGTGCTGGTGATGTCGGCCCGACCCGGCGTCATCGCCGACGACGTGCCGCTCGACCAGCCGCTGCCGCGTGACGACAATTTTCGCGCCGCCGAATTGTTTGTCCAGACCAGTACACGGTTATCCGCTGCACTGGCCGCGGCAATGGACCGCCCGGAACAATCGGGTCGCGCGGCGGAAAAGGCGAGTCCGTGAACAGTCGCTGGCTTCACATCGGTGCGCCGTTGGCAGTCGGCATCCTGCTCTTGCTGCTCTGGCAGGCGCTCGTCACGATCAATGACGTGCCGGTGTACATCATCCCTTCGCCCGGAAAAATTCTCGCGACCTTGATAGCCGACCGCACCCTGCTCGCCGGTTCGCTGCTCGTTACGCTCGAAGTCACGATCGCCGCGCTGGTTGCCGCCGTCGTAATTGGCGTGGCGCTGTCGGTACTGTTCGTGCAAAGCCGGTTGATCGAAGCGAGCCTGTTTCCCTACGCAGTCATCCTGCAAGTCACGCCGCTGGTCGCCATTGCACCGCTGATCATCATCTGGGTCGACGATTCGCGCGTTGCGCTGGTCATTTGTGCCACAGTGGCTTCGATTTTTCCCATCATCACGAACACGACGATTGGCCTGCGCAGTGTCGATCCCGGGCTCCTCGACCTGTTCCGCATGCATGATGCTTCGCGCCTGCAAACGTTGCTGCGCCTGCGTGCACCGAGCGCAGCGCCCTATTTTTTTGCGGGACTGCGAATTGCCGCGGCACTCGCACTGATCGGCGCCGTGGTAGCAGAGTTCGTCGCGGGAACGGGCGGCGCGCGCTCCGGACTGGCGTACCAGATCCTGCTCGCCGGGCTGCAACTTAATATTCCCCGATTGTTCGCCGCACTCGCACTAATCACGCTGACCGGCATTGCCCTGTTCCTGCTCGTGTCGCTGGTATCGCGACTCGCCTTGCGCAGATGGCACGAGAGCGAAGTTGGTCAGGACTTATGAGCAACCGCGACTGGAACTCCCGGTTCATGGACGCACCAGGACTTCGTCTTGCCAAACGCATTGTCGTCGCGATCATCGGTGGAACGGTCACGTTGATCGGCATAGCGCTGATCGTTCTGCCCGGCCCGGCCTTCATCGTCATCCCGATCGGCCTCTCGATCCTCGCCACGGAATTTCTGTGGGCGCGGCGCTGGCTGAAGAAAATCCGCGAGATGGCCGATCGATTGACGAAGAAGCGCCCGCCCGAAAACAAATCCGGTTAGGTCCAACGCTTTACAAATTTGCGAGGCCACACATGAATCACGCAATCAGGGACCATTCGATGCTGGAAATCGCAGTCGAAGAAGCCCGCACCGGCTTTGCCGAAGGCGGCATCCCGATCGGCGCAGCACTGTTCAACAAGGACGGCACGCTGCTCGGGCGCGGCCACAATCGTCGTGTGCAGGAGAATGATCCTTCGGTGCACGGCGAAACCGATGCCTTCCGCAAGGCCGGGCGGCAGCGACGCTACCAGGACACGATCATGGTTACGACGCTGGCGCCGTGCTGGTATTGCAGCGGACTCATCGTGCAGTTCCGCATCGGCAAGGTGATCGTCGGGGAATCGCGCACGTTCCGCGGCGGCATCGACTGGTTGCGGGAGCGCGGCGTGGAGGTCGTCGAGCTGGACTCGGCGGAATGCGTAAAGCTGCTAGGCTCTTTCATCCACGCACATCCGGATGTATGGGACGAAGACATTGGCGAGGCCTGAACTGAGCTTTGCGATCGAAGCGATCGGTACGTCGCACAGAACTTGCATGAATACCAGTCACCGCTCCATTCGGTGACGCGTCAATAACGGAGATATCGTGACCAGTAGCCTGCGTAAGTTATTTGCCCTTGGATTCCTGTTGTCGCCGCTATGTGCAGCGCCCGCCGCCATCGCAGCCGAAAGCGCCCTGGAGCAGGAAGCCCTGTCGCTATTGACAGAGTACTTGCGCATCGACACGACGAACCCGCCCGGCAACGAAATCAAGGCGGCCGAATTCTTCAAGGCGATTTTCGACCGCGAAGGCATCGAGTCGCAGATCTTCGAATCCGCACCGGGCCGCGGCAATATCTACGCGCGCATCAAGGGCGACGGATCTAAAAAAGCGATCGTCCTGCTCAGCCACATGGACGTCGTGCCCGCGGATCGCAAGCACTGGTCGGTCGACCCCTTCGCCGCGACCATCAAGGACGGCTATCTCTGGGGGCGCGGCGCGCTCGATGTTAAAAGCCTCGGTATCGTGGAACTCATGGCCATGCTGGCGCTGAAGCGCGAAGGGACGCCCTTGAAGTCGGATATCGTTTTTCTCGGCACGGCCGACGAGGAGGCCGGCGGTGCGATGGGCGCGGGCTTCATGGCCAGGGAACATTTCGATCTGGTCCAGGACGCCGGCCTCGTGATCAACGAATTCGGATTCATCTCCCTTGGAGACGACGGTAAGGCACGCTACTACGGTGCATCCCCAGCCGAGAAGGCACCGTTCTGGCTGAAGTTGACCGCGTCTGGCACGCCCGGCCATGGGTCGGCACCCAGACCCGACTCCGCCGTGCTCAAGCTGGTCGAAGCCCTTCATAGGATCGCCGGCTACCAGACCACGCTCAGCGTCGATCCCGTCGCGCAAAAATTCTTTGCCGACATTGCCGACCTGGAACCGATGCCGGAGAAACGTGCACACCTGAAGGACTTGCGCACGTCGCTGCAAGACCCGGCCTTTGCCGCGGAATTCACCAAAGACCTACGCAATAACGCGACGGTGCGCAACACCATCTCGATCACCATGCTGGAGGGCTCGAACAAGGTGAACGTGATTCCCGCGGAAGCATCGGCGCAGCTGGACGTGCGGCTGCTGCCCGGCCAGGATCCCGCGGTGTTCCTGGACGACCTGCGCAAGGTCATCAACGACCCGGCGATCAGGATCGAAGTCGTCCTCTCGTTCGCACCGACGGCGTCGCCGATCGACTCCGAATTTTTCCGCGTCCTCGAAGGATTTGCCGGCGAGGTAGACCCTGGCGTGAAAGTCACCACGCCGCTGCTGACCGGGTTCACCGATTGCCACTTCTTTCGCGAGAAAGGCATCCCGTGCTATGGATTCATTCCTTTCCGCGTACCGGGGAAGGAACTGGCCGGCATCCACGGCAACGACGAACGCCTGTCGCTGGAGAACGTGAAGTTCGGCACGCGCTCCATGATTGAGATCGTGCGCAGGCTAGCCACACAGTAAGCGGACAATGGCGGACGACGAATCCGCACGGCGCCTGCATGGCTCGCATGGACCGTAAACATGAAGACACAAGTTCTGAAATACCTGGACCGCGTTCGCGGCAGCTTCTGGTTCCTGCCGTCGATGATGGCCGGCGGTGCCGTCGTCCTGGCGATGGCAACCGTAGCGCTGGACGAGGCGGTCACGGATCGCTGGCAGGATACGCTCAGCTGGGCTTATAGCGGCGGCGCCGCGGGAGCAAGCGCGGTCCTGCAAACCATCGCCGGTTCGATGATCACCATCGCGGGGGTAGTGTTCTCCCTGACATTGGTCGCCTTGTCGCTCGCATCCTCGCAATTCGGTCCCCGCCTTTTGCGCAATTTCATGCGCGACACCGCCAATCAAGTGGTGCTCGGCACTTTCGTCGCCACGTTCCTGTACTGCCTGCTGGTCTTGCGCACGATCCGCTACGACGGCAACGGTGCGTTCGTTCCGCACTTGTCGGTGACGTTTGGCGTGGCTTTCGCGCTCGCCAGTCTCTGGGTGCTGATCTATTTCATCCACCATGTCTCCGTTTCAATCCAGGCCGACGAAATCGTCTCGCGCGTGAGCGAGGAACTGATCGCGTCCATCGACCGCCTGTGGAAGGAGCAGGAAAACCGGGAAGGGGATCGTGCGCCTGATCGCATGGTAGTGACGCTACCCGATACGTTCGAGCGCGAAGCGCGCAGCGTAGCGTCGCCGGTGGACGGTTACTTGCAGATGATCGACATGGATGCCCTGGTGGCCGCCGCGGCGCAGGCCGATGCAATCGTGCGCCTCCAACGGCGTCCGGGCCAGTATGTCGTCGCCGGCGGCTCCTTGCTCCTGGCCTGGCCCGCAGCGCGCATCGACGACGATGTCGCTGCCCGCTTTGTCGCGGCTTTCGTTCTCGGCAATCAGCGCACACCCACCCAGGATCTGGAATTTTCCGTCCACCAACTCGTCGAAATCGCGGCGCGGGCGCTCTCGCCCGGCGTGAATGATCCTTTCACGGCCATCACATGCGTGGACAGGCTGGGTTCGGCACTGTGCCGGCTCGCCCGGCGCGAGGTGCCCTCGCCATTCCGGTTCGATGCTTCGCGCAACATTCGGGTGGTGGCGATTCCCGGCACTTTCACTGACATCGCGGACGCCGCGTTAAACCAGATCCGCCAGCACGCCCGGACGGATGCCGCCGTGACCATTCGCCTTCTGGAGACGATCGCGGTTGTCGCAGCGCACGCGCACCGGCCGCAGGATCGCGATGCCCTGGCACGACACGCCGAAATGATCCTTCGCGGCGCATCCGACGGCCTGCCAGAACCTGAAGACCGTCGGCAGGCACAACAGCGCTTCGATGACATTGGACGTGCGCTGGCGCGGCGTGAATAGAGGCGGGATGGAACGGCGCAGTCGACCCGTTTACGCGCCGGCCAACGCTACCGCGTCTCAGGCCCTCGATAAAGTCAATTTCCTCGCGACTGGGCATCGCGGATGGAAATTACAAGGCGCCGACGCGAAATCGCGTAGAGCAGAAAGGCCCAACGTAGCCGAATTCGGCACTTAAAGTAGAATCCGCAGCTGTCCTCTACGCCATTTGGCGACGTTTATGGCATAACCCGAACGCGTGCTTCCGATTGTTTGTAGTGTCCTGGAAACCGGAAAATCCAATGTCACTGACCCGAATGCTGCGGAAAATGTTCGGCAACAAGCCCGCCCAGTTGCCGCCCCCTGCGGCCGCTGCCCCGCCCGCCTCTTCCGCTGGCGAGAGTGTGACCCGGCTGCTGCCGAAACTTGGCGGCGCGACGGAAGATCGCATGTTCAATTTCTTCATGCCGGTGTTTTGGGGCACCAAGAATCCCGAAGCGGTCACTGCAGCGGCCAAACAAATTACCGAGGTCGTGAGCAACGGCCACCACTTTGCCGACAACTTTCTTGCATGGGGTCGGAATCTGTCGATGCTGGACGACCGGGCGTTCGTCAAAGCATGGGAATCGAATATCGAATCCTCATCCGACGAGGCCATTGTCTGGAGACGCTATGTCCTCGCGTGCGCCGCTTATCACTGCGTGCAACTCGGCGGGGATTTCGTCGAGTGCGGCGCCTATACCGGTGTCGGAGTCAAGACGGTCGTTGACTATCTGGGAGGCACGGTTTTTCCGCGAACCTTCTGGGGGTACGACATCTTCGAACACGATTCTTCGATGGTCAATCACGCCATGCCCGAGCACGGCGAGGCGCTATACCAGCGCGTGCGGGAGAAGTTCGCGGCCTACCCGCAGGTTCGCATGATCAAAGGCCACATTCCGCAAGTATTCGAGCGCCACTGCCCGGACCGCATCGCATACCTTCACATAGACCTCAACCAGGCCCCAGCCGAAATAGCGGCGCTCGATCACCTGTTCGATCGGATGGTGCCAGGCGGCATACTGATCCTCGACGACTACGAATGGTCCGGCTACTACCGGCCGCAAAAGCTCGCGGAAGATCCCTGGTTTGATGCGCGTCACTACCGCGTGATGCCCTTGCCCACCGGACAAGGATTGGTCATCAAGCGCTGAATGCGCGGCGGCGCACGTTCTGTCGGCCCTGGGAGTCGCTCCACAGGTTTTCACCTTCGCCCGCGCTGACGTAAACTCTCGCCTCACTTAGCCGGAGCCGCAACGATGAAAACCCTAGCCCGCCTGTCGCTTCTTTTCGTCCTCAGTGTCGCCGGCGCGGCCCACGCGCTCGATAAGGTCACCTTCCTGACAAACTGGTTCGCCGAAGCCGAACACGGCGGCTACTACCAGGCGGTTGCCGAAGGCATTTACGAGAAATACGGGCTCGACGTGCACATAGGCATGGGTGGCCCTCAGGTCAACGTCTACCAGTTGCTGCTCGCGGAAAAAGCCGATTTCGTCATGGGCTACGATAACGCGACGATCAGCGCCGTCGAACAGGGGCTGCCCGTCGTCACCGTCGCGGCTAATTTCCAGAGCGAACCGGTGGGGTTGATCGCCCATCCCGACGTGAAAAAGATCGAAGACCTGAAGACCCGCACGCTCCTGATCGGACAGGCCAGCGAAACCACGTACTGGCCGTGGCTGAAGGCGAAGTACGGTTTCACAGAAGCGCAAAAAAAACCCTACGCCTATTCGGTCCAGCAGTTCCTGATCGACAAGAACATCGCGCAACAGGGTTACATCACGTCCGAGCCGTACGCCATCGAAAAAGGCGGCGTGAAACCGGTTATCTTCCACCTCGCCGCCTACGGTTATCCGCCTTATGCGCAGACGGTAATCACGCTCGCGAAGACGGTCAAGGGCAAGCCCGACCTGATCAAGCGCTTCATCGAAGCCTCCGCGCTCGGCTGGAAGAGCTACCTGAAGAATCCGGCGCCCGGCAACGCGCTCATCAAGAAGGACAATCCGCAGATGGATGACGAGCAACTCGCCTTCAGCGTCACCAAGCTCAAGGAATACGGCATCGTCGATGGCGGCGACGCAAAGAAACTGGGTTTGTTCACGATGACCGACGCGCGCTGGAAACAGACTTTCGAAGTCATGCGCGATTCGAAACTCGTCAAACCCGATGTAGATTATAAAAAGGCCTACACGCTGGAGTTCGTGAAGCAGGTCAAGGTTCTGCCTTAGCCCGCGGCCGTATTCGGAAATGCTGCCGAAGCTCGACAGCTACGAGTCTCTGCGCCGGCAGTTCCGCTGGGAGATACCGGCTTTCTACAACGTAGGCGTCGACCTCTGCGACAAATGGGCGACGGACACTTCGCGGCTCGCATTGATCCACGAGCGCCGCGACGGTACCGTCTCCCGTTATACCTTTGCCGATCTCAAGCGCCTGTCCAATCGGACAGCGAACCTCCTTACAGCGCGCGGCGTGA
>JBDTTE010000099.1:0-11682 GCA_039930785.1 Betaproteobacteria bacterium | reverse complement strand
CAACTCGAATCGGGTAGTCAAACAAGAAGCCGGGGCGACCCGGCTTCTTTGTTTTTTGGGCGCCAAAAAACAAAGAAGGCACCAGGCACGAGGCGCGAGAGTTCGAACCTCGTGCCTCGTGCCTGGCGCCTCGTGGCGGCGTTAGCCTTTCGCTACTGTCGAAGCAATCCCAGGCGTCGCGCCTCCTTGACGGCCTGTATGCGATTGCTGGCGCCGAGACGTTTGAACAATTCCTTGAGGTGTTGCTTGATCGTCCCCTCGGTTACGCCGAGGGTCGACGCGATCTGCTTGTTCGGCATGCCCTCCGCCAGCAACGGCAATATTTCGCGTTGTCGCGTGGTGAGCACTCCGGCTTTAACTTCTCCGGTGGCAAGCTGCGACGCCGGCATGAACAGCGCATCGGGAACATAGATCTCTCCCCGCAGGACACGGCGCAGGGCATCCATGAGTTGCTCGCTCTGCGCGAGCTTCGGGATGTAACCTCGCGCACCGCCGTCGAGCAGTGCGCGGATCACACGCAAATCGTTGAGACCGGAAACAATGACGATGGGAAGCTGCGGATGTCTGCGGCGGATAGTCTGGAACCCTTCGATCCCGTTCATGCCCGGCATTTCCAGGTCGAGCAACATCAGGTCCACCGGCGCCTCGAGCGCCAGCTTGTCGAGCGCGGCCTGTACATTTCCCGCCTCCAGCGTGACCACGCCGGGATCCAGCAGCTTCAGAAAAAATCCCAGACCCTCGCGAAACAGGGAGTGATCGTCGGCGTGGAGTATCTTCATGCGCCGCGCCCGCGCACCGCCGCCGGCAAGGAAAAATAGAACTCGTTTCCGCCCTGCGGACGCGCACTGGCACCGACGTTCCCACCGAGCCGCGCGACAATGCGCTGGACCGTGGCGAGGCCCAGGCCGTGCCCCGCCGCGCGATCCTGGTGCAGGCGCGTGAATGGAATGAATACGCGACTCCGCTGCGAATCGGATAAAGTCGTGCCGTTGTCGCGCACCCAGAAGCGTGCCATTCCCGCGTGCGGTGCGCCCCCCACTTCGATATCCGGTGGAACGCCGCCGTACTTGAGCGCATTGCTGAGCAGATTGAGCCAGACCTCTCCGATCCAGGGTCCATAGCCCAACGCTCGCGGCCACGATCGCGGCAACTTGATGCGCGCGCGACTGCCAGCGCGCAGGTCCTCGAGCTGGCTCATGACCTGCCCCACGAGCGAGTCCATGTCCAGCTCATGCACCTCCACGTTTCGCTGCGAGACGGTCGACAGCAGCAGCAACGCGTCCACTGCGCCGCCAGTCATCGACAGCGCGCTTGAGGCCTGCTGCGCCAGATGGCGCTGGTCCTCATTCAGACCTTCGGATTTGAATTTCTGCAGGATCTCGAGGAAGCGACTGGCCGCCGCCAGCGGCGTCTTCAGGCTATGTGCGATGGTGTGGGCGTAGGCTTCGAGTTCCGCATTCTTCTGCGCCAGGTCTTCGCTCTTGGAGAGCAGTTCCTTTTGCAGCGTATGCAGCTGGAGGTGATGCTGGATGCGCGCGAGCAGTTCCTCGCGCTGGATCGGCTTGGTGATGTAGTCGACTGCACCCAGGCGAAAACCCTCAACCTTGTGCGCGGTGTCATCGAGCGCGGTCATGAAAATAACCGGCAACGCGGCGGTGCGGGCGTTGCTTTTCAGGCGGCGGCAGACTTCGAATCCATCCATTTTCGGCATCGTCACATCGAGCAGCACAAGGTCGGGCATGGCCAGGTCGATTTTTTGCAGCGCCTGCGCGCCGCTGCGCGTGAGCATCAGTTCGAATCCCTGCTCGGCGAGAAAATCGGAAACCAGTCGCAGGTTCTGCGGCTTGTCGTCGACGATCAGCAGCGTTGCGGCGCGCGACTCAGCCGGCAATTTCATCGCGGCTTGCGCCAAGGCAGTCCTCCAGCATCGCGACCAGACGTTCTTCCTCGAATCCCCGCGCCAGCGCATAGAGGCGCCGCACGAACGGTGCATAGCGCGCATCGCGTTGTTCGAGTTCGAGCGCGATCTGCTCCACGCGCACCAGTTTGCCCACACGCGCCAGGTCGAGCAGTTCTTCCAGCGCGGTGCGCGGCGGCACGACGACGGTCGAGCCGGCGTCGACAGCGGTGGCAACGGCGACGTCCGCGGGCGCCTCATCGTATTGCCATTGCAGGTTCAGGGCGCGCTGGATGGCGTCGAGCAACAGGTCTGTCTCGAATGGCTTGCGCAGGCAAGCGACGAACGCCCCTTGCTCCGCAGCGGCTCGCGCGAGGTCGGTGCTGCTTGCGGAGGCCGCGATGATCGGCGTGCTTTCCAGGCCGGGCGTGCGGCGGATGGCGCGTGCCGCCGTCATGCCGTCCATGTTTGCCATAAGCAGGTCCATGACAACCAGGTCCGGGCGGTTCGCGCGCGTGCCCGCCACCGCGTCCTCGCCGCTGCCGGCAAGCAAGGTGACAAAGCCGAGCGGTTCGAGTAATTGCTGCAGCAGGCGGCGATTTTCCTCGTGATCGTCGACCACCAGGATGGTCCGTCGCCTGCCCTGATAGCCGATCGCCGGCGTGCCGGTCGGCGACGCGTGCTGTAGCGCCTGCACGACTGGCAATGTGACGGTGAAGCGGAACCGGCTACCTTGTCCTGGTTGGCTCTCGACCTCGACTTCGCCGCCCATCAGTCGCGCGAGCTCGCGTGTGATCGCAAGGCCAAGGCCCGCGCCGGATTCCTGGAGACGTCCTTCCGCGGCCTGTTCGAAGGGCGCAAAAATGCGCGTCCGGTCGCCTGCGGAAATGCCGATGCCGGTATCGGTCACCAGCACGTGCAACTCGACTTTGCCCTCCTGCTTCGGGACGCTGCCCGCCGCGAGCGTGACGCCGCCCGACTCGGTGAACTTGATGGCATTGCCTAGCAGGTTCAGCAGGATCTGGCGCAGGCGCTTGCCGTCTGCCTCGACTGTTTGCGCCAGGCCCGATTGCGCATCCAGGAAAAAATGCAGGCCCTTGCGCTGGGCCTCGACGCGGACCATTGCGGCGATTTCCTCGAACAGCACGGCGAGCTGCACCGGCGCGGGATTCAGTTCCAGGTGCCCCGAGCGAATGCGCGACAGGTCGAGCAAGTCATTGATCAACGATAGCAGGTGGCGACCGCTGGTCGCGATAGTCGAGAGTGCCTCGCGGCGCGAGGGTTCGGGCAGCGTGCCGCCGCGCATCAGGTCCGCATAGCCGAGAATGGCGTGCAACGGCGTGCGCAACTCGTGGCTCATGTTGGCGAGGAACTGGTCCTTCGCGCGATTCGCCGCCTCGGCTTCCGCCCGCGCGGCGAGCAGCGCCTTGCGTTGCGTGCTCAGCTGGCGGATATAAAGCACGCCGCCCAGCAGGATCAGCGAGAACACGATCGCGGAAGTCCAGATCGCGCGATAGTCGATCTTGTCTTCGTAGCGCACCGACAGCCACTTCTGCGAAATCTCGCGCTGTTCTTCGTGGCCGATGGTCAGCAGCACCTTGTCGAGGATGCGGACCAACTCCGGCCAGTCCTTGCGCACGCCAACGGAAAAGCCCTGCGGCTGCAGCGCCTTCTCGACCGCGGTGGCGATTTTAAGATTGCTGATCTGGCGGTAGCGGATGTTGTATACGATCGGAAAGATGTCGTCGACCAGCCCGTCCGTCTTGCCCGTCGAAACCGCCATGAGCCCATCGAGCAGATCGGGATACGCCGTCACGTTGAAATTTGGATAGACGCGCGCGGTCAACTGCTTCGATGAATGCCCTTCGACCACCGCGACGCGGTTTTCCTGGAAATCCTTCAGGCCCGAAACGAAACTGTAGTCGTCACGCGTGACGATCACGTTCACGTAGTGCAGATAGGGCTTCGTGAAACTCAGGAATTCCTCGCGGTCCGCGGAACTCGCCACGGCAAGCACGACGTCGAGTTCCTTTTTGCGCAGCTTGGCCTCGACGGTGCCGAAGTCCGGCAACTGCGTGACCTGGAAACGCGTACCCAGCTTGTAGCGAATGATGTCGAGATAGTCCGCGACGACGCCGACGAAGTGACCGCGGCTGTCCTGGAATTCGTACGGCGCGTAGTTGGTTTCCGCGCCAATGCGGATGACGGGATGCGCCACCAGCCACTTCTTCTCTTCCGGCGTCAGATCGACGAAGGCCGGCGCACTCGTCGGTTCCGCCGCCGCGGGAACGGCAAACAATAACGCGCAGGACGCGATGACCTGCATTGCCAGACAGGCAATGATCAGGCTGTTCATCCGGCGCTCGCGTGTGTTGCACATCACCACTGTCGCTTCCCCATCGGCAGGCGGGCTGCCATTCGTGTCCCACGCAGCCCTCAGTATGCTATGGAAATCGAACCGCGCGTGCCCGTCAAGGCGGGTCCGCGTCGAAGGCGTCCGCCGACAGGGCTTAGAATCCGCCCTGTCACGTCACTTGTCAGCGGTCACCCGTCGCGGAATTATGAAAATCCGGCTTCTTTCCGACCTGCACCTGGAACATTCACACCGGCATCCGCCCTTCGAGCCGACTCCCGTGGACGCCGACGTCGTGGTGCTGGCGGGCGACATCGACAACGGTACGCGGGCGATCGATTGGGCCGAAACCACCTTTCCAGGTCGGCCGGTCCTCTATGTTCCTGGGAATCACGAATACTACGATGCCGACATGCAATCGGCTGCCGCCGCTTTACGCGACCGGGTGCAAGGCAGCTTGAACGTGCGCCTGCTCGACAACGCAGAACTGGTTCTCGACGGCGTACGCTTCCTCGGGAGCACGCTTTGGACCGACTTTGAATTGTTCCAGCGCGATGAAATGGCCAACGCCATGACGCAATCGCTGCGCCATGTCGTCGACTTTCGCGCGATTCGCGTCGGCGACGCCTGTCTGACCCCGCAGCAAACCGTCGGATTTCACCGGCAGGCCATTGCATTCCTGGAAACGCGTTTGGCGCAGCCCTTCGATGGCAAAACCGTTGTTGTCACCCACCACGCGCCGCATCCTGGCAGCGTACATCCGCGCTGGGAAGGCAATCGCGTCAATGCGGCCTTCGTTTCCGACCTGACAAGATTGATGGGCAAATCCACGCTCTGGCTGCACGGCCACACCCACGACAGCTTCGACTACGTCGTGCGCGGCACGCGCGTCCTGGCCAATCCAATGGGGTATCGCACTTCCGGCGGACCGGGAACGTCGGTCGTTACCGAGAACGCCCGCTTTGATTCCGGGCTGGTCGTGGAAATTTGAATGGCGCGTTTTCGCGCCTATTTCCCCAGCAATACGCGCATAAGGTCAGGGTCGGAGACGGATGCCGCCAGCAATTCGGTCGTCAGGCTGGACTGAAAGTTCTGCACCTTGTCGACCATGCTGCGCGCTTCGTCGGCCTTTAGGAATCGGGCGAGGTGATCCAGCTCGGCTGCGGAAAACGTTTGCGCCATGCTGCGCGAGATGACGCCACGCAGGGCCGTCATGACGGCCGGATCGGCAAGGGCGTTGGTCGCGCGCTTGCGCTGCTCGGCCGGCAGCGAATCGAGGCTCTGGTAGAGCTGCCGCGTCGCGATCACCCGGTAGGCGGGGAGGTCGAAAAGCCGGGTCGCCGCAGTCAACCGGTTTTCCGTCGTATCGGTGGGCGGCGCGGCGTTACCCGTTGTCGCCAATACCAGCAATAGTGCGGCAAACAGCCTGTGCTTCATGGATATGCCTCCGGTTTGCCAGAAGATTTCCCTTGGCGTATCGCCAAAGACTTTGCTTCGGCAACGCGCTGGCCGTGAAGTTCGAATTCTCAACGCGTGCGGATCACGACATGACTTTTTTCAGCGTATGTCGCCGCGCGCGGACGTACGGGCGGATTTCCTGCGGCCAGCGCCCCTGGTCCACCGCGCTGGCCCAGGCATCGCTAAGCAGCACGTCGGCACTCTCGAGTTCGTAGATCGCGCTGTATTTGGGCTCGCCTTCGGCGCTGAGCGTGGCGGTCTTGCCATCGATGCGCATTTTCGGCTGCGGTTCGTTGGTGGCCCTCGTCACCGCGAGCACGCCGGGCACCTTGAGCAGGAAAGGCACATGCTCGGTATCGTAGATTTCGTTGAACAAAGCTTCCTTTGCGGGGTCGATGTCCAGACCGGCGGTAAAGACGTATTTCGTTTTCGGATGCAAGTGCGTCTCCCGGTTGTTGGCCGCGCCGGAAATGGCGCCAGCAACGGAAATGGTAGCAGCTTGCACTCCCGTCCATGACGCGGCACATTCGCCGTCGTGTGTCATGGCTTAAACCCGTTCAGCGGAGGCAGATCGAAGATGAAACCCGTTTCAATTGCATTGATTGCCACTTTCTGCGCCATCGCCACGTTTCCTTCGCTGGCGGCCGACCGCTTCCGCATCGATGCGGACCACACCTTTGTCCATTTCGCCGTCGTGCATACCGGCGTGTCCTCCGTACGCGGTCGCATGGGCATCAACAAGGGCAGCGCGACGCTCGACGCCGCCGCGCAAACCGCCGAAGTCGAGATTGACCTCGATCCGCGGTCGATCGACACCGGTGTGAAAAAACTCGATGCGGTCCTCAGCGACGAAATGTTCTTCAACGTCGCAAAATTCCGCACGGCGCGATTCGTCGGGCATGCCGTGAAATTCACCGACGGCGCGCCGACCGAGTTCGAAGGGGAGCTGACTTTGCACGGAATGACCAAACCGGTGCACCTGGTTGCCGAGCATTTCGTCTGCAAGCAGGTGAAGATCCTCGTGCTGGATCGCTTCGTCTGCGGCGGCGACCTGAAAGGCACGCTCAAGCGTTCGGACTTCGGGCTGGATAAATACTCGTCGATGGTCAGCGACGAAGTGCGACTGACGATTTCGGTGGAAGCGATCAGGGAAGATAAGTGATGGGCGATGAGCAATGGGTGATGGGCAATGGGTAAAGCACTAGGGCTGAAGCATTAACCCGCATTGACCCATCGCTCATTACCCATCACTCATCACCGAATTTTGGCAATCTCCTTCAACTGCTGGTCGTAGTGGTCGGAAATCGCCTTGAGGCTCAGCTTGAGCCGGGATTTCACTTCGTCGTACTTCTTGTTCTCGGTCGCCATGGACCGCTCGCGAACGTCCGAAGACGAACTGCCGCGATCCCCACCGGCCGGCGCAGGGAAACGATACGGATCCAGGGTCGGGGCCTTGTCGAGCTTGCGTTCGATTTCGCTCAGGCGGCTGCGGGACTGGTTGAGGTCGCGCGTTAGCTGCGAGTACCTGCGATCGGAGCCGCGAATGCGCTGCTTGCGAAATTCCTTGAGCTGGTTGGTACTGGCTTCCATTCGCGTGATCATCATCGCGACCTGGTCGTTGATCTGCGTGAGTTCCGGATAGGCCTTCGCCGGTACCGCAAGCTGCTTCGCCTGCGCCAGGAGGTCGGTGGCGGCCACCGCAGCGCCCGCGGAACATTGGACGGACAACGCCAGAACGGTCGCCATGAAGGCCGCTCCTGTTCCGGAACGTTTCAGGATAGATAGAAGGATTCCGATTGCCATCGACACAAAATCGGCGGGAAGGCCGCAAACTTTAGCAGCAAATGCACAATTCGCCCGGCATGAATCGACGTATTCGCCCCTGGTTCCCCTCCCACGACGCGCCAGAGGCGGACAAAATCGTACGCGTGTGCGTGTAGAATCCGGGGCATTCCATCCTCATGGCATTGCTGTCTTGAACGAGCCCGGTTCGCTGCCAGTATTGGCCAGCGTAGTGTTCATCCGCATTACCGAGTTCGCCCGCCGTCCTGTTCCTGAACAGGCGCGCCTGCGCGCGCAACTTGAATCCGCCCTTGCCGTCGCATTGATGCACATCGTCAGTCGCACGCGCGTCGTGCTGGACGCGCCGGACGGCATGGTCATTGCCGTGCTCGACGACCCCGCTGGCGCCCTCGAAATCGCGAGCAACTGCATGAGCGCGGCGGCGGCCGGTGTTTCCATGGCGATTGCCATCAACCATGGCGCCATCCGGCTCGCGCCGGACGACAACGGACACCAGGGCCTGATCGGAGATGCGATCGGCACGGCGTCGGCGATCGCGCATTTTGCCGGTCCCGGCCGGCTGTTCGTTTCCCGCTCTTTTCGCGAAGCGCTGGCCGCGGCCGCGCCCGCGAGCGCGATCACCATCCGCCCCGCGGGTATTTTCACCGACGCGAACGTGCGCACACACGAATTGTTCGCACCGGATGATGCGTCCGCACTGAACCGGCGCCGCACCCTGATCGCCGTGGGGATCGCCGTGATCGGATTCGCTTTCGTCGCCATGATCGTTTTTCATGAACCGGTGCGGCGCGAACTGCGTGCGGGCCAGCCCGCCACCCTGGCATTCAATCTTTATCCGGACGGCGAGGTTTTCGTGGACAGCGTGTCGCGGGGCAGGAGCCCGCCGCTCGCGAGGCTCAAGCTCGATCCCGGCCTCCACACGGTGGAGGTCAAGCGCAAGGGCGACGTTTCCTACCGCGTCAGCGTGGACCTGCAGCCGGGGCGGACCACAACCGTCGATTACGCATTCACGCCAGGTGGCGAGCGCAGCCTGCTAAACATCCTGCGGGACGGGTTGCTGCCATGAGCGATATCTCGAAGATCGGACGCTATGTGATCCTCGGCGAACTCGGTCGTGGCGCGATGGGCGTGGTCTTTCGCGCACAGGATCCGGTCCTCGACCGCCAGCTCGCCATCAAGACCGTGTTCGTGCCGGCGGAAGACGCCGATCGCACGGAATACGAACAACGCTTCACGCAGGAGGCGCGTGCTGCCGGCCGGCTCGCGCATCCCGGCATCGTCACCATCTATGACGTAGGCCACGAAGGCGGCGTCGTCTACATGGCGATGGAACTGTTGGAGGGGGTCGACCTCGGTGCGCAATCCGCGCTCCGCAAATTTTCCGTGGCAGAGTCCCTCGCCATCGTCGAACGCGTGGCCGACGCGCTGGCGTTCGCCCACGATCGCGGCGTCGTCCATCGCGACATCAAGCCACCGAACATCATGCTGATCGGCGATGGACGCGTGAAGATCATGGATTTCGGCATCGCGCGCATCCGCTCTTCCGACCTCAAGACGCAGACCGGCATGATGATGGGCACGCCGCGCTACATGTCGCCCGAACAGGTTGCGGGCCGTCCGGTCGACCAGCGCTCGGATATTTTTTCTTTGGGCACGGTGCTCTACGAACTGCTGACCGGTACGCGCCTGTTTGCCGGCAACGATGCGACGGAGATCATGCACAACGTGGCGAAATTGCGCCCGGTGCCGCCGAGCCGCCTCAATCGGCAGGTATCGGCGATGCTCGACCTCGTCGTCGCGAAGGCCCAGGAAAAAGACGCCGCGGAGCGCTATCAGGATGCGCACCTGTTCGCCGCCGACCTGCGTGCCTGCCTGAACGAACTCGGGGTGCAGCGCCAGGATACGGAAACCACGCAGCGCATGGATCGCTCGGCCATTGCGGCGTCATCCGACGACAAGACGCAGAGGCTGGAAGCGAGCGATGGCACGTTGCCCGCGGTCGAACACCTTCAGTCGCGCAGCGCCAAACCGCAGATCATCATCGTCGATTCGAATACGCGCGTCGGCGTTTCGCGCGTTTTCGATTCCGCTGAAGCGCTGGAGCGCCTGACTGAACCCGAACAGAAGGACCAGGCCCGGCTCGTCCAGTCGCCGCGTCCCGCCAATTTCCTGATCGGCCTGTGGCGCGACCTCGAAATGCGCATCCTTGCCGGCGTCATCTTCGCGGCGATTCTCATCGGGTTGTACATCACCGCATATTGATCGCCGCCGACCCGGCGCCGGTATGGGTGGTGGGGCAAGTCCGCGTTGAACCGATCGCGCCGACCCGCCTCTAACCCGGGTTCCCCACCCTCTCCGCTCCCTCGATGATGATCAACCGCGAACGCCGCGAACTGTTGCAGGCCGCCCTGGCCGCTTCCGCCCTCTCGCTCTTCGGCCTGCCGACGAACGCCCGCGCCGCGTCGGCGCTCACGCTCGGTCCGGCGCAGCCTTTTTCATTCGAGGCGTTGAAGGCACGTGCACGTACCATGTCGACCGCACCCTATATGCCACCGCCGCGCCCAGCACCCGAGATCACCGCGAAAATCGACTACGCCGCCCACGGGCAGATCAAGTATCGGCCGGAAATGGCGCTCGCCGCTGACGGGCCGGGCGTGTTCCCGGTCACGTTCTTCCATCTCGGCATGTTCTTTCAGAAATCCGTCAAGATGCACACTGTCGCCGGTGGACGCGCCCGCGAGATCGTCTATCGCGAAGACTATTTCGACATGCCGGCCGATTCGATCGCGCGCAGCCTGCCGCAGGGTTCGGGCTTCGCCGGTTTTCGCGTGCAGGAGAAACGCTCGGGCAAACTCGACTGGAAAACCAACGACTGGGCGGCGTTCCTCGGCGCGTCCTACTTCCGCTCGATCGGCGAGTTGCACCAGTACGGATTATCGGCACGCGGGCTCGCCATCAACGTTGCCAATCCGGTGCCACCTCACGCCGAAGAGTTTCCGGACTTCACTGAATTCTGGATCGAGGAACTGCCGGACTCCGCGGATTCGATCATCGTCCATGCGCTGCTCGACGGCCCTTCCGTCGCCGGTGCCTACAAATTCGTCATGAAACGCGACCGCGATGTGCTGATGGACATCGACATGGCGATTTTTCTGCGCAAGGACATCGCACGACTCGGCGTTGCACCGCTGACTTCGATGTACTGGTTTTCCGACACGATCAAGCAGACCGGCATCGACTGGCGCCCCGAACTGCACGATTCCGACGGGCTTGCGCTATGGACGGGCAAGGATGAACGCGTGTGGCGCCCGCTGAACAATCCGCCATCAATTATCGTTTCGTCGTTCGGCGACGAAAAGCCAAAAGGCTTTGGGCTGTCGCAGCGCGACCGCGTGTTCGACCACTATCTCGACGGCGTGCGTTACGACCTGCGGCCCACGCTCTGGGTCGAACCCTTGTCGGGTTTCGATCGCGGCGCCGTGCAACTGGTCGAACTGTCGACCGACGACGAGATTCACGACAACATCGGCGCGATGTGGGTGCCGGCCGAGCCGGCCACCGCGGGACGCGCGCTGGAATTCAGGTACCGCCTGCACTGGTCCGCGGATGAACCCTTTCTCTCACCGCTGGCGCGCTGCGTGGCGACGCGGATGGGCAACGGCGGCGTGCCCGGCCAGCCCCGGCCCAAAGGCGTGCGCAAATTCATGGTCGAGTTTCTCGGCGGGCCGCTGGCGAAACTCCCTTTCGGCGTGAAGCCCGAACCGGTGCTGTGGGCCTCGCGCGGCGAATTCTCGTATGTGTTCACGGAAGCGGTTCCCGATGACGTGCCGGGACACTGGCGTGCGCAATTCGACCTCACGGTCGCCGGCACGGAACCGGTGGAGATGCGCCTCTACCTGAAAAACGGCAAGGACACGCTCAGCGAGACCTGGGCTTATCAATACCATCCGTTCGGCAATACCTGAGGCGCCCCCCTCTCCCCTGGAGGGACAAGGGCACACTTGAAGCGCAGCAGAGGGCCGGGGAGAGGGGGAGAATATGCAAACCAACTTCATCCATCTCTACATTCGCGCCCTTCGCCTGCTCGCGACCGAGCGCATTCCCGTCACGATGCTTGCCGTCGCGAACGCGGCCGTGGCGACCTTGTTCTTCATCGAGCCGGTGCTGTTCG
>JBDTTE010000098.1:0-11780 GCA_039930785.1 Betaproteobacteria bacterium | reverse complement strand
GAATACACGGCACGAACCGCCTCGTCGCGACGGTCGGCCACGCCAACGCGCGCGAGATCATGTTCAGCGCGCGTAAATACGATGCAAATGCAGCGCTTGCAATGGGCCTGGTGCATCGCGTGCTGCCGGACGGCGACCTGGACAAGTATGTGCACGACACCGCATTGGAACTCGCCGCCAACGCGCCTTTGACCATCGCTGCCTCAAAGGCGGTCATCAATGCGCTTGCGGAATCCAAGGGGGACTATTCCGCGGCCGAGGCCGTGGTCGCGCGCTGCATGAAGAGCGAAGACTATATCGAAGGCCGGCGCGCGTTCATGGAAAAACGCCCGCCTGCGTTCAAGGGAAAATGAGCGCCGTCCTGCAGCCGAATTCGGGATCGCTATCGGCGCAGGCCGATGCGTTGCTGAAACGCGCGACCGATGCGGGCGATGTACCCGGCGTCGTCGCCCTGGCGATTGCGGGAGACTCGACGATTTATCAGGGCGCATTTGGCACGCGCCGCCTCGGCATGGACAAGCCGATGACCCTGGATACGGTTGCGTGGATTGCGTCGATGACCAAGCCGGTCACTTCCGCGGCAGCCATGCAGCTGGTGGAGCAAGGCCGCCTTCAACTCGACGAGCCGGCGTCGCGGTGGGCGCCGGAGTTGGCGAACGTCCGCGTACTCGAAGGCTTCGACGCATCGGGCGCGCCAATACTGCGCAAACCGAAACGCGCAATCACCTTGCGTCATTTGTTGACGCACACCTCCGGCTGCGGCTATGGCATGTGGAACCCGTCGCTTGCGCGCTACATGGAATTGACTGGCGTGCCTGGAACGGCGAGCTGTCTCAACGCCGCGCTGACCTTGCCGCTGCTGTACGACCCCGGCGAGCAATGGAACTATGGGATCAATCTCGAGTGGGTTGGCAAAGTCATCGAAGGCGCGAGCGGCATGAGCCTTGGCCGCTATCTGCGTGAGAACCTGCTCGACCCGCTCGGGATGGACAGCACCGCGTTCCGGATTTCGCCGTCGATGCGCAAGCGCATGTCGCGCATGCATGAACGTGACGCCGCGGGCGTGCTGACCGCGGGCGATTTCGAAGTACCGCAGGAACCGGAGTTCGAAATGGGCGGCGGCGGGCTGTATTCCACTGCGCCGGACTACCTCGCCTTCGTACGCATGATCCTGAATCGGGGCAAGGGCAACGGCAACCGTGTTCTGAAACCGGAAACCGTCGAGCTGATGTCGCGCAACCACACGGGCGAGCTGCGCGTTTCGCGCATGGTGACGACGAATCCGGCGCGCTCGAACGACGCGGAGTTCTTTCCCGACGTAGCCAAGACATGGGGGCTGGGCTTCATGATCAATGAAGAGCTCGCACCGACTGGACGCGGCGCCGGTTCGCTGGCCTGGGCCGGCCTGTCGAATTGCTATTTCTGGATCGATCCGGCGTGCAACGCGGGCGGCGTATACCTGACGCAGATCCTGCCGTTCGCCGATACGAAAGCGTTGCCGCTGTTCCTGGAATTCGAGAAGCTCGTCTACCACTCGCTGCGGTGAGGCCAATGGGCGCGCCGTCCACCGAAGACGTCCTCAAGCTGCGCGGCATCGCCCAGCAATACTTCGTCTCGCGGGCGCTATACGCAGCCGCCGAACTCGGCATTGCCGATCGCCTCGCTGATGGCGCAAAGAGCGCGAAAGAACTCGCCGCCGGCGCCGAGCACGCGCCTTCGCTGTATCGCGTACTGCGCGTTCTGGCCGCGACGGGGATTTTCGTGGAAGACGACGTGCATCGATTTTCCAACACGCCACTGTCCGATCTGTTGCGTACGGATGCGCCAGGATCTTTGCGCGATTTCGTGCTGCTGTTCGGCGATGAGACCTCGTGGCGCGCCTGGGAGGGCATCCTCCACGCGGTGCGCACCGGTGAGTCGCCCTTCGAGCACGTTTACGGCGAGAAATTTTTCGACTACGTGCAGCGCCATCCCGACAAGTCCGCGATGTTCGATCGCGCAATGGCGAGCGCTTCCGCGACCACGAACGTCGCGGTGATCGAGGCTTGTGATTTCAGCGGCCTCGGCACGCTGGTCGATGTTGCCGGCGGCACCGGCTCGGCCTTGTGCAGCATGCTCGTTGCGACGCCGGCGTTGCGCGGCATCGTGTTCGACCTGCCACATGTGCAGGAGCGTGCGACGCAATTCGTCGCGCGCCAGGGCTTGTCGGATCGGTGCGAGTTCGTAGCCGGAAATTTCTTCGAGTCCGTACCGGCCGGTGCCGACGCCTACTTCATGAAGCACATCCTGCACGACTGGGGCGACGCCGATTGCCTGCGCATCCTGGCGAGCTGTCGCAAGGCAATGCCGATGGAGGCGCGCCTGCTGATTTGCGAGCGCATCGTGCCGGAGGGGAATGTAGCCTCCTCCGCAAAACTCATCGACCTGCACATGATGATGGTCAACCACGGTGGCAGGGAGCGCACGACGCAGGAGTATCGCGAGCTGCTCGCAGCCGGAGGTTTCGCGATCCGACGCATCGTCCCGACCAGCACGCCGTGGAGCGTGATCGAGGCGGTACGGAGTGAGGGGTGAGGCGTGAGGCGTAAATCCTCGTTGTCATTCCCGCGAAAGCGGGAATCCAGATCTCGCTGCGCCTTGCTCCACGCATGTGCCGATGCGAAGCTGGATTCCCGCCTCCGCGGGAATGACAGTACTTCCTAACCCCTAGCCCTAAACCGCGACCGCCGTCGGTGCGTTGACCGGAGAATCGGCGAGCGGTTCGAACTCCGTAATGTTGTCGATCTCGGTGCCCATCGAGATATTGGTAATCCGTTCGAGCATGATCTCGACGACGACCGGAACGCGATACTGCTTCATCCATTTGCGGGCCAAGGCAAAGGCGTCCTGTATTTTTTCCGGCTCCCATACGCGAATGGCCTTGCAGCCCAGGCCTTCGACGACTTTGACATGGTCGACTCCAGCGCCCTTCAGTTCGGGCGCATTGATGTTGTCGAACGACAGGGAGACGTTGTAGTCCATTTCGAAATTGCGCTGCGCCTGCCGGATCAGCCCCAGGTAGCTGTTGTTCACCAGCACATGCAGGTAGGGCAGGTTGAACTGGGCACCGACCGCCAGCTCTTCGATCATGAACTGGAAGTCATAGTCACCGGACAGCGCGACGACTTCGCGCGCCGGATTCGCAGCCACAACGCCCAGCGCGGCCGGGGCGGTCCATCCCAGCGGACCAGCCTGGCCGCAGTTGATCCAGTTGCGCGCCTTGTACACACGCAGGAACTGCGCGCCGGCGATCTGCGACAGGCCGATGGTCGAGACGTAGCAGGTGTCCCGCCCGAATGCCTTGTTCATCTCCTCATACACGCGCTGCGGTTTGACTGGCACGTTGTCGAAGTGGGTCTTGCGCAACATCGTCGCCTTGCGCTCCTGGCACTGGGCGGCCCAGGTTGTGCGATCCTTGAGATGACCAGACTTACGCCGCTCGCGTGCGACCTCCACAAATAATTCCAACGCCGCGCGAGCGTCCGAGACGATGCCGTAATCCGGCGCGAACACGCGGCCGATCTGGGTTGGCTCGATATCGACATGGATGAACTTGCGTCCACGCGTGTACACCTCCGGCGAACCGGTGTGGCGGTTTGCCCAGCGGTTGCCGATGCCCAGCACGAAATCCGAAGCGAGCATCGAGGCATTGCCGTAACGATGGCTGGTCTGCAGCCCCACCATGCCGGCCATCAAACGGTGATCGTCGGGAATGGCGCCCCAGGCCATCAGGGTTGGCACCACGGGAATGCCGGTGATCTCGGCGAATTCCACCAGCAGGTCTGCCGCGTCGGCGTTGATGATGCCGCCGCCCGCGACTATCAGCGGACGCTCGGATTCGTCGAGCATCGCGATCGCCTTTTCGATCTGTGCGCGGCTCGCGCGCGGCTTGTAGACCGAAAGGGGTTCGTACGTGTCGGGGTCGAATTCAATCTCCGCCATCTGCACATCGAAGGGCAGGTCGATCAGCACGGGTCCCGGACGGCCGGAGCGCATCAGGTGAAACGCCTGCTGAAAGACGCGCGGCACCTGTCCCGGTTCGCGTACCGTCACGGCCCATTTGGTGACCGGCTTGGCGATCGATTCGATATCGACTGCCTGAAAATCTTCCTTGTAGAGGCGGGAACGCGGTGCCTGGCCGGTAATGCAAAGAATCGGAATCGAGTCTGCCCACGCCGAATACAAACCGGTGATCATGTCGGTGCCGGCCGGACCGGACGTGCCGATGCATACGCCGATGTTCCCGGCTTGCGCGCGCGTGTATCCCTCTGCCATGTGGGAGGCGCCTTCGACGTGGCGCGCCAGCAGATGGGTAATGCTGTTGCGCTTCCGTAGCGCAGAGTAGAGCGGATTGATTGCCGCGCCGGGTACGCCGAACGCGCTGGTGATGCCTTCCTTCTCGAGGACGTGTACCGCCGCCATGATTGCCGCCATCTTTGCCATAGGCCCTCCTGATTATTTTTTGAATGCTCCCGAGTCAGCATGGCGCAATGGCAAACCACGCGGCATTGGCCGCCCGATAACTCTTATACTGGTTGCGTATAGATCAACGGGCCTTGCACGCTCCTCCGCGTGAACCGACGTCTTCAGGACGAGTGACGATATGGATCGTATCGAAGGTATCCGGATTTTCGTGCGGGTCGTCGAAGCCGGTAGTTTTTCCAGGGCGGCGCGCGACCTCGGGGTGACCCAGCCCACGGTGACGCGGCACGTCGCCGCGCTCGAAAGGCGCCTGGGCATGCGGCTGCTGAACCGCAATACCCGGCGGCTGAGCGTAACCGAGCTTGGTCGCAGCTACTTCGAGCGCGGCAAGGCGCTACTCGAGTTGTTCGACGAAACGGAGCATCTCGCCGACGGCCGCCAGGCGCAGTTGCAGGGCCGCATCCGCATCGGCACTTCGGTTGCATTCGGTCGGCGGGTCGTCACACCGCTGATCCTCGGATTCATGCGCCAATACCCGTTGCTCGAAGTGGAATTGAGCTTCGAAGACACCTACGTGGATCTGGTTGCGCAAGGCATCGATCTCGCCGTCCGCATGGGCAAGCTTGCCGATTCATCGCTCGGCGCGCGCTATCTCGGCCTCAATCCATGGGTCGCAGTGGTTTCGCCGGCCTACCTCAAGAAGCGCAGCAGTCCCAAAGTCCCGCAGGACCTTGTGAAGCACAACGTGCTCGTCTACAGCACCGTGCAGGGCGACGACCACCTGCATTTCATCGACCGCAAGAGCGTCCGCACATCCGTGCGTGTGCATGGCAACCTGCGCAGTAACAACCTTTCGTCGATTCTGGCGGCGGTGCGCGAAGGCATGGGCTTTGCCGTATTGCCGCTCTATGTGGCATCGGCCTCGCTTGCCACGGGAAAGGTCGTGCAGGTATTGAAGGAATTCTCGCTGCCCAGCCAGGAAATTCATGCAGTGTTTCCCTCTCACAAGCTGGTGCCGGGAAAAGTGACGGCGTTGATCGAATATCTGCACGCCGCGTTTGCGCATGCGGATTGGCCGACCGTGCTGACGCAGGCCGCGGGTGAGGCGACGGGTGTTCGGAGGAAGGGGTGAGCGACCTCAGGCGATGAGCAATGAGCGATGAGTGATGTGAAAGGTCAACGGCTCCGAGGTCTGTTCTTGCCCATCACACATTGCCCATTACCCATCACTCGCGCCTGTAAGGCCTAGTTCTCCAGGCCGAGAAGGCGCGCCGGATTCCTCTTCACCATCTTGTCGATGTCGGCCTGCGACACGCCTTCCTTCATCAGGCCGGTGATCATGTCTTCCATGCCGTCGGGGTGGGTCATGTTGGCGTGCTGGCCGAGGTCGGTGGACAGCAGCACGTGATCGGGGCCGATCTCGGCGACGACTTGTGCCACTTCCTTGAGCGGGACCTTCTTCCAGTGCTTCATCCACGCATGCTGTGCGTCGGGGCCTGTCATCGATTGCAGGTAGCAGTATTCGATGATCGCGCCCATCTCCGCGACTTCCTTGACCTGCGCCATGCTCAGGCCCGGGATGTTGGTCAGCGCATGCGTAATCAGAATGTTTTTCACGCCCAGTTCCCTTGCGCGCTTGACGACTGCGACGACTTCCTCCGCATGAATGTGCCCGGTCGCCAGCACGAGATTCTCGCGCGCGATGATTTTCAGGACTTCCTCGAGTTGCGGCGTGACCACGCCACCCGGCGCGACCTCGATGCCTTTGCCGTTGGGATCGACCAGCGTCTTGATGTGCATGTCCGCGTCGAAGGTGGGCAGCCACACAACCTTGCCGCGACCGCCCGACATGTGGGACATCCACTCGACCGCTGCAGGATTGATGCCGCCGACGGCGTTGTTCAGCACTATGCCGCCGAAGATCTCGATGCCGGGTACGACTTTCATCACCAGTGCCGCACGGTCCGCTGTCATGGTGACGTGATTTTTCAGCACCAACCCGCGCATGCCCTTGCGCTTGGCCAGTGTGGCGACGTCGATGTCGTCCATGCTGCGGCCGAACACGTCCGGCTCGGAGTGCACATGGAAATCGATCGTGTCCTTGGCCGGGCTGACCAGCGGCGGGGCGGCGGGAAAGCCGACCTGCGCGACCGCCGGCGCGATGGCCGCGCACGGAACGCACAACAGCGCTGCGAGAATCAATGCCTTCATGTTCGCTTCCCCCTTTATATTTTCGTTCTGGTTATCTGCTGCGTGTTCAAGCAGCGCGCAGCGCTTCCGGATTGAGCACGTGGGTCGGCTTACCTTGCAGGAAAGCCAGCACGTTGTCGATGGACTCGCGATAAAACTGCCCGTACACCTCGCTCGAACCGTAACCCAGGTGGGGCGTGAGCATGGTGTTCGGCATGCTGCGCAGCGGATGATTCGCGGGCAACGGTTCCTCGGCATAGACATCCAGCCCGGCGATCAGCTTGCCCGAGCGTAGCCTGTCCAGCAGCGCGGCCTCGTCCACCAGCGGCCCGCGCGACGTATTGACCAGAATCGCCCCAGACTTCATTTTCGCCAAGTCTTGCGCGCCGATGATGCCGCGCGTGCGGTCGGACAACACGACGTGCAGCGAGATGGCATCGGACTGCGACAGCAACGTGTCCTTGTCGACAAGGCGCGCACCACCAGCCCTGGCTTTTTCGTCGGTCATATTTTCGCTCCAGGCGATGACCTGCATGCCGAGTGCCGCGCCGTAACGCGCCATCCGCGAACCGATCTTGCCCAGGCCCAGGATGCCGAGTGTCTTGCCGTCGAGCACCGGGCCTGACGGCACGCCGTCCTGGAATCCGCCTGCGCGGATCGCCGCGTCGCCACGATTCATGAAGCGTGCCGCGCCCAGCAGCAGGCCCAATGCAATCTCGGCGGTTGCGGCGCCGGATTTCTCGCCACCTGTGAAGCACATTGGAATGCCGCGCGCGTTCAACACATCGAAATCGGTGGTCCAGGTACGCCCGCCGGTCAGCGCGATCATGCGCAGCTTCGGCAGGCGATCGAGCAGCGCCTTGGAGAATTTGGTGCGCTCGCGCATGGCGATGATGATGTCGAACTCAGCCAGGGCCTGCACCAGCGCGTCGTCGCCGGTAAAAGGCTTTTCGAAAAAAGCCACGTCGGCCATCCTTTTCAGACCGCTCCAGTCCGCACTTTGACCAGCCACGCCTTGCCAGTCATCCAGTACCGCAACCCGCATCCTGTCCGCCATGATCAAGCCTCCGGAAAATCCGCGCTGACCGTGACGTTTTCCCATTCCCGCAGGGTCTCGGTGAATTTGTCGAGTTTCTCGCGCACGCGCTTGAGCCCGTCCTTGCCGAGGATCAGATTCATCGGCGGATTCGGTGACTCCGCCACGCTGATGATGGCCTGAGCGGCGCGCTCGGGGTCACCTGCCTGCTTGCCGCTGTAGCCGGCGATCTGGCCGCGGCGCGCACCGGCTGTCGACGCGTACGCCTCGATCGCGTTGCGCGGAATTTTCAGTGAACGTCCGGCCCAGTCGGTTCGAAACGGGCCGGGCTCGATCACCGTCACATGCAGACCAAGCGGCTCGACTTCCTTGGCCAGCGCTTCGGACAATCCCTCGACCGCGAACTTGGTAGCGTTGTAGTAGCCCGCGCTTGGATTGCCGATCAGCCCGCCGACCGATGACACATTGATGATGTGGCCGCGTTTGCGATTGCGCATGCCGGGCAGAACGCGGCGAGTCAGCACAGCGAGGCCGAAGAAATTGGTTTCGAACATGGCACGGATTTCCGCTTCTTCGCCCTCCTCGACGGCGGCGAGGTAACCGTAACCGGCATTGTTCACCAGCACGTCGATGCGACCGAACGCTTTTTCGGCCGCGATCACTGCCCGGTTGATCTGCGCTTCGTTGGCCACATCGAGTTGCAGCGCGATCGCTTTTTGCGGATAGCCGGCCACGATGTCGCGCACCTGGCCAGGATCGCGGGCTGTGACGACAGCGCGGTGTCCTTTTTTAAGGACGGCTATGGCCAGCGCGCGACCCAACCCGGTCGAACAGCCGGTGATGAACCAGGCGGGGGAAGGATCGTCGTGGGAGGTCATGGGGTTCCTTTGGGGTGAGGCGCGAAGGCTGAGCGTACCGTCGGGAGCCATAGGATAGCAGCGTAACCAAACGCCTTTGTGGGGGTGATACTTGCGCAGGTCTTACGTCGTCGCTGCGCCGCTTTTACCCCTCACGCCTCACGCCTGACGCCTCACCGACCAACCTCGCCACCTGGGCCGGATCGACCGGCTTCACCAGATGTTCGTCGAACCCCGCTTCGCGCGTGCGGCGCTTGTCATCCTCCTGGCCCCAGCCGGTCTGCGCAATGATCAACATGCGCTTGCCCCATTCCTGTTCGCGGATGCGGCGGCACACTTCGTAGCCGTTCAGATTGGGCAGGCCGAGGTCGAGCAGTGCCACGTCGGGGTGGAAACTTTCCGCCAGCCCGAGCGCTTCGATGCCGTCGAATGCGGTTCGCACTTCGTGCCCGCCAAGCTGCAGGAAAATAGCCAGCGACTCGGCCGAATCGCGGTTGTCGTCGACGACGAGTACCCGGCGCCGCACGCCGGTGTGTCCACCCGAATCGATTTTCTTCGCATCCACGACGGGCGACGACGATCCGCGGAGGGCGGGGATGCGCACGATGAACTCGGAGCCGCGACCAGGGCCCTCGCTACGCGCCTCGACGCTGCCGCCATGCAAATCCACCACTGACCTCACGAGCGACAGGCCGATGCCCAGGCCACCCTGCGAGCGTTCCATCGAGGCGTCGACCTGGAAGAACATCTCGAATACGCGCGGCAGGACGGCCGGTTCGATGCCGATGCCGTTGTCTTTCACGCGCATGATCGCGTCGTTGCCTTCGCGCCTCGCGTCGAGTTCGATTTTGCCGCCGCTCGGGGTATATTTTGCGGCGTTGATGAGCAGGTTCATCAGCACTTGTGTCAACCGCGCCATGTCGGCCAGCATGTAGATTGGCTCCGGCGAAATGGAGACGGTGAGGCCGTGGCCGTTCTGGTCGATGGCCGGGCGGCTGATCTCGATCGCGCCTTGTACGACATCTTGAAGCAGGATGCGCTGCCTGCGCAGTTCCAGCTTGTTGCGGCTGATGCGCGAGATGTCGAGCAGGTCGTCGATCAGGCGCGTGAGGTGATCGATCTGGCGATCGATCACGTCGCCGGCCCACAGCACGTCGGGCTCGGCCGATTTGCTCATGCGAAAAACATGGCTGGCGTTGCGGATCGGCGCCAGCGGATTGCGCAGCTCATGGGCCAGTTGCGCGATGAAAGCGTTCTTTTGCCGGTCGGCTTCCCGCAGCGCTTCCTCGGCCCGTTTGCGTACGGTGATATCTCGACTGGTGCTGACGATGGACTCGACTTCCCCGTCCGGTCCCAGCACCGGCGCAAAGATATAGTCGTACACGCCGTACTCTCCGTTCGCCGCGGTATAGGCTACTTCGCCGCGTACCGGCTGCCGCGTCTCCAGGAGTTGCGCGATTTCGCGCATGTGGCGCTCGTGGTGCTCCTCTTCGTATCCCAGCTCGAGCCGGGTCTTGCCCACGACTTCATCGAGCGTTTTCTCCCACACCGACAGCAGGTGGTGGTTGGCGTACAGGAAGCGGCCTTCGCGGTCGACGACGGTTACGAAGTCGCGCATGTTCGACAGGATGGTTTCGTGCACACGCGAAAGCCGGTGCAACTCCATCGAAGTGCTCTGCTGCTCCCGTTCGGCATGGCGCTGGCTGGTGATGTCGAGCAGCACGCCGAAGAAACGGAACGCCCGGCCGGACGCGTCGCGTTCGGTTTTTCCGCGCGAAAGGACCCAGCGCGTCTTGCCGTGATCGAGGATGCGATATTCCGCCTCGTAGAGCGCCCCGGTTTCCAGTGTATTGCGGACCCTCGCCGAACGCGCGTCGCGATCGTCCGGATGGATCAGCGGTTCGAACGTGGATTGGGCAGCCGATCCATCCCGGTCCAGGACGATGCCGAACAAGCGTGCGAAGTTGGCGTCGCCGTAGACGCGTCCATGGACAATATCCCAATCGAAAATGCCGATTTCGCTGGCGCTCAACGCGGTCTCGAGGCGCTGCCGTGCCATCGCCAGGTCGTATTCGACTCGCGCGCGCATGATCGCATCCACGGCCTGCTTCGAATACAGGTCGAGTACGCGCACCTCCCGTGTAGAAAAATCGCGGGGCTCGTGCAGGTGCGTCTGCAACGTGCCGAGGAACTCTCCGTCGCGCGAGATCAGTGGCGTGGACTGGACGGCGCGAAAACCGGCCAGCGCCGCGATGGCGCGAAAAGGCTCATAGGCCGGTTCCACATTGACGTCACGGATGACGATGCGCTTGCGGTGGCGGAGCGAGCGCGCGCCGGCCGACTCGGCGTCGATGGAAACCGTGCCCAGCGCCGCCATGATTTCCGGCGGAAAGCCGAGCTGGGCGACGATGTGCAGGGTCCGGTGCACGGGTTCGAACAGCTGGATATTGCCGAGATCGCCATCCATCAACAGCACGGTGGCTTCGAGGATCTCGTGCAGTTCCGCTATGAGACGATCGGAAACGAATGGCGCAATCTGTGCCGGCGCGCTGGACAGCGCAGCAGACGAACGGGGTGGGACAGGTTCCGGAAGGGCAGCGCTCATGTTTTTATAGTCGAGTTGCAATGCTTCGACCGCCGTGGATCCATTGTCGCGGATATTGGACGGTGAAGGTGCCCCGTGGTTCCCCGGTCGGCGGGATGCTTTACCGGCCCGCGCGGGCGGCGTACATTCCTGCCGGGCATCCCGGCGTTTTGGCGCGGGTGGCAATTCAGCGCGTGGCATCAAGTTGGCGCAGGGGTTGGGGGAATGGCGGGCATGGGCGTTGCAATTCGAAGGGTGTGCGGATTTCTGGTCTGGATGGCCGGCGCGTTGTGCGCCGCGGGCGCGATGGCGGAAGAGGGGGTCTATACCGCGGACCAATCCACGCGCGGCGAGGCGCTCTACCAGCAATATTGCGCCGCCTGCCATGGCGCGCGCCTGCAGGGCAACCCTGCGGCGCCATTGACCGGGGACGCGTTCCGCGGCCGCTGGGAAGACGGCAAGCACACGCTGGACGATCTTTACTACATCATTCGCAGCCTGATGCCGAACAACGCGCCGGGCTCGCTGAGCCGGGCCGAGTATGCGGACATCGTCACGTTCATCCTGAAGGTCAATAACTATCCGGCCGGCGGCGAGGAACTGCAACCGAAAGGCGCGGCGATGAAAGCCGTCACTCTGCAACCGCACTAGC
>JBDTTE010000097.1:0-11841 GCA_039930785.1 Betaproteobacteria bacterium | reverse complement strand
GATGGGCGATGGGCGATGGGCGAGCAAAGCGTGGCTCGACTGATTACACCTTTACGCACTTACGAGATCTGGATTCCCGCATTCCCGGGAATGACAACCAATCCTTCCTCCTTAATCCTCACCCGTCGCCGATTGCACATCACCCATCATCGCCTTAGAACGGCCTTTCCATCTTGCACGTCGTCGGCAGGATGTTGTCCTTCGCCTCGATTCGTGTATCGACGCGCCAGCCGTAACCTGTGTCGTCCGCGTCGTACTTCACGCCATCGCCGACCTTGGCAAATGTCGCTATGAACATCGGCTCGGTAATCTGGTGGTCGTCCGCGCGCATCCAGGCCTCGCCAACGCCGGCGTCGTAGCGCATGTCTTCGAGCGCTCGCGCGACTTTGATTGGATCGGCCGAGCCGGCCTTGTCGATGGCTTTCGCCCACATGTCGATCGTGTACTTGATCGGCAGGAATCCCCAGTCTTCCTTGTAGCGCTTCTTGTATTCCAGGTAGGTCTTCTCGAGTGGCGAGCCGGGCAGGTTCGGAAACCAGCTCGCGACCGTGCGCACGCGCTCGGCACCGGCGGCGCCGAACGCCTTCGGCGTGCCGACCAGGTAGGCGTAGTTCGTATAGAACGTCGCCTTCAATCCGGCCTCTTCCGCGGCCTTGATGAGCAGCGCGAGGTCGCTGCCCCAATTTCCTGAGAGAACCGTGTCGGCACCGCTCGCCTTGATCTTCGCGATGTAGGGCGCGAAATCCTTCACCTTGCCGGTGGGGTGCAATTCATCGCCGACGATTTCGATGTCCGGCCTTTTTTTGGCGATCATCTCCTTGGCTATACGACTGACGGCCTGGCCGTATGCGTAATCCTGGTTGATCAGGTAAACCTTCTTCGCTCCCTTCTCCTTCGCGATCGCAGAAGTCAGCGCATCGATTTTCATATCCGCGCTGCCATCGAAACGAAAGTGCCAGAAATTGCATTTCTCGTTGGTCAGGGCCGGATCGATCGCGGCATGATTCAGGTACAGGACTTCGTTACCCGGATTGCGCTGGTTGTGCTTGAGCACACCTTCCGAAAGCGCATGGCCAACGTGCGAACCGTTGCCTTGCGTCACGAAATGGATGCCCTGGTCGATCGCCTGCTTCAACGCGATCAGACTGTCCTGGGGACTGGATTTGTTGTCGAGTTCCACCATTTCCAGCTTCGTGCCACCAAGCACGCCGCCGCGCGCATTGATTTCGTCGATCGCCGCCTGGATATGCCGGCTGCCGGATTCGCCTTGCAACGCGAACGGCCCGCTTAGCGGATCGATGTGCGCAATCTTGATGGTGTCCGCCGCGAAAGCGCTTGCAGCAACCATGCAAAGTCCGGTCGCAAGCAACCGGATCAATGACATCCCGTTCATGTGCTCTCTCCTCTCAAGTTTTGAGAAATCCGGTCTGTGCCGGACTTTTTTGCAGTGCCGCATTCCTTCCGCAAGGGGCATATCCATCCGCAGCGGCAAATGAGCATACACCGGCTGCGCCGACCCGACCGAACGGAGGGTCGAACCTGCAGGGAGAGAAAAAAGGGCGACCATGGTCGCCCTGAAAACCGGAAGAGACCGGCGAGAGATGTCTAACGCAGCACGAAGACGTCGTACTTCACGTACCCCCCTTCGCCAAGCTTCAGTTCGACCATCTTGATGGCGAGCTGGACGCTGTTCAGCCACGCGTATTTTTCGGAGGAGGTTTCGAATGTCGGCGCCGCGATGAAGTAGGGAATGTCCTTCGCGGTCAGCAGTTCTCCCTTGTTCAGCTTGTCCGCGCTCTCCGCGGAGTGCTGGATGATGCCGTTGTAGGTGATGTAGATCAGCGCACCGTCGTCGGTCTTAAGCGTGGCCCGCACGTCGAGGCGTAACGCCCCCGAGGGCAGCACGCGGAGCCAGTCGCCGCCCGGTGGAATGAACGTGCCGCTGATCTTCGACCCCTTCGCCCAACCGCCGGGTTTCACATTGACGATTACCAGCGAACTGTCTATCGGGTAGGGCGCATCCAGCTGGGCCATGTAAGTCATGAGGTACTCGGTCTTGATCGCGGTCGTCTGCGCCTTGGCCGAAAAACTCACGCTGGCCAGCAAAAACAGAATGGCCATCGAAACGAGATTTTTGCGTTGCATTGAACCCTCCTCTTTATTTTGGTTTAAGCGATCCAGGCGATGGGGCAGACAGCCGGCGCGCTTGCGCGGATAAAACCGTCCATAACTCATCGGCGCTGGAAAACGGCACACGGCGCCCCGAGTCCACATCCTCGATCACGCCCACCAGACGACGACCCGCCTGGCGGTAAAGTCGAACGATGAATGTGCGGCCCGAATCCATGCTCCCTCCCCGACGCGTCGCCAGACTAGGGGCTCGGCGATTACGAATCGGGTACAGAAAGAGAAAATAAACCGGGATCAGTCGGCGGCGAGAAGCTTGAACAGCTGCTCGCTCTGCGCGGAGGGCTGGATGCCCAAAGTTACCGAGAGGGTCTGCCGCAAGCGCCGATACACCGCCATGGCTTCCGCACGCCTGCCCAGGTTCAGAAGGCAGCGCATCAGTCCCTGGTACAGTTCCTCGGCGAGGTCGTCCGTGTCGATGCCCTTCTGGTACACAGTAACCGCGGTGGCCAGATCTCCCGCTTCCTCGAGTTGCCGGCCAGTGCGGGCGACATGGCGCAGGAACCGGCCGCGGAGGCGCTCGCGCATCGACAGTGCCCAGGGCGCCTCCGCATCTTCCGAGCAAAAGTGGCCTCGATAAAGTTGCCACGACGTGTCCGTCGCCAATGCGCCGGGTTTGCTGGATTCGCTGCGCGCGATATCATGTTCCAGGGCCCACGCATCCACCCAGCAGCGGTTTGCATCAAGGGCGACCACACCGTCCGAAAGCTGGATAGCTTCCGCATGAACCAGGAGCTTGCGCAATCGATGCAGGCTCACTGCGAACGCCTCGTGCGCGGCGTCGCCTGCTTCGTCTGGCCAGAGCGCATCGATCAGCCTTTTCTCGGCAACACCTTTGCCGCCGAACGCCACGATCGCCTTGAGGAGGGCAAGCAGCTTCTTCGGAACCTTCCTGCCGAATGTCAACGGCAGGCCGTCTACTTCAATTCGAAACTCGCCCATCGTAAAAATCCTGACCGGCCACGGCCAAGCCCCGAGGTCAGTGCGTCGCGGACGCATATCGAATCGCCGCACCATCATCTGGACGAAAGGCACTTCGATGCCGGCCGCCAAGGCCTCCTCGAGAACCGTATCTTTTATGGTTGGCGTACTGCGAAGGTACTGCCACGAGCCGGCTTCGCGGCCGATGCGTACCATTTCACGAATCGATTCGCGCGCCTCCAGCGCAAGTCCTTGCTGGATTTGAGAGTAGGCACTTGCCATCAAGAGGTTGCACCGATAGCTTGCGAGGCGGGTACCCTCGGATCGGCGCCATCCCTCGGCCACCAGTTTCCGGGAAGCTTCGTGTTCGCCGGCCATGGCCAGCGCCGCCGCCACCTGGGCATGCCAGGCCACATCGAAAAATGGCCTGCCCACACGCGACGCGGCGGCAAGTGCCAGCTCGCCATGATGGGCCGCATCCGCACCGTTCCCGATCGAGAGATTCAACAGGCAATGCGCAAGGTGGAATAGCGCGCCAGTACTTGGGCGAGCGTCCGTGACCTTGCCTTCGAGACCTTCCAGGACCGCCTGTCCGCTCCTGAAATCGGATACGGCCGCGAAATGAAAGGCGCGAAAACACCGACCGACAAAGTCCGTTTGCCGCAAGCCGTGCTCGGCCGTCACCTTGTCAGCCTCCTGCCAGGCTTTCTCGGCGTCGCGCACCGCCGCACGGCGAAAGTGGTAATAGCCCAGTTGCAGCCACCAATACGCCTTGTTCAAAGCGGTCACCCCGACGTCGTCCAGCAAGGGCGATACTTTCTCTATGATTCGTTGCGCCTCGGGCAACTGGTTGGAGATGGTGTAGTGGATGAAGAGCGCCATGCCTGCCGCGACCTTCTGATTCACTTCGATGTTCTCGTCGAGCAGCGCTGCCGTGCGCACAAGCAGTTCTTCCAGGCGCGGGTGGCCGGGCTGTCGCGCCGACAAGGCCAGCAGCAACGCGCTGCAAACCTTCATCTCGGAAGCAGCATCGGGAAATGCAGGGGCCGCGTTCAGCAGCTCATGGAGTACGTCGATCCACTTGTCGAAGGGCTTGAAGTCGTCATATGAATAGTATTGGACGCGGATGAGTTCGGCTGCGCACAGACATTGCCCAACAGAATTGCGCTCGGCGTCGAAGCGCCCAAAAGCTTCAAGGAAACGCTCGCCCGCCCTCGGCAAATCCGACTGCATCAGGGCGCTCCCCAGCCAGTACTGTAACCACGGACTTTCCCGGATGCGTTCGTCCCCGTGCGCCTGCACCCAGTCGTGCAACGTCCGGGATCGACCCTGCGCGAGCAACGAAGGTGCAAACCGGTACACGAGATTCGTCGCCGTGCGCCAGTCACCGGATTTTACGTATAGGGCAAATGCCTCCTCATCCCCGCCGTCATCCGCCAGCAGATTCGCCGCCGTCTGCATCAGTTCCTGCCGCTCCCGCGAATCGAGCATCGACTGCATGCGTTGCAGCAGGAACTTCCGAAACAGGTCGTGATACTGATAGCGCGGTTCGGCCACACCCCGGCGGAACGTGAATAGTTGCCGCCGGCACAGTTCGTCCAGCAGATTTCCGGCCATCGGATTCGAACTGATCCGTTCGGCAAGCGAGAGCGAAAAGGAAGAAAACACCGAGGTCCTGACGAGCGTGTCACGCACTGCCGCACTGGCGGTATCGAAAATCTGCGCCGCAAAATAATCGAAAACGGCGTCGACGGAAACAGCCTCGACGTCGACAGGCGAGCCGGCGTTGCGCTGCATTCCTTCCAGCATTAGCGTCAAACCTGCTGCCCACCCTTCCGAACTTTCGAAAAGAGTGGCGAACGTTGCCGGATCGAAATGCTCGCGCGCGGAGGCGATCGCCCGCGCCTCGTCGAAGCGCAGTTTCAATTCGGACCAGCCGAGGACTGAAACGGCCTCCCTCGCGAGATGCTCGGAGAATTCCGCTTCCGGCTCCGTACGGCTCACTATCAGCAACGTCGCGTGCCGGGGCACCTCCGCTATCGCCTCGGCGACCAGCAATCGAAAACCGCCTTGATCCGCGTCCTGAAAATTGTCCAGCACAACAGTGGCATCCTCGGGCAAACGCGAGAAAAGGGCGCGAAAATAGCGTCGAGCGAATCCCCGCAGATCCGGCAAATATTCGGGGGTGAGGAGAGGCAGGGGCTGCCTGGAGGGAAAGCTCCGCGCCGCCTCGGTCAGGTAGAAGAAGAACGTGGAAAGATCGTTGTCACCGGCATCCACGTGATACCAGATCCCGCGCAGGCCGCGGTCTTCGAGATAACTGCAGACCAGCGTCGTCTTCCCCGCCCCGGGCGGCCCCGCGATCCAGATGACCGGATGCCGGCGCTTCTCGTCCAGCAGGGCAAACAGCCGTTCGCGCGGCAGCGCGTCATAAAGACGCGGCCGCGAAAGCTTGGCTAGCTGCTGCGGTTTCTTCGGCACCGTCCCTCCCGCCCCATCCGGACCGCCTGTCGCCGGATCATAGCGCGGGGGATTCGAGCTGTGCTATGACTTCATCATTCGCACAAATCGCGCCGAGCGCTAGCGCAGCGGCCTGAAGAACTCCCGCACCTCTTGCGCCAGCAGCTCCGGCTGTTCGAGCGCAGCGAAGTGTCCGCCCTTGGGCATCTTCGACCAGCGGCGGATATCGGAGTACATCGATTCGGCGAGCGAGCGTGGCGGCCGCAGGATCTCCTTGGGGAATTCCGCGTACCCCATCGGTACGCCGATGCGAGCGCCATCCGGAATCGGCCACGGGCCGTGCATGCGCGCGTAGTAAGGCCAGAACGACGACCCGATCGCGCCGGTGACCCAATACAACATGATGTCGGTCAGAATTGCGTCCCTGCCGAGATAAGCATCCAGATCGCCGCCGTGATCGCTCCACGTGTGGAATTTCTCGACGATCCACGCAGCCAGTCCAACAGGCGAATCGGTCAGCGCATAAGCCAGCGTCTGCGGCTTGGTACCCTGGATCCAGGTGTAGCCGACTTCCTCCTGCATCCAGTGTGCGCGCTCTTCGAAGTAACGCTTTTCGTCAGCGGTCGGGCTCGAAGGCATCGGCGTGTCGCGACGCAGGCTCAACAGATTGATGTGGATGCCCGCAAGGCGCTCGGGATAGGCGTAGCCGAGGCGCGATGTGACAAAACCACCCCAGTCGCCGCCCTGCGCGGCAAAGCGTTTGAATCCCAGCACTTCGGTCATCAATTCCGCGAACGTGTCGGCGATCTGCTCGACGGAAAATCTCGGCTGGTTCGGTGTGAATGAAAACGTGTAGCCGGGCAGTGACGGCGCGATGACGGTGAATGCATCCGCCGGATCGCCACCGAACCGCGCCGGGTCGGTCAGCATCGGAATGAGCTTGTGGAATTCGTGCACCGAGCCCGGCCACCCGTGCGAGAGCAGCAGCGGCATCGGCTTCGGCCCCTTGCCCTCCTCATGGATGAAATGCACGTCGATGCCCGAGAGCTTCGCCTTGAACTGGCGAAAGCTGTTGAGCTTCGCTTCGTGCGCCCGCCAGTCGTAGTGATCTCGCCAGTAGTCGACCAGTGATTTCAGGTAAGGCAGGTCGGCGCCGTACTTCCAGTGATTGTCCGGCACCTCATCGGGCCAGCGCACTGTGGTGAGGCGACGCTTCAGATCGGCCAGCACATCGTCGCCGACATGCAGGGAAAACGGGATTGGTTTTACGGCCATGGGGTCCTCCAATTTGGATGGGCCATTGTTCGCCGCGCCAGGTCCAGCGGTCCAATATATTGCAGCGACCGGATTGATAGCGAAGACGAATGACCTGCTGTTATTTTGCGGGCGCCGACACGATGGGATGCGGTTCGTCGTCGCAGGTCGATCCATGCGCTGAATACCCCACGCGAGTGGCGCTGCCAACCATGCCCAGGAAAATCTTCTGGATCGCGTAGGCTTCCTGCTCGCGTTGGTACCAGCGCATGCAGGGCCTCATGTCGTCGTGTGCGCCTTCCATTTCCTGCGCGTAGTGGACAAGCTCATGCAGCAGGATCGAGCGATCGAACAGGCTGGTTTCGGGCTTGAGCCTTTCGTCGAGATAAATTCCCTCTCCGCGGCGATAGACAGCGAGCGCCGCGCACTTCCTCGCGTTGCATACCAGCTCTTCGATTCGTTCGTGCGGCACGCGGATGATTTCCGGAATCGCAACCTGCCGGTGGTACTTCGAGAGCTGGTCGAGCGCCACGGAAAGCGCGGGCATCAGTTCCGCTTCGGAGAGAACTTCGGCGCCGGCATTGCCAAGATACTTCGGCGAGGTAACGCCGACACTGTCCCTGTTCCTGCCGTACATTCCCACGGCATCGCCATCGCCCGTTCCGTCAGCCCATGAGGCGCCAGCGCCGGTTGCAAGCGCGAGCGCGAAAAGGATTCGCGCGATACGTGTCGAACTCAAGTCGATTTTTCGCCCGGCTGCAGGGGTTTCGGCGGCTGGGGCTTCACGGGCGTCGTGAGTACCTCGATTTCGGTGGCCCGCTCTTTGACGCGCGCGAGAGCCGCATCGTCCAGACGCGACTTGATCGCATCGATGTCTTCGCGATTGGCTTTTTCCTCCGACGCATCCTCCGGTGGGTAGCGGGTGGAGGCAGCGGTGAGCCACGCCAGCCCCTCCATCGGATCCGCAGTTACCGCGCGGCCTTCGATGTACATTTTTCCGATGCTGTGCATGGCAGACGCGTAACCCTTCTCCGCCGACCTGCGAAACCAGGAAAGCGCTTCCGCTTCGTCTTGTGTGACACCGGCACCGGATTCGATGAGCTTGCCTACGTTGTACATAGCCATCGGCTCACCTTGCGACGCCGCGCTCTGGTACCAGGTCATGGCCATGAGCAGATTGCGCGGCACGCCCATGCCGGTTTCGTAAAGGTCGCCGACACTATTCATCGCCCACGCGTTGCCGAGGAACGCGGACTGGTGCCACCATTTGAAGGCCTGCTCATAGTCCTGCTGCACGCCGTCGCCGTTTGCGTAAAGCAGGCCGATATTGTTCATCGCCACGGTGTAGCCGCGTTTTGCCGCTTCCTTCCACCACTTCAAGGCTTCCTCGTAGCTCTGCTTGCCGTCGTAGCCTTTCGCCCACAGCAGGGCGATGTTGTTCATGGCGCGCACGTCGTTCTGCCGCAGGAGACCGCTCAACCTGGCCGGATCGAGCATGTCCTTGCCCGGCGCCAGGTCGGTGAAGGTTTCCTCCTGCTCGAATGCACCGGCACCTGTCGAAAAGATGGCGGCACAGACGATGGCGATGCACGACAAGGCAATCTGGCGTTTCATGTTCCCACCCTCAATCTCAATACGGTATGTTTGCGTGCTGGATAGACCATCCTACTCGCCCGCGAGTTCAGCGGGCCTGCTCCAGAAACGGCAGCAGGTCGCGCAGCAGTTCCCGCGGCGCCTCTTCAGGAATGAAGTGCCCGCAAGGCAGCGCGTGCCCGCGCACATCGTTCGCCTTGTCCCGCCATGTGGCGAGCACGTCGAACATCGTGTGCATTTTGCCCTGTTCGCCCCAGATCGCCAGTACAGGACACGCCAACCTGCGGGCCAGATCGCGTTCATCGTCGGCAATATCGACCGTCGCCGCGGCCCGATAATCCTCAAGGCCCGCGCGTATCGTTCCCGGCAGCAGGAATGCGCGCAGGTATTCCGCGAACATCGGCTCCTCGACCGCATCCTGGCGAAAACACAATGCACGGAACATGTGCCTCAGGAAAGGCTCCGCGCTATTTGCGATCATGATCTCCGGAAGGTCCGGAACCTGGAAGAAGAACCAGTGCCAATACGCAGCGGCCAGCTCCTTGCCGGCATCGCGAAACAAGGTATGCGTCGGCACGATGTCGAGCACCGTAAGATTCTTCACCGCATCCGGAAAATCCATCGCCAGCCGATGCGCGACCCTTGCACCGCGATCGTGGCCGACCAGCGCATAGCGATCGAAGCCCAGCGCCTTCATCGTCTCGTGGACATCTTTCGCCATGCTGCGCTTGTCGTAGCCGTCGCGCGGCTTGTCGGAATCGCCGTACCCGCGCAGGTCCGGACACACCACTTTGAATTGCTTCAGCATCGCCGGTGCGACCTTGCGCCACATCTGCCCGGTCTGCGGATAACCGTGCAGCAACACCACCGGCCCGCCCTCGCCACCGACCCACGCGTTGATCCGGATGCCGTTTGCGCGGATGGTTTGTTGCTGCATGCCCGTCATGAAATGGCTCATGGCTCTACCAATTATTCGACCGCATTTCTAATTCTCATCACGAAGACACGAAGATCACGAAGAAACACGAAGAGAAGCACGGGAAAGCGATATTCGTTTATTGGGCGACCGTAGTTTCTTGGAAATCGATGGCGTATCGAAGCACCAACACGCCTCCCTGTTCTTGACCTTCTTCGTGTTTCTTCGTGATCTTCGTGTCTTTGTGGCGAGAAGGAGGATTGATATTTATTTACCGAGGTACTTGCGCAACCGCGCGACGCCCTCTTCCAGCACCGGAATCGCTTTCGGATACGAGAAGCGCACATGCTGCGCGGCCTTGTGGTGGCCAAAGTCGAGGCCTGGCGCGATGGCAACGCCGGCCTTCTCCAGAACGTCCCAGCAGAATTTGTAACTGTCGTCAGTGAGCCGCGCGCAGTTCGCGTAGATGTAGAAGGCCCCTTCGGGCGTGACCGGAATATCGAAACCCAGGTTGCGCAATTCAGGCAGCAGGAAATCGCGCTGGGCGCGATAGGTATCGCGCCTTTGTTCCAGCAATGCCACCGTATCCGGATGGAACGCCTGTTGGGCCGCCTGCTGCGCAAGATCCGACGGCGAGATGAATAGGTTCTGCGCGAGCTTGTCGAGGGGCGCGACGTATTGTTCGGGCGCGATGACCCAGCCGAGGCGCCAGCCCGTCATGCCGAAATACTTCGAGAAGCTGTTGATGATGAAAACATCGTCGGCAAATTCCAGGGCGCTGCGGTCGCGCTTGCCGTAGGTCAGGCCGTGATAGATCTCGTCGACGATCAACACGCCTCCCTTTGCGCGCACCACGCGATGGATGCGCTCGAGTTCGTCGTGGTCGATCAGCGTGCCGGTCGGATTTGCCGGTGACGCAATCAGGACCGCGGCGGTTTTCGGGGTCCAGTATTTCTCCACCATCGCGGCGTTGAGTTGGTAAGCCGTATCGGCGCCGACCGGGATGCCCACGGCTTCACCTTCCAGCGTGCGCACGAAATGGCGATTGCACGGATAACCGGGGTCAGCCATTAGCACCTGGTCGCCAGGCGAAAGCAGCACGCCCATGGTCAGCAACAACGCGCCCGAGGAACCCGTCGTGACAATTACGCGCGAGCAAGGTACCTCGACGCCGTAACGGGTCTGATACCAGGCAGCGATTTTTTCCCGCAAAGTGGTGATACCAAGCGAAGACGTATAGCCGATGCGCCCGGTCTCGATGGCGCGGATGCCCGCGGCGGCGATCAACGGCGGCGTCGGCGCGTCCGGCTCGCCGACCACCATGTTGGAGATCGAGCGCCCTTGCGCTTCCAGTTCCTTGGCGCGATTAATCAATACCACGACGTGGAACGGTTCGATGTCCGCCATGCGCGAAGCGATGTGCAGGCGGTCGGGTGTGGGCAGTTTTTCCGGACGGTTCATGCGATGACCTCGATACGATTGCGTGTACCGGCACAGCCGGGCGCGACGATCGATATTATGCCGGGCGCCGCGACCGCGGCAACGCGCGAAAACAAAAATGGCCGCGATTGACTAACATGGCGGTCCTTCCGGACACCTCACGACGGGAAACGATAAATGAAGATTGCAGTCATCGGCAGCGGTGGCGTCGGCGGTTATTTCGGCGCGCGCCTCGCAGCCAGCGGCGAAGACGTCACCTTCGTGGCGCGCGGCGCCCACCTTGAAGCCATGCAGAAGAACGGGTTGAAGGTCCTCAGCGCGCTGGGCGACCTGCATCTGCCCAAAGTCAAAGCCACGAACGACACCAAAACCATCGGTGCGGTCGACGTCGTTATGATCGCGGTCAAGCTATGGGCCACCGAGGACGCCGCGGCCGCCGCGAAACCGCTGATCGGGCCCGACACCGTCGCCGTGTCTTTCCAGAACGGCGTCGTGGCCGTCGAGACATTATTACCAGTACTAGGCAAGGAACACGTCATGGGCGGCGTGGCGAACATTGCCGCATTGATCGAAGAACCCGGCGTGATTCGCCACAACGGCAGCATGGCGAGCCTGTTTTACGGCGAACTCGACAACAAGCCGACCGCCCGCTCGAAAGCCTTGCACGATGCGTGCGTAAAGGGCGGCATCAATGGTGGCGTGGTCGACAACATCCAGAAAGCCATCTGGGAAAAATATGTTCGCCTCGTCACGCTTTCCGCAATGACTTCGCTGACCCGCATGCCCGCCGGGCCGATCCGCTCGGATCCCGACACGCGCGCGCTCACGCAACAGGTCATGGAAGAAGTCATTGCGATCGGACGCGCAAAAGGCATTCGCTTCGACGACGACATCGTCGTCAAGCAAATGGGCAACATCGATACGATCCCCGCGACCATGGTGGCGTCGATGTGTGGCGACCTGCGCCGCGGCAATCGCCTCGAACTGCCGTGGCTGTCCGGCATGGTCGCGAAATTCGGCAAGGAACTCGGCGTGCCCACGCCGGCCAACCAGTTCGTTTACGCAGCGCT
>JBDTTE010000096.1:0-12031 GCA_039930785.1 Betaproteobacteria bacterium | reverse complement strand
CGCGATCGTGGTCGCGCCCTTCACGCTGATCTGCTGGCCGAGTACGGCGCGAATTGCGATCTCGTAGCCCTCGAACGCGCCAGGCAGGCGCAGGCCCGGATTCGCCTCGGCGAGTTTTCCGAGATGCTGCGAGATTCGCTCGGGCTCCGCGCCGAGGTCGAACACACGACGCACGCGCGCGAGGATCGACGGGATGGCGCGCGCCAGTTCCGGGGCGATTTCCACCGAGAGCGCATGGCGCCGGGCAGAAGGCTGCACACGCAGCCAACCCTTGCGCTCGCCGATTCTGACCGTCCTCAGGTAAACCGGTCCCACCACGGCCTCGACGCCCGCATAGAGGCGCCTGTCGAGATATTGCAGCAGTGCGTCCCAGTCGAGAGGCGGCCGGTAAGCGAGATCGAACACGAAGCGCCCGGCCCGCCGCGCACCGCCGGCGCCGCGACGAAACTGGCTGGGGTTCAAGCGATAGTTCGTCAGAAACGCGTCGTTGAAACGCCGCAGGCTCGCAAACCCGCTGGCGTAGGCGACTTCGGTGATCGGCAGCAGCGTGTCGGTCAGCAGCAGTTTCGCGGTCAGCAGGCGCTGCGTTTCCAGCAGCTTGTTCGGCGACACGCCGAATTCTTCCTGGATCACGCGACGCAGGTGTCGATCGCTGATGCCGAGCTGGGCGGCGAGCGCGGGCACGCTGAGTTCGTTCAGTGCACCTTCCTGTATGCGGCGCCCCAGCGCGACAGCCAGACGATTGTGCGAATCGACGAGCGCATTACCCGGCGCAATTTCCGGCCGGCAGCGCAGGCAAGGTCGATAACCCGCCTGTTCCGCGGACGCCGCGTTCGGATAGAAGGTGCAGTTGCGCCTGAGTGGCCGGCGCGAATTGCAGATGAGCCGGCAGTAGATGCGCGTGGAAGAAACGCCGACGAACATGAGTCCGTCGAAGCGCGGATCGCGGCTCACGAGCGCCTGATAACAGCTGTCGGGATCGAGTTGCATGAATGCATAGTGCCTGCGCCTCGCGCCACCCGCTAGCCATTTTCGGACATGCAGTTCGACCTCTTCCGCACCGGGATACAAATTGCAATTGAACTCGCATCAACGCGAGGGTGAACGGTAGGATGTCGCCCTGCCTGCGCATCCCGCGCTTGCAACAGCTACTTGCAGATTCACACGAGGGACCTACACGTGCACTTGTTTTACGCTTTCGCATGAACGGCATCGAACGCAATGCTCCGACACTGCCCGCCGCAACCGCCATCGATCCACGCTCCCGCCGCGGCATTTTTCTGAAATGGCTGCGCAAGACCCACGCCTGGATCGGGTTGTGGGGCGCGGCGCTCGGCCTCCTGTTCGGCGTCACGGGCATCCTGCTGAACCATCGCACCATCCTGAAAATCCCGGCTGGGCAGGTTCAGGAAACGACGTTGCAACTGCCGCTGCCGAATCCGGCACCGGCAGACGCGAATGCGATGGCCGCATGGTTGCAGGGCGAACTGAAAGCGGAGGCATCGGCTTCGCGCGTACGCGAGGAACCCTCGAAGCCCGTGGCGTGGGGCGACAAGACCATGACGCAGCCGGCGCGCTGGTCGGCGACGTTCGGTTCACCGCGCATGAACATGGAAGCCGAATACTGGGTCGGCAACGGCCTGGTCAGCGTGAAGCGCAGGGAGAACAACGTGTTCGGCACGCTGAATAACCTGCACAAGAGTTCGGGCGTCGGCGTGGGATGGGTACTGCTGGCCGACACGCTGGGCGGGGCCATCATTTTGCTTTGCCTGACCGGCGTGCTGTTGTGGGCCTCGATCAATCGCCGGCGCATGATCGGAACTTGCATCGCGCTGGCGTCGTTCGTCACTGCGATCGTCATGGCGGCCATCACGATCTGAACTCCGCGCGTTGCGCGCGGAGTGCGGGTTGCGTTTTTCTATTGACCCGCCTGCTGGTCCTATGCAGCCTCGACCGTGACGATCTTCGAAAGCGTGGGGTGATGCGAAACCAGGAGACGCTTCGCCATCTTCCAGCGCGGGTAGTCCGTCGTATCGGCGAGGAACCGGTCCGCCACGTTCATATCCACATAGCGCTCGTTGAAGCGGCGGCGGTCGCGAGTGCCGCGAAAGCGCAGGAGGTTGGTCAGCGCCCATCCCACCTGGAACGCGCCGATCACCAGTACCACCAGGGCATATACGCCAAGCAGATTCAGCAGCGACTCCCAGCCGCGACGCATGAGCATTTCTTCATAGACCACGGTGAAGCCCACATACCACGCAATCAGCGTGGCCAGCGGCAGCATCAGGTAAAGATAGAAGCTCCAGAATACCGCGGTCACCGCACTGAAGAAGAGGCGCGCGGCCGGTCGTTGCAGTTCAGGGCGATTGATGACTATGTCGTTCATGTGGTGTGAATGCCTCGATCGGGACTGCGCCAGGTAGCGCGCTTGCCGGTCCGGCGCATCAGGACCCGGGGCGTAGCGACAACGGTGGTGAAAACGTTGATGACCCAGAACACAACCGGGTACCAGATCATCCAGAAGTAATAGCGGAACAAACCTTTCTCGTAACGCGAGTCCATCATCAGCGCTATCCCCACCTGGATCATGCAGGTCAGGCCGATCAGCACGCCGGTAAATGCCGGGAGCAGCGTGGGTACGTGCATCGCGGGCGGAAGCTCGACGAATTTGCCAATGGCCCACAGTGCAAATGTGGTCATCATCGTGTAGGCCCAGAGCATGCTGACCACGTATTCGAGCAGGATCGGCCACATGCGCCGCTCCCGCCAGCCGCGCACTTCGCGAAAGCGGCGGAAGATCACCTGCGCGCCACCCATCGCCCAGCGCAGGCGCTGGCGCCACAAGCCATTCAGGGTCTCGGGCATCAATATCCAGCACAACGCGCGCGGCTCGAAGCGCACGTCCCATTTGGCGATCTCGAGCTTCCAGGTGATATCGATGTCTTCCGTCAGCATTTCGGGGCTCCAATAGCCCACTTCGTGCAAGGACGATTTGCGGAATCCCGCGACGACACCGGACATGCTGAACAGCCGGCCGTAAGTGCGCTGCGCGCGCTTGAGCAGGCCGGCGGTCGAGGAAAACTCCCCGATCTGCACGCGCCCGATGAGCGTCGAGCGATTGCGAATGCGCGGATTGCCGGTCACCGCGCCGACGCGGGCGCCCGAGAGAAAATGCCACATGATCCATCTTGCGCAATTCGGATCGAGCAGCGCGTCGGAATCGGTGCAGATCAGGAAATCGTTCGGCGTCATCAGCGCGCCGGTGGTCAGGCCCAGCGCCTTGCCCTGATTTTCGGACAGGTGGATGGTGCGCAGGCGCGGATACTTCGCGGCCAGCTCATCGATCACCCGCCCGGTGCCATCGGTGCTGCCGTCGTTGATGGCGATCACCTCGAATTCCGGATAGTTCTGCTTGAGCAGGATGTATTCGAGGGTTTCGGTGATGATGCCTTCGTCGTTATGGCAGGGCACCAGGAACGTGACGGGCGGCGTGCGCGGCAGCGCCGGCGGCTCGTTCACACCACCCTGACGCTTTTCGTAGTGGAAGTAATAGTAGACCCCGCCGATCATCCAGTAATAGGCCATGAACAACGGGTAATAGAACGCAAAGCCGAACAGGATCGCGCCCAGCGTGCCGAACTCGTTAGTCATCGCGTTTCCTATTCATGGCCATTCGATCCCCGCCTCTTCAATCGCTTCGCGGAAATGTCTGGAGCGACATCGCCGGTTTGATTTTCACCAGCGCCGGCCGGTCCGCGACGAAATCGTCGGGGTAGTAGCCGATGTTCAGGGCGCCGAGGCGCTGCAGCCTCACCAGTTGCGAAACAAGCTGCTGGTCGGGGACCGGCTTGCGCGTGCGCCAGTCCACGCTTTGCAGTTCGAACACCGTGCGTTCGAGGCCGCCTGGCTGCGCCGCGACCGCCTTCGCCAGTTTGTCGAGCCATGCGTCGGGTTGCGCCGACCCTTCCATTAACGGCATCGCCATCAGCGCGGTGTAGTCGTAGGCCGCAAGAAAAGCCGGCAACGACTGGGCAAACCGTGATTGCGTCTTTGGCTCCAGCACCGGCAACGCATACAAATTACGCGCGGTCTTGATCACGCCCTGCCGCTCCCTGACGCGCGCGGCGAGTTCCTGCGTAAATGCGATCAAGGCGTCGCTCTTCATTGCGGTCCACCGCTGCAGCAGGACCGGATCCGCGCGGATGGCCTCCGGGGAGAGCGCAAGGCCCTTCTCCGCCATCGCCTGTCGCGCGCTGGCGCTGACATCTTCGAAGTCATCGAGCGTGGCGTCGTCGTGAAACAGCAGTCCGTCGAAACGGGCATAACGCGCCAGGTCCGAATAGATTTCACCGATGACTTCACGCGCCTGCGCGCTAAACGGCGAGAGGCGCCGGTAGCGTCCCGAGGACGCGACATCCGGGTCGGCCGATTTGACGACCTGATCCGCGGCCGGGTTGTCCGACGCGAGATCGAAGGCGAGCACCGGCATCCAGGCGTAGACGTCCACCAGCGCACGGGTGCGCAACTGCCACGCAACGTAGGAAAACAGGTCCGCGCGCATCGGCAGGTGGCGATTCGGGAAATACAGCGCCGCCGCCTGGCCGTTGCCGTCCGCGTCGGAAAATGCCTGCAGATAAACGGCATTGATATGCAGCGCGCGTATGCGGTTGATGAGCGCGTCGATATTTTTCTGCTGCTGGACCGGATTGGTATCGAAGACATAATCGAGATCAACGTGCACCACGCGCTGTGCGATGCGCGGCTCCTTCTGCACCGACTCGATGAAATCGGCGAGCGGCGGATTGTTGACCATGACTTCGCGACGAATGCGCGCGGGATCGTCCGCCGATCGATTTACACCGGCGGCAAGATTGAAACCGTAAGGCATGCCCAGTCCGCTCGCGATTTTCGCCAGTTCGCCGCTGTCGCGTCCGAACGGCCACACCACGACGCGCGGCGCCCGGCCGGTATTGGCGCGGATCAACGCGGAGTTGCGGGCCAGATCCGCGCGCACGCGAGCGCCGTAAGCCGCTTCGTCCTCGTATTTGCCGTTCTCATAACGCAGCGTCACCGCGGCCGGCATGAGGCTGCCCTGGGGATTGCCGGCGTGGCCGCGATGCAGGTCATGGCTGTGCGATGCCACTTCGACGAGCCCGGACGCCATCATTTCGCGGACCTGGTCCCAGGAAACAAAATTCTCGCGAGTCACCTGCCGGCCTTCGTATTCCACGCTGCCGTTGCTGCCCGCTTCCAGCCAGTGGCCGGACAGCGCGACGATCGCCGGATAGCCGAATAACTTCAGCAACGGAAAGACGCGCGTATAGACACTGCGAAATCCATCGTCGAACGTCAGCATGACCGCCTTGTCCGGCAGCGGCTTGCGGCCTTCGCGCGCCGCGATGACGTCGTCGAGCGAAATCACGCGATAACCGTTTTCCTTCAACCACGCGAACTGCGAGACAAGCGCCGCGGTATCGACCGCAAACGGATCGGGCAAGACGCGCACGTCCTCGCGCACGTCGTGGTAGCAGAACACGCGATAGGTGTCTGCCGCCCAACCGGTTGCGGGCAGGCACAGCACGAGGAGCAGGAAGACCAGGCGGCGCACCATCTAGAATTTCCAGTCCAGCACGAGGTTGTAGTAGTTCGCGTATTCTTCCTGGCCGTCGTACGGATGCAGCGTGCGCTGCGCACCGTAGAGCAGGCTCAGGCGATCGTCGAAACTCCATTCATGCTCGTAGCGGATGCCGCGCGTCGGTCCGGTGCCGAAGTTCTCCTGCTGGTAGAGGCCCGCGGAGAGATAGAGCCGGTGCACGAAGCTGCGATCGTATCGACGCCACAGGCGCTGCTCGCCGATCAGCGTGACGTCCGTCCCAAAATCGCTTTTCGGATTGAAGTAAGCGGCGTTGTCCAGGGAATTGCGCGATGTGGAAAGGCTCAGCAGGCCGTCGAGCTTGAACACCGGCCCGGAGATGAACCGCTGGAATGCGGATGCGCTAAGGATCTCGCGCTCGTTGCCGTCGCTGAAATCGATACCCTGCAGGCCAATCCCGAAGCGGCGCGACTCGCTCACTCGATACGTCGCGCCCACCTTCAGGGACTTGCCGCGCACCCCGTCCACGCGCCCACGCAACGGAATATCGTTGGTTGTAGTCTCGCCTTCGGCCTCGAAATTCCAGTAGTCGTTCAACCACCAGTCGCCTGCCAGGGTGAGGCCGACGTCGGAAGAGTCGTTGTAGCCTGCGCTGACTTCGGCCGAAGCGCGCCAATCCCGCACCCGATATTCGGCGCCCGCACCGATGCGCCGGCGCACGCCTTTGCCGCCGTCGAACGTCGCCGAAGCATCGTATTGGTGCAGGAAACCACGCCAATCGTATTTGTACGGTGCCGAATAGAGCCAGCTCTCGATCTGGTGTTCGCGCCCGCCGAGCGGCCCCGTTGAACCGCTGGACGTCCCAGTACCGGCCTCCACGCGCAATTCGCGCATCTGGTGGATCTCCCAGAGGCGGCCGGTGCGCTGGACTTGCTTGTCCTCCGGATATTCCTGTACGAGCGCGAGCGTTTCCCGTTCCGCGGGGCGCCAGTCGCGCAGTTCCCGCAGCATATCGGCGTTACCGGTGCGTGCGGTGCGATCGCGCGGCTGCGCACCGAGGATCCACTGGTATTCCTGCTCCGACAGGCGCGGCCAGCCGCGCGCGGAGTACAGCGCCGCAAGTTTTTCCCGCGCCTCCAGGTTCCACGGCGCCAGGTCGCGAATCGCCTCGAGGCGCGATTGCGCCACGTCGTAGTTTTCCTGGTAGCCGCGCGCCGCCGCCGAAGTCGCCGACAGGCTCGCGTAGTCGGGGTTGTCTGCCTCCGTCAGCGGACTGTAGGCGCGGACTTTGGTCGGCGTTTTCGCGACTGCACGATCGATCTGCTCCAGCGCCAGCTTGTGCTGCTCGGCATCGCTGTAGGCGTAGAACAAGCCGGTTTCCGCTGCGGGTCCGGTATCACCCCCTGCGATCGCCGCCTTGTACAGGTCGCGGGCGCGTTCGGGATTCTCCAGGTAGAGGTAGGCATCCGCCGCCGCCGTCTTCACATAAGCCGGTACGTCCGGATAGTCCTTCGCGACCTGCTCGTAGAGTTCGGTCGCTTCCTTCATCCGGAAACGATCGCGCAGCAGCGTCACGCGGTCGAAGCGTGAGCGGCGGCGTTCCGCATCCGTGCCCTTCCCGAGCAGCGCCTCGTTCTCGGCGAGCGCCGCATCGGTAGCCGCAAAACGGCCCGGTGCGTTGCGATCGCCCGCGAGGCCCCAACGCGCGGTCGCGACGGCACGATCGCTCTTGATCGACGCAAGTTCCTCGTCGCTCAACAGGCCAGGTGATTTTTCCGCCAGTTCGATCGCCCGGTGCGGGGCGCCAAGCCGCGCCACCGTGAGAATCTCATTGCGTTTGGTCTCGCGATCGGCAGGGTCGAGCTCGAGAATGCGCTGGTAAGCGCGCAGGGCCTGCGCATCTTCGTGCTGGGCACGCAGCGCCTCGGCATAGGGATCGAGCAGCGCGGGGTGGGTGTTCAGGATTTTCGATTGGGCCTCGAGAAGTTTCTGCGCCTCGGCGGGCTGGCCGTTGTCGACGAGCGCATAAGAGAGACCGGATAGCACGTCGACGTTCCCGGGCGCCTTTATGCGGGCCTGCTGGAACAAATCTATCGCCAGCGGGTACTGTTTCTGGTTGGCTGCAGCCCTCGCCACGCGTGCGAGTACGGAAGCCGGCGCGGCGCCGGCGTCGAGCCGCGTACGCAGCGCGAGTATGTCGGCATCGCGGCGCGCATCTTCCAGGGCCTGCAGATAGTCGTAGAGGAAAGACTGGTTGCCGGGACTGCGGTCGGCCTGATCCTTCAGGCGTTGCAGCCGCTGCGCCGCGGCCTCAGGCGGCGCGGACGCGGGCACCCGGGGCGGTTCCTGCGCCCCGATTGGTTGCGGCGTGACCACGCTGGAAACCAGCGCGACCGTGAAGATCGCTGTTAAAAGTTTCAGAAGCCCTTTCCCTCCGTGGGACCCGAATACATCTATTCGCGCGGTGGAAAGACAAAAAACCAAAGCTGCCAATTCTGGATTTCTCTCGCGACCCGTACTGCTGCCATGCTGAAAAATTTTGCCGCATTCTAAGGGACTGGTGCCTCTCATCAACTACTTTCCGCAGAAATAATTTTGAACCATGGCTGGTTAGACGGCTTTTGTCTGTATCCCAGCGCACACTGGCGTTTTTCCTCGCCGGTCCAATTGACTGAATTGGCCGCTTTAACGAAGCGAACCCCTGTTGGTTTCCGATACCGGATCTGTGAATGCAGCGCGCTCGATGAAGGTTCGAACGCGGCCTCGAGGATGCAATCTTCTCTGTTGCCCCGCCCTTCGCATGCGCGCGCTTGAATGAACTCGCGGAGATGTGACGCATTCTTTGTGCCATCGACAAATCCGCCAACGCTTCCGCGCTTGCTCATGACCTAGGGCACGGGTCGCCTGTCCAGAATAGGGATGTGTCGCGAGCACTTGCGCGATATCTCGTATCCCGAAAAAACGCGCGGGACCAGGCGAAACCGCAATGTTCCGCGTACCAGATACGGGTGGTTCGCTGACGAGATCCCAGCTACAGGCAAGCCAACGACGAGGAGTCGTCGGCTACTTTTGCGATTGCCATTCCCGCCAGCCGGACAACAGCGGGAAATAAAGTCCCAGCTCGCTGGGCTCGCCACCAAGCGCGATGGCGTAGCGCTCGAGCTGCTGGCGGTAACGCTCGCGCTCGCTGTCGAGGAAACCGTCTGCGTCCCCGCCTTCGTGGCTGCTGGTCTTGTAGTCGACGATGTGCCGGCGACCCTCCACGTCGACGAACGTGCGATCGATCACCAGATTGAGCCGCTCGCCATCGATCGACGCAGTGATGCGATACTCGTTGCGCGCCTGCGGCTGGGCGCCGAGCAGCCAACGCCCGCGTGCATCCTCCAGCGTGCGAGTCAACGCTTCGACAATGCGTGCCACAGCATCGGGTACTTCCACTTCCGGGATGCCGCGCGTGGCCAGCTCAGCCGCGAAGGTCTTGCGCATGCGCTCGACGCGGGCCGGATCCCATCCTGCGAGTTCGTCGTCGGCTATGCGTTGCAGCCAGCGATGCACCACGCTGCCGACATGGCGTGCAGTTTCGCCGACCCAGGAAAACTCGATGTCTTCCCCCGCGCCCTCCGGCTCCTCGGGCGCATCCCAATGGACAGCGGGCGGATACGCCGGCATCGACCACCCGGCAGGCAACCGGCGCAGGCTCTGGTCCAATACCGCGGGTTCGCCGGAAAGCGCCACGGATTGCACGGACGGGACAAACGAGGCGAACGCCGCTTCAAATTCCGCAGCCACTGCCGGCCAGAGACTATCGAGCAGCGAATCCTTCGCTGGCGGCTTGATCATGCGCACGTCATCGCCCAGGTCGGGAAGCACATGCCCCAGCAAGTGCAGGCGTCTCTTGGCACGTGTCGCAGCCACGTAAAGCAGGCGCGCCTGTTCAAGGCGCTCGCGTTCCCGTTCGAGGTGCGCCAGGTAAGCGTAAATCCGGTCGTCGTCCGCGCCGGTCTGCTTGATCGGCGCCAGCAGCAGTTCCGCACCTTCCTCGTCCCCTACGCGCACGCGACGCGTCCACAGGAACAAACTGGCATCCGCGGCCCGCGGTTTACGGCCCAGGCCCGGGACGATGACGGTATCGAACTCCAGGCCCTTGGCCTTGTGGATCGTGAGGATCTGCGGATCGGTGTCGCGCGCTTCGAGATCGGGCAACGCGAACAGCTTTGCCATGCCTTCCTGGAAGGCTTCGATATCGGTTATGCCTCCCGCATCCTCCGACTCTTCCAGGTACTGCAGGAAAATCTCGGCATCCTCCAGGTCCGTGACGTCTTCGACGCAGGCCGGTCCGCCGAGGGCGAGCCATGCGCCTTCGACGGCATCGCGCAAATTACCGCGCGCCCGGTGGGCCAGGCATTTCGTGAGGACGTTGCGGACGCGCGCCAAACGCATGCCCCCCTCGGCCCCCATGAGCTCAACCCGCTGTTCGTCCGCCATGAGTTCCCACACGGTCGCGGAGAATCCGCCCTCCACGAGCGCACACAGATCGGCCAGCGTCAGGCCGCACCACGGCGCACGCAGCACAGCCAGCCAGGCAGTCCGGTCGGCCAGATGGGATAACGCCCGCGTCAGCGATAACAGGTCCTGCACCACCTGGCGATGGCCGAGCGGCTCGATTTCGATGGCGCGAAACCGCTGCCCTGCACTTTTCAGCCTTGGCACAATGGCCCGCAGATGGCTGCGGCCGCGCACCAGCACCGCTATGGTGCCGTCGGGGTTCGCCGCCTGGGCATCGCGGATCAGGCTCGCGACGCGCGCGGCTTCCGCTTCGGCGTCCGCATCGAAGAATGCGTGCACGCGCACCGCCACGCCCTCGGCCGGATGCACGGCGTGCGACGGTGTATACGGGACCGCGCCGGCCGTAACGCTCTCCGCGGCCGGCATGACGCGGGCGAATGCCGCGTTGACCCACTCCACGATGCCCGCCTGCGAACGAAAATTTGCCGAGAGCGTCAGCGCCTCGAGCTGTACCGATCCGATGCCCTGTTGCCGCGCGCGCAAAAACAGACCGACTTCGGCTTGGCGAAAGCGATAGATCGACTGCATGGGATCGCCCACCACGAACAACGTGCGTCCGTCGTCCAACTGCCAACCGGCCGTCAGCAACTTGAGCAGCTGGAACTGCGTGAACGAGGTGTCCTGGAACTCATCCACGAGGATATGGCGAATGCGATAGTCGAAGGACAGCAGCAGGTCCGTAGGCGCATCTTCGGTGCCCAGGGCCGCCAGCGCGCCTTGCGCTATCTCGACGAAATCCGCCTGTCCGTGCGCCGCGAACACCAGCTTGAGTTCCAGGATCGCGCGCGGCAGCAGGTTCACGATGGAACCGAGCACCCGCCATTGCTCGTCCGCATAGCGCGGCGGCGGTGCGAGCCTCAGTATCGCCAGTGCCTGTAAAAATTCGTCTCGATCGGCGAGCGACTGCATCAATGACGCATGTCGCAGCTTGAATTGCTGTGCGCGGCCTTTCGACGCCGCATCCTTTCCGGGTGGAAAGCCCGTATTGATATCGACCTTTTTACGCCACTCGTTTTTCTTGGTCAGGACCAAATCCGCCAGGCCGTGCCACGCGTCCACGCCGGTTTCATCCGTCGCCGGCAACGCAGCGAGTTCGAAGCAGGCGCGAAGGGGAGACGTCGCCTCCGCGACCGCGAGGTTCTCCGCCGCGTAGGCCGCGAGCTCGATCATTTCGGTTGCGACTTCCTCCGGTACCAGCGCTTCGAGGGTAAGCAGCACCTCGCGCAATACGTCGGCAAGCGCGGCTTCCAGCGCCGCGCGGTCGCCCGCACCTCGCAGGTTGTCGATCCAGTGATCGCGACGCGCCAGCATGCCGGCGAGCAAGTTCTCGGCGACTGCCGCGTTGTTGTCGAGATGGGAAAGCAGAATCGCAACGTCGCCGGCCGCACCCTCGCCGCCTTCCAGCAGCGCCAGCGTGTTGCGCGCCGCTTCGTGAAACAGCGCGCTGGCGTCTTCGACGCTTTCCGGCTGCGCGCCGAAGCGCGCGAGCACCGGCATCTGCCGCGTCAGCGACGCGCTCAGCGAATCGATGGTCTGGATACGCAGGCGTGCAGCGCTTTCCAGCAATTTCCACCCGAGCTTCGCATCCTGCTCCAGCACCTTGCGCGCGTGGCCCCAGGTCAGCGCTTCATGCGGCTCAACCGGAGGCGACGGGTTTCGCGCCGATGCCAATGCCGCGATCACCCGCCGGCGCATTTCCGCCGCGGCCTTGCGCGTGAAGGTGATGGCAGTGATTTCCTCGGGACGTTGCACCGTGGACAACAGCACGAGAAAACGCTGGATCAGCAATTCCGTCTTGCCGGAGCCGGCGGGCGCCTGCACGATGAAGGACCGTGCGGGATTCAATGCGGCTGCACGCTGCGCGAGATCGCT
>JBDTTE010000095.1:0-12074 GCA_039930785.1 Betaproteobacteria bacterium | reverse complement strand
ACGATGATGCCGAAGCCCAGGCAGGCCATGAACGCGAGCGAAAGCCAGTAGTTGCCCGATAGCCCCACGGCGATCAGTGCAATGCCGGCGGCACACGCTGTGTAGGGAACGAGCTTGCTGAGCGCGAACACATCGGGCCGCGTTGTCAGGAAAGCGGTGCCCACGACTGCCCCGAAGCCCGCACTGCCAACCAGAAAGCCCAGCGTATGGGCGTCGCCCGCGAACACGTCGCGCGCGAAGATCGGCATGAGCACGGTGTAGGGCGAAGCGGTGAGGCTGAGCAAACCCACCATGGCGAGGAACAACCGGATGGGACGCGTATTCCACGCGTAGCGTGCCGCGACCATGAATTCATGGCGCAACGAAGTCGGGATGTCGACGCGCGGCTTTGCCTTAAGGCGCATCATCAAAACGGACGCGACGATGGCTATGAAACTCGCAGCGTTGATGAGGAAGCACCAGCCTTCGGATACGAAAACAAGCAGAACGCCGGCAATCGATGGTCCGATGAGCCTCCCGCTGTTCATCAATACCGAGTTCAACGCGATCGCATTGTGCAGGTCGCCCTTGTCGCTCACCATCTGGCTGATCAGGGATTGTCGGGCGGGCGTTTCGAAGGCCATGATGGTGCCGTAGATGAAACCCAAAGCGAGGATCTGCCAGATGTGGATCGAACCCGTCAGTGTTAGCACCCCAAGCGTAGCGGCCTGGATGGTCGCCAGCAGGTACGCACCGATCATGATTCGGCGGCGATCATAGCGATCGCTCAAAAGGCCGGCGAGCGGCAGGAACAGCAGCATGGGAATCTGGCTGCAGAAAGTCACCAGGCCGAGCAGAAAACCGGAGCCGGTCGTTCGATACACCAGCCAGGAAAGCGCGATCTGCTGGATCCAGGTGCCGATCAGGGAGACGGTCTGGCCGGCATAGAAGAGACGAAAGTTGCGGTGCCTGAATGCGCGCAGCGCGTGCATCAACCGGTCGTTCCGATCAAGCGGCGCGACGCTTTAGCTTGTCGATCTGGGCGTGCAGTTTTTCCAGGGTAGCCTGAAAGCTGCCGAGTCGTTCTTTCTCTTGTTCGACCACGTTAGCCGGCGCGCGAGCCGTGAAACCTTCGTTCGACAATTTGGCTGTCGCCTTCGCGATTTCGCCTTCGAGGCGGACCGCTTCCTTTTCGATTCGCACAATCTCCGCACCGACGTCGACTTGTATCTCCAGCATCAACCGGGCGTCGCCTACCACCGCGGTAGGCGCGTCCGCGTCGGGGAAGGTGCTAACGACACTGGTTGCGGAAAGCTTCGCGAGCGACTGCATGTAGGGAAAGAACCCGGTCAGCGCCGCGGCATTTCCAACGGCGAGAAGCGGTACGCGCTGTCCCGGTGAAATCTGCATTTCGCCACGCAGCGCACGACACGCATCGACGAGCGCTTTCAATTGCCCGACCCATGCTTCGGCTTTTTCGTCGATTCGCTCGGGCTGCGACTTCGGATAAGGTTGCAGCATGATCGAAGCCTCGCCACCGGGATGGCGACCTGCGAGCGGCGCCACCGTCTGCCACAATTCTTCGGTGATGAAGGGGATGATCGGATGCGCCAGGCGCAACGTCGCTTCAAGGACGCGTAGCAGCGTGCGTCTTGTTGCGCGTTGTTGCCCCTCCGTTCCAGCCTGCATTTGCACTTTGGCAATTTCCAGGTACCAATCGCAGTACTCGTCCCATACGAACTTGTAGATGGCGCTCGCGGCGTTGTCGAAGCGGTATTCCGCAAAACCCTTTTCGACTTCCGCTTCCGTGCGTTGCAGCGCGCTGACGATCCAGCGATCGGCTTGCGAGAATTCCAGGTAGCCCGCTTCGCAATCCGCGGCGGTGTGTTCCTTCAACCCGCAATCCTTGCCTTCGCAGTTCATCAGTACGAATCGGCTCGCATTCCACAGCTTGTTGCAGAAATTGCGGTAGCCCTCGCAGCGATTCAGATCGAAGTTCAGCGTCCTGGCGAATGTTGCAAGCGATGCAAAGGTAAATCGGACGGCGTCCGCGCCGTACCCCTGGATGCCTTCGGGGTAGGTCCTGCGGATCGACTTTTCGATTTTCTGTTTGTGGTCGGCGCGCAGCAAACCGATGGTGGACTTCGCCACCAGGTCTTCGAGGGATATACCGTCGATCAGGTCGAGCGGATCGATGGTGTTGCCTTTCGACTTCGACATCTTCTGTCCGTCGGCGTCGCGCACGATGGCATTGATGTAAACGTCGCGGAAAGGGACCTTGCCGGTGAAATGCAGGGTCATCATGATCATCCGCGCGACCCAGAAGAAAATGATGTCGAAGCCCGTCACCAGCACCGATGAAGGCAGGAACAATTCGAGATCGCGGGTTTTCTCGGGCCAGCCCAGCGACGTGAACGGCACCAAAGCAGAAGAGAACCAGGTATCCAGCACGTCCTCGTCGCGCTTGAGCGGACCAGCATAGCCGTTGGCCGCGGCATTCTTTCTGGCTTCATCCTCGCTGCGCCCGACATAGATTTTGCCGTCGTCTGCGTACCACGCGGGAATCTGGTGGCCCCACCACAACTGCCGTGAAATGCACCAGTCCTGGATGTTCTCCAGCCAGTGGTTGTACGTGGTGGTCCAATGCTCCGGATAGAACTTCACGTCGCCCCTGGCGACCGCGTCGAGGCCGCGTTGTGCCAAGCCGTCCATTTTCACGAACCACTGGTCGGTGAGCATCGGTTCAACGATGACGCCGGTGCGACCGGAGCGCGGGACTTTCAGCTTGTGCGGTTTATCCGAAACGACCAGTCCCTGCGCCTGCAGGTCGGCCAGGATGCGCTTGCGCGCTTCGAAGCGATCGAGGCCACGATAGGCTTCCGGCGCGTCGTTCGCGATACGCGCGTCGAGGGTGAGGACGCTGATTTGCGGCAGGCCATGACGATTGCCCACCGCATAGTCGTTGAAGTCATGCGCCGGCGTGATTTTCACGCAGCCCGTGCCGAATTCCGGATCGACATAGGCATCGGCGATGACCGGAATCGAGCGCCCGGTGAGCGGCAATTGCAATTGCATGCCGACAAACTTCCGGTAGCGTTCGTCGTCGGGATGCACCGCCACGGCAACGTCGCCGAGCATGGTCTCCGGCCGCGTGGTGGCAACGACCAGGCTCCCACTGCCCGAGGTGAACGGATAGCGGATTTCCCAGATGCGGCCGTCCTCTTCCTCGCTGTCGACTTCCAGATCGGAGACGGCGGTCCCCAGCACCGGATCCCAGTTCACCAGGCGCTTGCCGCGATAGATGAGTCCTTCCTCGTAGAGACGCACGAAGACCTCCGCGACGGCCCGCGACATCTTCGCGTCCATCGTGAAATAACCGCCCTTCTGGCCCTCGGTATCCGCGAAGGTCCAGTTTCCCGAGGCCCCGAGGCGGCGCATCTGGCGCGTGATCGTCGCGCCGGATTCCTGCTTCCATTCCCACACGCGTTCGACGAATTTCTCGCGCCCGAGGTCGTGGCGCTTTTTTCCTTGCGCTTCGAGTTGTCGCTCGACCACGATTTGGGTTGCTATGCCCGCATGGTCGGTGCCGATCACCCAGTTTGTCGCGAATCCGCGCATGCGGTGATACCGGATCAATGCATCCATCAGCGTTTGCTGGAACGCGTGGCCCATGTGCAACGTGCCGGTGACGTTTGGCGGGGGCAGCTGGATGCAATACGCCGGGCGATCATCGCCTTCGCGCACGCCGAAGTAGCCTCGCGTCTCCCATAGCGGGTACCAGCGTCCTTCAATATCGTGAGGTACGAAGCTCTTGGCGAGTTCCATGTCTTATGGGAGGGGCAAAGCCAAAAAGTAAACGAAAATTATAGCCGAGGGCTTTCCCCGGACTGCGCGAGTTCGATCGATGGTTCCGCGGCGGTGGAGCGCACGGCGTCGGGCAACGAGAGTTTGAGTACCGCCACAAGCTGGTCGAGAAGGTGTGCCTGGCCGGCGTCTTCGCCGATTTGCCCATGCAGGCGGGTGCGCACTGTTTCCAGCGCGGTCTCAAGGCGACGAAGTATCACGTCATCACCGGCCGGGTCCGTTTCCAGGGCCGCACGTTTCGGCATCGTCAAAGCCTGTGGCGTGCTTACGATGTCGGTCAGGGTCGGAATACCGTCATGGTCCGGCCCGGTCTCCGCCACTTCAATTTCCGCTGGAACCGCGAATTCAACGCCTGCTGGAACCGCCAGTTCAGCGTCCCCTGGATCGGCGGCTTCCTCCGCCTCCACCGTCCTGGGTCGATGGCGACTGAGGAGCTGGTCGACTTTTTCGACTACATCGTCCTGCTGGATATCCTCGACCTGCGATTCAGAGAATTGCTCTTCGTGTGTCATGACTCTGTCTTTCCAAGCTGATGCGTGCGAATTTCGTATCCACGATCGCGATAAAAGCGAAAGCGCGTGCGCGCCGCTTCGCGGTCTGCCTCTTCCGTGCCGACGATTTCAACCAGCCGCTGGAAGCGGCTGAAGAATGCAGGGGTCTGATCGCAAAGATTGATGAGCACCTGGTCATGCGGCAGCGCTTCTGCCAAATGATCGACGATGACCGGTGTGACCGCCGCGAGGCGATCGCTGCTGCGGCAATGGGGAACGAAACCCGTCGGGGGCACGCTCCAGATCAGCCTGCTCAATTGATCCGTGGAGGCCGGATCGGCGGTCAATAACATGACCCGCATGCCGCGCGAGAGCGCCTTGACGGTCAGCGTGCAGGCTGTCTGTCGCTTGTCCTCGGCATGGGTGTAGAAAAGCACTTCCGTCATGACAAAATCAGAATCCTTGCTGCAGAGACACTTCAGGCTCGGGGATGTCCTAAATGAAGATCCGTCCCGCGTGCGCCATAAGTGAAATCATAATCGGGTAACGGGATCGTTCACTATCCTTCTGCCACCTGCTTTCCTCAGGGTTTCAATTTCCGGGGCCTTGCGTTACCAGCCCGCACGCGTCATCAGGAATTGCACAAGCAGGGGAACGGGACGTCCGGTCGAGCCCTTGTCGCGCCCGGATTTCCAGGCGGTGCCGGCGATGTCCAGGTGCGCCCATTTGAACTTTTTCGCGAAGCGCGCAAGGAAACAGGCGGCGGTCACGCTGCCGGCCGGCCGCCCGCCGATATTCGCCATGTCGGCGAAATTGCTCTTGAGTTGATCTTGATAGTCGTCCCACGCGGGCATGTGCCACACGCGGTCCCACGATTTCTGCCCTGCGGCCACGACCTCGTCGGCGAGGCTTTCGTCATTCGTGAATAAGCCGGAGGCCACATGTCCGAGTGCGATGACGCACGCCCCGGTCAGGGTGGCGATATCGATTACCGCGGCGGGATCGAAGCGTTCCGAGTAGGTGAGCGCGTCACACAGGATCAGCCGTCCCTCCGCGTCCGTGTTCAGGATCTCGATGGTCTGCCCGGACATGCTGGTGACAATGTCCCCCGGCCGGGTCGCGTTGCCTCCCGGCATGTTCTCAGCCGTCGGGACCACGCCGATGACGTTGAGCGGCAACTGCATTGCTGCAATGGCCTTCATTGTGCCGAGCACGCTGCCGGCGCCTGACATGTCGTATTTCATTTCGTCCATATCGGCAGAGGGCTTCAGCGAGATGCCGCCGGTGTCGAACGTTATGCCCTTGCCCACGAGTACGACGGGCTTTTGTTTTTTCGGCCCGCCGGAGTACTCCATGGTGATGAGCTTCGGCGGCAGCCGGCTGCCGTCGGACACCGAAAGCAGCGAACCCATGCCCAGCTTTTCCATGTCCTTGCGTTCGAGTACGGTTATTTTCATCTTGTGCGCCTTGCTTAAGGCCCGGGCCTGGTCCGCAAGATAGGCCGGGGTGCAGATATTGGGCGGCAGGTTACCGAGGTCGCGAGCCAGATTGACGCCTTCGCCGATGGCGACGCCGCGATCGAGCGCCTTGCCCGCCAATTTCGAATCGCGCAGCAAACCGAACGCGATCCGCTTTAGATTTCTGTGCGTCCCGCGCGGCTTGCTCTTCAGCGCGTCGAAGCGATAGGTCGTTTCCAGCGCCGCAATGGCAGCCTGGGTTGTCGCCCAGGTGGCGTCATGCTCCGCGATCGCGATGTCCGAAACATACAGCGTCGCCTCGCCAATGCCCGCCTCGATCAAGGCGCGAACCGCGCCCCGTACACCTTCGCGATACTGTTTTGCGCCGACTTCGCCTGCAGCGCCGAATCCTGCGAGCAGCACGCGTTTTGCGCCCACGCCGGCCATGTCGTAGAGCATGAGCGTGGCGCCGGCTTTCGCCTCGAAATCGCCCTGCTTGAGGATCGCGGAAATTCTGCCCTTGGTTGCCTGGTCAAGGGCTTGCGCTGCCGCGGATAGTTTTGCGGAAGCGAAGACCGCTACTGCGATGCAGTCACTTTTCAGTTTGTCCGGTGCCGCGACTTTTGTGCTAAATTCCACTGGGAACTCCTCAGTAATGCCGTTGTTCATTCAACTACTTAGGATTATCCCTTTCACGTCGAGCAAAAGTCAAAGCAGCGCATGATTTTCCAGCGCTCCCTGCTACGGGAGTTCACAGTCACCGGCATCGCCTCGTTTCTCGTCCTGCTGGCGATTACGATCACTACGCAACTCATTCGCTTCCTCGGCTACGCCGCCCGCGGCAGCATTTCCTCCGACGCAGTGCTGACCTTCCTCGGGTTCGCGAGCCTGCGCTACCTCCCCCACCTGTTGTCGATCACGCTCTTCATCTCGGTCCTGATCACGCTCACGCGCAGCTATCGGGATTCCGAAATGGTCGTGTGGTTTACGTCGGGGCAGGGGCTGAACGCGTGGATTCGCCCTGTCCTGATTTACGCCACGCCCGTTACGGCGGTCATCGCGGTCCTGAGCCTGTTTCTGTCGCCCTGGGCCATGGCAAGGACCGAGCAGTATCGGCGCCAGCTCGAAAGCCAGGACGACATAGCCGCGATCTCGCCGGGCGTGTTCAAGGAAGCGCGCAATGCGGAGCGGGTGTTTTTTGTGGAGAAGCTGGCCACTAATCTGTCGACGGTCGCGAATATTTTCGTGCATTCGGATGAAAACGGAGAAATTGGCACGACCGTCGCCAAGCAGGGTTACCAGGAGACGGCACCGAATGGCGACCGGTTTCTGGTCATGCTCAACGGCCGTCGCTACATCGGCCCGCCGGGGTCGGCGGAGTACCGCATCATCGAGTTTGACAAGTACGCGGTACGCATCGAATCCGGCGAAGTCCAGGAAGCCCAGCCCACCGTCAAGGCGGCCACGATGGCGACGCTGGTTTCGGATACCTCACCTCCCGCCCGCGCCGAGTTGATCTGGCGCGCCGGCCAGCCGATCAGCGCGCTGGTACTGAGCCTGCTGGCGATCCCCATGAGTTTCGTCAATCCGCGCGCGGGACGATCGCTCAACCTCATGCTCGCGGCCCTGCTGTATATGGTGTACACGAACATGCTGTCAATTTTCCAGGCCTGGGTTTCGCAGCAGAGGGTCGGCGTCGTGGTCGGCATGTGGGCCGTGCATTTGACGATGCTTGCCGTCGTGGCAATGATGTTCTACCTCAGGCTGTCGGTGAAACCGTTGCGCCAGCGCAAGGCATGAAAACAGTCCGCCGCTATGTGGCGGTCCAGATTTTCTGGAGTACGGCGCTGGTCTTTTCGGCGCTGCTATTGCTGTTCGGCTTTTTCGACCTGATTCAGGAGCTGGGCGACATCGGGCGCGGCAGCTACCGGCTCTCCATGGCGGCGTTGTACGTCCTGCTCAGCCTGCCGGGGAGAGCCTACGAAATCCTGCCGGTCGCCGCGCTGATTGGAACGCTGTTCGCCCTGGCGCAGATGGTCTCGAATTCCGAATACACGGTCATGCGCGTCTCCGGCGTATCGATCAAGAACATGGCTTTTGCGCTCATGCAGATCGGGGTTGGATTGTCGATCCTGACCTTTCTCATCGGAGAATTCGTGGCGCCCGCCAGTGAGCAGGCCGCGCAGAAACTCAGGCTCAAGGCCACTTCAAGTACGGTCGTCGCGCAGGCTTTTCGTTCCGGATTGTGGATCAAGGACGACACGAACTTCGTCAATGTCTCACGGATCATGCCGGAGACGGTGATCCACGACGTCAAGATCTACGAATTCGACGCAGACTACCGGCTTCGCGCCATCAGCCGCGCGAAATCCGGCGAATACCAGCGCGAGAACCTGTGGCGACTGAAAGACGTGGTGCAGACCCGCTTCGAAGAAAATCGCACGGTGGTCAGCAATCAACCGGAAGCTTACTGGCGCTCGGTGCTCAACCCTTCCATCCTCAATGTGCTCATGGTGATTCCGGAGCAGATGTCGTTGCTCGAACTCGTCTCGTACATCGAGCACCTCAGCGAAAACCGGCAGGAGACTTCGCGCTACGAAATCGTCCTGTGGCAGAAGATCATCTACCCGTTTGCCGTTCTGGTCATGATGGTGCTGGCGCTGCCGTTCGCCTATTTTCAGGTTCGGGAGGGCGGGGTCAGCAGCAAGATCTTCACCGGAATCATGCTGGGCCTCGGCTTTCACCTTGCCAACCGCCTGTTCGGCCACCTCGGCCTGCTCAACGCGTGGCCGCCGCTATTCAGCGCGATTTTTCCGACGCTGGCTTTCCTGACCGCTGCGATAGTGATGATGTGGCGGGTAGAAAGAAGATAGGCGCGAGGCGCGAGGCACTAGGGTTCTCGTGCCTGCCTAGTGCCTAGTGCCTAGTGCCTAGTGCCTCGCGTCTGGTACGCGAACAATTCGCGTACCGGCCAGCCGGTCGTGCAAGAACTGGTGGTCCCGATCGAAGGGTACCCATATCACGCTGGCGCCGGAAAGCATGCCCGGAATCGCCAGTAGATAGCGCCACAGCGCCCGCGTTGGGGTTAGCGGGCCCGCTTCACGCGCGACAACGCGCAGGCGCCAGGTTTTCATCGGCAGGGTCTGGCCGGTGCGCGTCCAGCAAAACACAAAGTAAATGCCGCAGACGGCCAGCAGGTACACCTGGAAGAAAGTGCGCATCAACCCGGACTGCGCGTCGCGTGCAAGGACGAGGAAAAGGTACGAAGACACGAACAGGATGGCCGTGAGCAGCAGGACTTCGTAGATCAGGCTTGCAAGCCTTGTCCGGAGTGAAGCGGCCGGCGCCAGGCTCGTTGGGTCGGCGGGAAATTGTTCCGGACCAGCCACGGGCTATTTGGCCGGCGCGCCTTTGGGGTCGCGCAGTTTCTGACGCTGTTCCTCGGGCAGGGCCTGATATTCGCGCCAGCGCTGGTGCAATTGTTCGTGTTTCTCCGGCGGCAGCTGCTTGATGCGCTTATAGCGTTCGATTGCCTGTGCGCGTTGGTCCGGAGTGAGAGACGCCCATTCGTGCATGCGCTGCTGGATGCGCTGCTGCCGATCCGCCGGCAGACTGTGATAGCGGTCGGCGAGCCCGATCCAGTGCTTGCGGCGCTCCGGATCCAGCTTGTCCCAATCCTGCTGCAGTGGCGCCAGAACGGATTGCTGTTGGGCCGAGAGCTTTGACCACGGGGGCCCCGCGTCTTCAGCGAAAGCCGGAGAGTGGCCGGTCAAGCAAAGCGCAAAAGCTATTGCTGCGAGGTGGTGTAGTCGGAATGCTTTAACCAAGTTTCGAAACCCGGATCGGTGTAAGCGTGTATGGGCAGCTCGCCGGCCAGCAGGCCGGTGTCCGTTTCTTCTTCATGATGACTCGACATCTGCCAATAAATCAATCCGGTAAGACTGGCCAGCACCACCGCCGCAGGCAAAGCCAGCCGGGTGGTCAACCCCTGGCCCAAAAACCAGCCGACCAGCGTTGGCCCTCCACGCGAGTGATTTACCACCCGGCCGCCGCCATAGGCGGACATTGCCGCCTGCCTGGCAGTTTGCAGCTTCTGAACCACAGACGCCGGCAATTCGGTCAGATTGTCGTCAAGCCGGGTGACAATACGTTCAGCAACCTCGTTTTCATTCTCGTTTTCATTCATAGCCCGATTCCTTTTTCCTTCAGGAACGCAGCCAAAGCATGTGTCGCCCGGGAGCAGTGTGTCTTGACGCTGCCTTCCGAGCACCCCATTGCCTGCGCTGTTTCCGCGACATCCAGTTCCTCCCAGTAACGCAGTAGAAATGCCTCGCGTTGACGGGGCGGCAATCGTTCGAGGCCCTGTTCGATCGCGCCGGCGATCTGGCGGCGCTCCAACCTGTCGGCAGGGCTGTCTCCACGACCGCCGGGCCCGTCCGTCTCCATGGATTCCAGGGGGTCGTAGTCCTCGTTCTCGTCCTTGGGCTGCAAGGAGGAAAACAGCGTGGTCCACAGGGAGCGCACCTTCTGGCGGCGATAAAAATCGCGAATGGTGTTTTGCAGGATGCGCTGGAATAGCAGGGGTAATTCCGCCGGCGGACGATCGGGGTACTTGTCCGTCAGCTTCAGCATGGCATCCTGGACGATGTCGAGCGCGAGGTGCTGGTCGCGCACCGCAAATACCGCCTGCTTGAAGGCGCGCCGCTCGACCTCAGCTAGGAAAGCGGCCAATTCCTGTTGGGTAGCCAGAAGATCCCCTCGAATCTCAAACCATTGCCTGCGCGACTCGCCGCCAGCCGGCAGGGAATACCTGCGCTACGCGTTGCCTCGAACTGCACAACAAGTGCTCAAGGGCGGATTATACGGGCCGGCAGGCCGGGTTTGTGGCCCGAGCGTCCGGACGGGTAAAATGGCTGCGGCAAATTCCATGCAAAGCGTCAATCTCACCAACCACTTCCTGATCGCCATGCCGAACATGGTGGATCCCAACTTTGCCAGGTCGCTGACCTTCATCTGCGAACATAACGAGCAAGGTGCGCTCGGCGTGGTCGTCAACCGGCCGACAGACATGACGCTCGACTCCCTGTTCGAGCAGATCGAGATTCCGCTGCAGAACGAGGCGGTCGGGAAGATGCCCGTGTACTTCGGTGGACCGGTCCAGGTCGATCGGGGCTTCGTACTGCATCGCCCGATCGGCGGGTGGCAATCGACCTTGTCGATCAACGGCCAGCTTGGCCTGACAACCTCGCGCGACATCCTGCAGGCGCTGAGCCTGGGCGATGGGCCGGGACTGGACGACGTGCTGGTTTCGCTCGGCTATGCCGGATGGGCGCCAGGGCAGCTTGAGCAGGAACTCGGGCAGAACGCCTGGCTGACCGTAGAAGCCCAACCCTCGGTGATATTTGAGAAGCCTTCATCGGAACGGTTTATCGCCGCCATGGAGTTGTTGGGATTCGATCCCGCCAGCCTTTCGGAGGATGCCGGACATGCGTGACTGCGGGTGCGGGGCATGACTGCGCAGTCCGGCTCTGCAATCCCGTCCCGCCAGCTCCGTGCAGGGACGGTACTCGCGTTCGATTTCGGCGAACGGCGCATCGGTGTCGCCGTGGGTGAAATCCAACTGGGCATGGCGCATCCCCTTGCCACCATCGAGGCCGAATCCAACGACGATCGCTTTGCCCGAATCGAAAAGCTGGTCACTGAATGGCGCCCCGTCTTGCTGCTCGTCGGGCTGCCGCTCGCGATGGACGGGAGCGAACATGCCACGACTGCGCTCGCGCGACGCTTCGCGCAGCGACTCGAGGGCCGATACGGAATCGAAACCCGGCTGGTGGACGAGCGGTTGACGTCCGTCGAAGCCGAGCGGCAGGTGCGCGAAATGGGCAGGGATGTGCGCACGTCCCGCGCGAAAGTCGACCAGCTCGCGGCCAGATTGATACTCGAGAGTTACCTCAACCAATGAATTCCCTGCCTGACGCGGAGGGCCTGCTCGCGGATCTTGTCGGGCGAATGCGAGCAAGCGTCACGCAGCAGACCACGCTCATCGGCATCCATACCGGTGGCGTGTGGATCGCGCAGCGGATGCACGACATGCTCGGGCTTGCGCTTCCGCTGGGAACCATCGACGTTTCGTTCTATCGCGATGACTACGAAAGCCGCGGTCTGCACGCGAAGGTCAGGCCTTCGGCCATACCCTTCGACGTAGTCGATGCCGACATCGTCCTGGTGGACGATGTGCTGCATACCGGGCGCACGACACGAGCGGCGATGAACGAGATATTCG
>JBDTTE010000094.1:0-12150 GCA_039930785.1 Betaproteobacteria bacterium | reverse complement strand
ATGACCAGCGCGGTCATGCCGTAAGCACCCCAGATGTACAGGCCATAACCGCCCATCGCAAAAAATTCGGCTGCACTGGACCATTGCATGTCATTTCCCTCCCCGTTCCCGGACCCAAGCCGCGTTGCGTTCGCGCTCCAGAATCTCGCAGCGCACGCGCATGAGTGCGGCGGCGATCGAATACGCCCAGAACGCGAATACCATGACCAACATGCCGACGAGCATGATGGTGGCCATGTTCGGCGCACGCGTGAAACTCACCGACGAACCCTGGTGCAGCGTGTTCCACCATTTGACCGAAAAATAAATGATCGGCACGTTGATGGCGCCCACCAGCGCCAGCACCGCGGAGGCCTTGTCCGCGCGACGTGGATCGTCGATTGCAGCACGCAACGACAGATAGCCGATATACAGGAAAAGCAGTACGAGTTCGGACGTCAGGCGCGCATCCCACACCCACCATGCGCCCCACGTTGGCCGGCCCCAGAACGCGCCCGTCCACAATGCAATGAACGTCATCAGCGCGCCGGTCGGCGCCAGGGCGTGCGCCATCATCGACGACAGCCGCGTGTTGAACGCCAGTCCGATGCCCGCCCAGAACGCCATGACCAGGTAGATCAGCATGGACATCCACGCGGCCGGAACGTGGATGAAAATGATGCGATAGGCGTCGCCTTGCTGGAAATCGATGGGCGCGGCGAAGAAAGCTATGTACAGGCCAACCAGCCCGAGTAGCGCGGCGACGCCGAGGAACCAGGGCACCGCTTTGCCTGCGAGCGGGTAGAAGGTTTGCGGTGACGAATACTTGAACCAGTTCATAGGACGGATCTATTCCAGTGATATGCGCAACGCCAGGGCCGTCGCCCAGGGCGAAAATACCAGCGCGGCCAGCGATATTGCTCCGAGCAACGACAAATGGGCGGCCGCAGTCATGCCCGTCGCCGTCGAACTCACCGCGCCCGCGCCGAATACGAGAACGGGAACATACAGCGGCAACACCAGCAGCGAGGTCAACGCGCCGCCGCCACGCACACCCAGCGTGAGTGAAGCGCCGACCGCGCCGATCAGCGACAGTGCCGGCGTTCCCACCAGCAACGCAACCAGCATTACGAGCAACGCATCGGCAGGCAAGCCGAACTGCAGACCCAGCAGGGGCCCCACCAGCACCAGCGGCAGGCCGGTCGTCAACCAGTGCGCGAACACCTTCGACAACACCATCAAGGTCAGCGGTTGCGGCGTCAGCACCAGCTGCTCCAGCGCGCCGTCGGCGTAGTCCGCGCCGAACATCCGGGAAAGCGACAGCATCGACGCGAGCAATGCCGCCACCCACACCACACCCGGCGCAATTTCGCGCAGCATTTCCGGCTGCGCCCCGACACCCAATGGAAACAGGCTGACGACGATGACGAAAAAGAAAAACGTGGTCAGCACGTCGCTGCGCCGCCGCGCGGCGATCAGCAGGTCGCGCGCGACCAGCGCGCCGCTGGCCGATGCTGCACTCGCACTCACGCGTACGCCCCCAATTCTATCGATTGCACGGACACGTCACCGAGATCTGCGTCCTGGTGAGTCGTGAAAATCACCACCCCGCCGCGCGCAACGTGCGCAGCCATCACGGCTGCGACTCGTCCCACTGATGCGGCATCCAGGGCCGCGAACGGCTCGTCAAGCACCCACAAGGTCTTGTCTTGCGCAAAGGCGAGCCGGCACAGCGCCGCCCTGCGCCGCTGTCCCTGGGACAGCAATCTGGCCGGAAGGTGCGCCGCGGCGCCGAGCCCCTGTTCATCGAGGGCGGCTTTCAGAGCCGATGCCTCGACCTGCATGCCGGCAAGGGCAAGCGCATAGCGCAGGTTCTCGACAGACGAGAGGTCATCCTTGGTTCCATTGGCATGTCCGATGAACAGCAGGTCGCGGCGGTATTCCTCGCCAAGCGCGCCGATGCGTTTGCCTTTCCAGAGGACCTCGCCGGTTTCGACGGGAGACAACCCGGCGATCATGCGCAACAGGCTGCTCTTGCCACTGCCGTTTTCGCCGGCGACGCGCAGCGCCTGCCTGGCATCGAGGTCAAACGACAGTTCATGGAACAGGCGCCGGTCACCGCGGGTGCACTCGAGCTGACGAGCCTGGAGCATGTTTTGTTTTGGGCGGGACCAGGCCGGCTTCCCTGGAAGTTAGGCGGGCGCGGAATTATAACCGAGCCCCTGCTGGCGACCGCCTCGGCAATCCGTTCAAAACCATTTCACCGCAAAGGCGCAAAGGACGCCAAGGATACGCAAAGGAAAGCCAAGGACGCTCTAAAAATGGATGCTCGTTCGGGTTTTGGTCGGTTTCGAACGTTATCGATCAGATACCGATGGCGTCTCCTGCGGACGCTCCCGAATAACGTTTCCTCTCCCCTGACTCTTGTTTTCCTTTGCGGCCCCTTCGCGTCCTTTGCGTCTTTGCGGTGAGATTTTTGGCGGAGATTGCCTGAGCTATCGACCCGCGGCGCAGACCTTTCGCATGCTTTCCCCGCCCGGTGCATCCGGATTGACCCATTCGAAATGCAGCTCGGCGTCGGGCGTGCGGTAAACATCTGTAACGTCGCCGCTGGCCATCGCGCCGCGATACAGGGTGGATTCGACATTCGCGCGCCCGCCCGCCTTGCAGTCAAAGCGCGTGAGCCGGGTGGCGGACAGGTAAGGCTTGATCGGGCGGCGAGTCAGCTGGACTTCAGGAAAATTCCACAGCAGCAGCACTTCCACGATGTCGCCGTCGCGGCGCAGGGTGCTGCGGTCAAAATAGAAGGTGGATTCGGGGTCGGACGAAATCTCGACCCAGTCTGCCGCCTGGCTGGCGAGCGGAACGAGGAACAGCGACAACGCGATGAGTCTGGTAAACGTCACGGAACGGACATTTTAGCGGACTTGATGCGGGCGCGAGACGCTGGGCACGAGGCACGAGGCGCTAGGCGCTAGGCGCTAGGCGCTAGGCGCTAGGCACGAGGGAACTTCAAGAGCCTTCGAATCTCAAGCCTAGAACCTACACCTCGCGCCTAGTGCCTCGCGCGTCGTGCCTATGGGGTCAAGCCGCTCCGTCTTCAGGATGGCTACCCGGGCACCGGGCGGGCTGATCCGTGTTCGTCTCCGCGTCGCTCAACGCCTCGGCCAGGAGGCACGAATGGGCTCGCGCCATCACATCCGGCACGGACAGTCCGACCGTTTCGAGTTCCGCGCGTGCGCGCAGGTCGGCCAGCATCTGCGCAGCCACATCGTGCAGGTGCAGGCTGGCAATCGCACGATTGGCGTCGTCTTGAAACTGCAGGCGAGCTGCCTCCTGTGCGAGTCCCTCTGCGGCAATCCGGGTCATCGCGGTGACTGAGGTTCGCAACAGGCCGGTCGCAAAATCGAGCAGGACCTGCAGGCGTTCCAGTTCGCGTTCGAGGCCACTCCAGCATTCCGGACGACCTTTTGAATCGGAGGATGCGAATTCCTGCTGGCTCACGGGATTCTCCTTCGCTTGGAGATGCACGCGGTAGGGGACTGCAGCAGCCATTCACCCGCTCTTTCGGGTATGCCTTTGCGTTACGGTTTCGGGCGCTCGCGCCTTTAACGCAGCCGGCCGGTTCGATCCCACTCCGTTGAGCGCTATGCGCAGCGAGGCAGCCCGTTTATACTTTTCCACATAAGAACGACAAGGAGATCGACCCTTGCAGTGGTATATCGGCCTGGCCAGAGGCCGTTCGCATGAGAATTCAGCACACCGCTAGCCCGCCGCCCAACAAGTTGGGGGGGGTTGGTGCCGCCGTCGCCGGCATCGCTGCGCTTTCCCTCCTGCTCCTGCCGCTGGAACGATTCGCCGGCGATATCGGCATCAATGTCGATTTTGCGCACGCAGCGCTGATCGTGTTGACCGTGGGCATCGCGCTGACGGTCAAGGTGACGGGCTGGAGCGTCCTCGACGATCGCCTGCGCCCGGCCGCGCAACCGCTGGTGCTGGTCTTCACCGGCATCGGCCTCCTTGGCGTGGTGTATCTGCTGGCTGTCAGCTTTGCGCCCTCCTTTCCCGCATTCGGAAGCGCCTTCGGTGGCGTGCTGGGTTCCGGCCTGGGACTGACCGTTGCGTCAGGTCTGCTCGCCACATCACTGATACCGCACGGTGCCGAACGCGGCAGGGATCAATGGACATGGGTCGCGGCGTTGCCCGGCTTCGCCGTCGCCGCTGTGCTGGCGTTGTCCTTTGCGTTTGCGATCACGGCATCGAGCCCGCACCTGCTCGGCGCCGTGCTGGCGGGCGTCACGCTGGTCGCGTACGCGTTGGCCTGGCTGCAACTGCGCGTTCGCGGTCGGCACGCGCAGATGGACGATCGCGCCTACCTGGTCGCGGCGATCGTGGCCGGCATGCTCGCCGAATTGCTCCAATGGTTGCCGGGTGCCAATCCGGGACTGCGCCTGCTGCTGGGCGACCTCTACCGCGTCGCGGCAGTTGTGCTGGTCTACGTGGCGCTGTTCCACTGGATTGCGCGTGCACCCTTCATCGAGTTGCAGGATGCCGAGGCCGCCCTGCGATCCGAACAGCAGCAGCTGGCACGCATGCGCCAGATCGCCAAGCTCGGCAGCTGGGAATGGAACCTGGCCACGGACGCGATCTGGGCTTCGAGCGAAGTCCGCGAGATGTTCAATGTTCCCGCGCAAAAAACGGATCTGACGCGCGCGGATTTCGAGGACCTCATCTACCGGGAGGACGTCGCGCGCCTGCGCAGCGCAGCCTGCGCGGCGATGGAGGGTCTTGCACCCTACTCCGTCGACTATCGCATCCTTGGTGCGGACGGCAGCGCGCACACCATGCACAGCGAGGGGCACGTGGAGCACGACGAGTCCGGCAAACCGGCCAGGATGTGGGGCATCGTCCAGGACATCACCGAGCGCGTGGCCGTGGAGCATGCCCTGCGCCAGAGCGCAGCCCAGATCCGCGGCATGAACGTGGAGCTCGAACAGCGCGTGACCCAGCGCACGCGCCAGCTGGCCGCGTCCAACCGGGAACTCGAAGCATTTGGCTACTCGGTTTCGCACGATTTGCAGGCGCCACTGCGGCGCATCGAACGCTACGCCGACCTGCTATCGGCCGCGAGCGCGGCGCAACTGGACAATGGCGGGCGCGACATGCTCCAGCGCATCCAGGACGCCTGCGCGCAGACCAAGCAGCTGATCACCGACCTCCTGAAACTTTCGCAGATCACACGCACGGAACTGAGCCGCAGCGCGGTAGACTTGTCGGCGCTGTCCGCGCGGGTACTGGAGCAGATCGAGCGCGGCGCCAATCCGCCCCGGCGCGTCGAGACGACTATAGCGCCCGGCATCGTGCTGGACGGTGACGCCGACATGTTGCGCATCCTGCTCGACAACCTGCTCGGCAACGCCTGGAAATTCACCGCGCGCACGGACAAGCCGCGCATTAGCGTCGGCCCGATCGGTGCAGCGGAGGGCAAGGGCTTTTACGTCAGCGACAATGGCGCGGGCTTCGACATGCGCCATGCACACAAGCTGTTCGGCGCGTTCCAGCGCCTGCACAGCCAGGAAGATTTCAAGGGTACCGGCATCGGATTGGCGATCGTGCAGCGCATAGTCAACGTGCACGGCTGGCATATCCAGGCCAGCAGCGAGCCCGGTCACGGCACCACTTTCACGATAAAGGCAAATTAGATGGAAGATCGCGTCATCCGCGTATTGCTGGTGGAGGACTCCGAGGAGGACGCCCAGGTCATCCTCGCGACCCTGGCATCGGGCGGATTTTCGGTCGTCAGCCGGCGCGTCGAGACCGCTGCGCAGCTGCGCGTCGCGTTGCAGACCGAGGAATGGAGTGTGGTGCTGTCCGACTTCAACCTGCCCGGCTTCAGCGCGATCGAGGCGCTCGACCTGCTGAAGTCGCTGAAGAAGCAGGTACCGATGATCGTCGTGACCGGGGCAATCGGCGAGGAGTCCGCCGCGGCGGTCATCAAGGCCGGCGCCACTGACCTCGTCACCAAGCAGGGCATGCAACGGCTGATCCCCGTGGTGGAACGCAACCTGCGCGAACTCGATTCGCGGCGCCAGTACGAAGCGGCGCTGGCGGCGCTGAACGAAAGCGAAGCGCGGTTCCGCGCCATCGCCGCCAACCTGCCCGGGGTGGTGTTCCAGGCCCTGCTCCACGAAGACGGCACGGCGGACCTGGCCTACGTCAGCGAAGGCAGCCACCTCGTCCTGGGGATCAAGGCCGATGTGCTGATGAGCCATCCGCAACTGATCCTCGACATGATCCTGCCGGAGGATCGCAAGAGCTTTCTCGCCACGCGCATACAAGCGGCGACGCAGCTCGCACCGCGAAACTGGGAAGGCCGTATCCGCGTCGGCATCAATGGCCAGGAAATAAAATGGGTGAACCTGCGCGCGAGCGTGCGCAAGCTGTCGTCCGGGGTAGTCATCTCGGACGGCATCATTTCCAACATCACCGAGAGCAAGCTGGCCCAGCACGCCATCGAGGGCCAGCAGCAACAATTGCGCCAGCTCGCCTCCCACATCGAAAGGGTCAAGGAGGAAGAGCGGGCCCACGTCGCCCGGGAAATCCATGACGACCTCGGCGGCACCCTGACGGCTGCGAAGATCGACCTCGCGTGGATCCGTTCACGCCTCGAACCCAACCAGGCGGCGCTGGCCGACAAGGCCAATTCGATGGAAGGCCTGCTGAATTCCGCCATCGAATCCACCGGCCGCATTTCCCGCAAACTGCGACCGCTGGTGCTCGACTACGGCGTGGGCGCCGCCATCGAATGGCAGGTAAAGGAATTTCGCAAGCGCATGGGCATTACCTGCGATTTCGTGTGCTCACGCGATGAGATTTCCCTCGACGCGGAATTCTCCACGGCGCTGTTCCGCATCTTCCAGGAGACGCTGACCAACATCGCCAAGCACGCCGGGGCTTCGCACGTCGATATTTCGCTCGAGGACGACGGCCACGAAGTGCGGCTGACCGTCACCGACGACGGCCTCGGTATCGATCCGATCGACATGCACAAGAACGGATCCTACGGAATACGCGGGATGCGTGAACGCGCGGGCTTCCTTGGCGGTACCATAGACATATCCGGTGCATCCGGTGCCGGCACGCAGGTTCGGGTCTGCCTGCCTGCCAAGCGCCCCACTTATACGATCGAGACCTGAACCTTGAGACGAACGGAGCGCACCGACATGATTTTTTCCAGCCGTTGTCCGCAGCCATGATCCGCCTGCTCATCGTCGACGATCACGCCATCGTTCGCCACGGCCTGCGCCAGGTCGTCTCGGAATCCTCGGACATCGAAGTCGCCGCGGAAGCTGGCTCCAGCGCCGAGGCGATACGGCTGTTGCGCGAGAACAGCTACGACATTGTCCTGCTCGATATTTCCCTGCCCGACAAGAACGGCATCGAAACCCTCAAACAGATCAAGCGGGACAAGCCGCAGATGCCGGTCATCATGCTGAGCATGCACGCGGAGGACGAATTCGGCGTACGGGCGCTCAAGGCCGGGGCATCGGGCTACGTCAACAAGCAAAGCGCGCACGACCAGCTGGTCGCCGCGATACGCCAGGTCGCGACCGGCCGGCGCTATATCAGCCCGGACCTCGCCGAGGAGCTGGCAAGATCGATAGGCGAAGGCAGCGAAAAGCGGCCGCACGAACTGCTGTCGGACCGTGAATTCGACACCCTTCGCATGCTGGCCGGCGGAAAATCGCTGGCGGAAATTGCCGAATCGCTGTCCATCAGCCCGAAAACCGTGAGCGTCTATCGCACCCGGCTCCTGGAAAAAATGAAGTTGAAAAACAATGCCGAAATCGCGCATTACGCGGTCAAAAACGGCTTGATCGAGTAAGCATCTCCCCGCCTCAAGTTTCCCTGCTCGTCGCCGATACCCTTCGCAAGCCGCCCGCGCAAGCGCCGCCACACGGGAGGACGACGGGCCCAGCGCCCGTAATAAAAAGGCGTGCCTGAAACGCGATACAAGCCCGACTCCCCGGCAGGCTTTTTTCGATGAATGCAACGAATCCAATCGACATCGCCCGCGAAACGCTGAAGCAGCTGGCGACGCACCGCATCGCACCGACCCCGGACAACTACCGCGATCTCTATCACCGCATCTCCGGCCAGGGTGCGACCGAGGCGGACGACGACGACCTCGCCGCCAAGCTTGCCCGGTTTGCCGAACAGCTGGGGAAAACCAGCCAGCATGCGCAACTCGGCGCGACCATGGAAAAAGTCCTGGCGCGCCGCGACTGGAAAACCCTGAGCGCGATCCTGCTCGCCCTGTCGGCCGACGAACTGAATCACAAGCCGGCGCAAGCCACGCGCCAGGCACCCAAAGAGTGGACGCGAACCCTGCGTGCCATGGTGCAGGGACTGGAAACCCCGAACGCCGGATGGACGCGGGCGCGCAAACGCGATGCGTTCGAAATGCTGCTGAATTCCAGTCCGCGCGATTCCGAAATACTGCTGTCGAGAATGCGCGCGCTCATTGCGACGTGGGAAGAAGCCGCCGCGGCACCGACTGGCGTGGAAGCCGCGCCCGCCGTGGCGCCAGCGACCGTGACCCAGGCGCCGGCGCATCAGGCTCCGACACATCAGGTTGCGGCCCATCCGGTTCCGGCGTCCCAGACCCTCGTGACGCAGGACGATGCGGCGATGGACGACATCGTCCAGCAGCTGCGCGATTGTCTGTTCGCAGCGCTGGACATCGCGCTTCCGGCATTGCTGCGTCATGCACCCGACCTCGCATGGGAAGCCCGCACGCTGGCGGGCCGCGTGCGCCAGGCGCAAACCGGCGAAGCGCTGGTCCAGCTGGGCAAAGACCTGCAACTATTCACCAAGCGCGCCGAATTGCATGGCGGCGGCGACGGCCAGATCCGCGAAGCGCTGCTGCGCCTGCTGCGGCTCGTCATGGACAACATCCGCGAACTGGTTGAAGGCGACCACTGGATCCACGGCCAGGTCGCCATCGTCAAGAATGCGCTCGAACGCGCGCTCACGCCGGAAGTACTCGAGGAAGCCGAGCGCGCAATCCGGGAACTGATGGTGCGGCAGGGCCTGCTCAAGCGCTCGCTCGAAGAAGCGCGCGCGAGCCTGAAAGCGCTGTTACACGATTTCATCCAGCGCCTTGGAACGATGTCCGACGAAACCTCCGGCTATCAGACAAAGCTGGAGACGTATGCGACGCGCCTGCAACAGTCCGACGGCGTCGTCGCCCTGAACGAAATCGTGCTGGACCTGATTCGCGATACACGCACCATGCACGACGCCACGACCCAGTCGCGCGAGGCGCTGACGGACGCACGCCAGCACGTCCAGGCCGCCGAAGTGCGCATCCGCGAGATGGAGCAGGAACTCGAAAACCTGACCGAGCGCGCACGCGAGGACCAGTTGACCGGCACGCTGAATCGTCGCGGGCTGGACGACGCCTTCAAGCGCGAGGCCGCGCGCGCGGATCGCCAGAATTCGCCGATGTGCGTGGCGCTGCTGGACATCGACAACTTCAAGAAGCTGAACGACACGCTTGGCCACCAGGCCGGCGACGAAGCGCTGATGCATATCGTGCAGGTGGTCAAGGACGACCTGCGCCCGGGCGACACGCTCGCGCGCTACGGTGGCGAGGAATTCGTCATCCTGCTGCCCGATTCCAGCGTAAAGGAAGCGGTGGAGGTGATGTCGCGCCTGCAGCGCGAACTGACCAAGCGCTTCTTCCTGCACAACAACGAGAAGCTCCTGATCACCTTCAGTTGCGGTGTCTCACAACGCGCCGCTGCCGAGGAGCTGGAAGCCGCCGTCGCGCGCGCCGACCGGGCCCTGTACGAGGCCAAGCGCGCAGGCAAGAATCGCGTAGTGGTCGCGGAACACCTGTAAGCACCGGGCTGCGCCCGCCTCACTCCTGCCCCCCCTTCCAGGCCGCCTGCCGGCCTGAGTGGTGAAGCTGCGTTGCCCTGGCATGCAACGCGGCAAACGCCGAATTGCCCACCTTTTCAGCCGCTTTTCCGCAAATTGCCGTTGCGTCCCCTGCATTAGATTGTCGTTGCTGCCCCTTGGGTCAAAACCGACCGTACGGGGCCAATCACGGAGACAGTCATGGCAGCGGTGGTCGGCGAATTACTTCGATCCATGATGCAGGCAAGGTCACGCACCGGTTCTTTCACGGTGCCTGCCGATATGCCCGCCGTTCCGGCGGGCTACTACCAGCGCATCGAAAGCATCGCGCGTCGCATTCGCGCGACAAACGACCTGAACCAGATAGCGACCATCCTCGAGGAGGCGCTGATGGAAACCCGCGCGCTGCATGGCACGGAGGAAGTCGCGGTAGAAGAACGGATTCTGAAGGCCGAGCGGGAAATACAGTCGCTGAAGGCCGAATTGACCAAGGCGATCGAGCTCACGAACATCGATCCACTGACCGAATTGCTCAACCGTCGCGGCATGAAGGCCGCATACACCGCGGAAGCGGCCCGCAGCGACCGGCAGGGTACGCCGCTGTGCGTCGCCTTCATCGACATCGACGATTTCAAGCGCATCAACGACACCTACGGCCACGTGGCGGGAGACGCCGCGTTGAAGCATCTGGCCGGGGTGATGCGCAACACGCTGCGACCCAACGACACACTTGCAAGATTCGGTGGCGAGGAGTTCGTGATCCTGCTGCCGGACGCCGACGAGCGCGCCGCGTTTGCCGCGCTCAATCGCCTGCTCAAAACCGTAGCGGGCAACGTCGTTGTTTGCGGACAACACGAAGTCTCTGTCACCTTCACCGCAAGCGTAACCGCGCGCGCGCTCGGCGAACCCCAGGAAAAAGTGGAAGAGCGTCTCGACGAGACGCTTAATCGCGCGAAAGGTTCTGGAAAGAATCGGGTCATGTTCGCCACCAGCGGCTAAGCGACCCCACAACCGACTCGCCCCTCCCCGGGGTGTTCCAGGCCGTGCGGCGCTGCCGCGCACGGTCCCCTGTCGCCTTTTCTAAAGTTCGAATCCCGTCTATCCGATATCAGGTGCGACGGCGGTTTTGCGTGTCAGCCCGGTCCCCGAGACCAGGCCGGTGCGAGCCGACGTTGGCGAAGCCGGGTTTTCAAGAGTCCCCGGCCACGCACGCAGCTCATTCTTGGTAAAGGAGAAAGCAATGCCCCAAATTATCAATACAAACGTTGCCTCACTGAACGCGCAGCGGAACCTGAATGTTTCGCAAAACGCCCTGGCAACGTCGCTGCAGCGCCTGTCATCCGGTCTGCGCATCAACAGCGCGAAGGACGACGCCGCAGGCCTGGCGATCTCGGAGCGGTTTACCTCCCAGATCAACGGCCTCGACCAGGCCCAGCGCAACGCGAACGACGGTGTGTCGCTGGCGCAAACCGCTGAAGGTGCATTGGGCACTTCCGGAGACCTGTTGCAGCGTATCCGGACTCTTGCCGTGCAATCGGCCAACGCCTCGAATTCTGCAAGCGACCGCCAGGCTATCAACGCGGAAGTGACGCAGCTCACGGCCGAACTCGACCGTGTATCGCAAACCGCCGAATTTAACGGCCTGAAACTGCTCGACGGCAGCTTCGGTTCCGCGACATTCCAGGTCGGCGCGAATGCCAACCAGACCATCACGGCGACGACGGGTAACTTCCGTACGAACCAGTACGGCAACTACCGTATCGGCGCGCTGGCTGCGACCGCCGCGAGCCCGCTCGGCGACTTGACGGCCGGCAGCACGGCCAACGCCATCACCTCCAACGCAGCCGCAGCCAGCCGTGTTGTCGGCGGCACCATCATAATCAACGGTTCGGCAGGCAGCGCCACGGTCACCGCGGCGGCCGGCGCAACGGCGAAAACCGTCGCAGCGCTGATCAATGCACAGACCGCCAACACCGGCGTGTCGTCGACCGCGCAGACGCAATTCGACCTGACTGCGCTGACCGCCAGTGCCAGCTATTCGCTCAACATCACGTCGAACAACACCACGGCGGTCACGCTGGCCTTCACGGTCGGCGCGACGGTCAATGCCGACGGCCTGTCCGCTGCAGTCAACGCGTTCAACGACCAATCGGGCAAGACCGGCGTCACCGCGCAGGTCAACGCCGCGGGCACGGGCATCACGCTGCTGAACCAGTCCGGCGAAAACATCACGGTCGCCAACAATGC
>JBDTTE010000093.1:0-12303 GCA_039930785.1 Betaproteobacteria bacterium | reverse complement strand
TGCAAAGAAAATTGCAGGACAACAAGTTCAAGGCCTACACCGAGCTCATCAAGGATACCCATGGCGATCGCACGCGTGTGCGCGTAGGCCCGTTCGCCTCGCGCGAATCGGCCGAAAAAGCACGCGATCGCATGAAGTCCATGAAGCTCATCATCGGTGACGCGGCAGTCGTCCGGCGCGACTGAAAAAGCGGTATCTCACGACGTCGGGCGCAGTCTTGAATTCTTCGCCCCAGATCACCACGTATCCGGTTCGAGCTAAGATCGACCAGCCATGACGGCATTTGACTTCATTGCCATAGCAGTCGTTGCGATTTCCGCAATCTTCGGCATCTGGCGTGGATTTGTCCGCGAAGTCTTTTCGCTGGTGAGCTGGATCGCGGCGTTCTGGCTCGCCCGGACGTTCGCCGGCGTCGTAGCGAACTGGCTGCCAGTTTCGCTTTCCCATCATGGCCTGCGCACCATCATTGCCTTCATCGCCATCATGCTGGTGACCCTGCTGGTGTTGAGCCTGGTGTCCATGGCGGTAGTGCACCTGGTCAAGGCCGCGGGCCTGACTGCGTCGGACAGGACGCTCGGCGCGGCCTTTGGCCTGCTGCGCGGCGTGCTGATCGCGGTGATCATCGTGCTCCTTGGCGGCATGACGTCCGAACCGCGCGAAGCCTATTGGCGAAACGCACTGCTGGCGCGTCCGCTGGAGAAAATGGCGCTACTGGCGAAACCGTGGTTGCCCGCCGATATCGGCAGGCGGGTGAGCTTCGAATGATATACTTTCGCCTTGAATTGCCGGCTGCCGGGCCGGTAAAACCGGGCGTGGAGGTCTAGAGCCATGTGTGGAATCCTCGGCGTAGTTGCCAGAACTCCAGTCAACCAGGTCTTGTACGACGGCCTGCTGGTATTGCAGCACAGGGGCCAGGATGCGGCCGGTATCGTCACAGCCGACGGCAGCAAATTCCACATGCACAAGGGCGGCGGTTTCGTCCGCGACGTATTCCGTACGCGCGACATGCGCTTGCTTGCCGGCAACATGGGCATCGCCCACTGCCGTTATCCCACCGCCGGCTCGGCGACCTCTTTCGCCGAAGCACAGCCGCTCTATGTCAATTCGCCTTTCGGCATCGTCCTCGGTCACAACGGCAATCTTACGAATGCGGAGCAACTCAAGCGCGAAATGTTCCGCCAGGACCTGCGCCATGTGAACACGAATTCCGACTCGGAAGTCCTGCTCAATGTGCTTGCGCACGAGTTGCAGGAAGCGGCGAAGGGCCATCAGCTCGATCCGGCAACCATCTTCCGTGCGGTCTCCGGCGTGCACCGCCGCTGCCGTGGCGCCTATGCCGTGGTGGCGATGATCGCCGGTTGCGGCCTGATCGCGTTTCGCGATCCCTTCGGCATCCGCCCGCTCGTAGTGGGCATGGCGAAGACAGCGAAGGGTCCGGAATACATGATCGCGTCCGAAAGTGTTGCGCTCGACACGCTCGGGTTCGAACGGTTGCGCGATGTCGCCCCCGGCGAAGCGATCTTCATCGACTTCGACGGCAACTTCTACAGCCGCCAGTGCGCTGACAATCCGCGGCTCAATCCCTGCATCTTCGAGTTCGTCTACCTCGCGCGCCCCGATTCCGTGATCGACGGCATTTCCGTCTACGAAACGCGCATGCGCATGGGCACCAGCCTCGCCGAGAAAATAAAACGCGATCACAGCGACCTCGACATCGATGTCGTCATCCCGATCCCGGATTCCAGCCGCCCGTCGGCCATGGAAGTCGCCGAACTGCTGGGCAAGCCTTATCGCGAAGGCTTCATCAAGAACCGCTACATCGGCCGCACGTTCATCATGCCGGGACAGGAAGTGCGCAAGAAATCCGTGCGCCACAAGCTCAACGCGATCGGCATGGAGTTCAAGGGCAAGAACGTGTTGCTGGTCGATGACTCCATCGTGCGCGGAACCACGAGTCGTGAAATCGTGCAGATGGCTCGCGACGCCGGCGCCCGCAAGGTTTATTTCGCCTCCGCGGCGCCGCCGGTACGTTATCCGAACGTCTACGGCATCGACATGCCGACGTCGAGTGAATTGATCGCCACGGGACGCACCGATGACGAAATCGCGCGCGAAATCGGTACCGATTGCCTGATCTACCAGGATCTCGACGCGCTGGTGAAGGACGTGCAGTCGGTCAATCCCGCGGTGCCGGCTTTCGAGACTTCGTGCTTCAACGGCGTGTACGTGACCGGCGACATCACACCGGAATACCTGGCGGGCGTCGAAGCGCAGCGCAACGATGGAAGCCTGAACGGCGCTGACAACAACGCGACGCAGCTGGACCTGAACCTGGCCACGGCCGAATAACACCGGTAAACGATTTCGACCACCGCAGTAAGCGCCGGCCGGCGATTTGACAGTCGAATAGGCCGGGCGTAGCGTACGCACTTCGCGCCGATTTGAGACAGCTTGCGGGCGCATGATAAATACTGCTAAAGCGTTTCGGAGCCCCGAAACCCGCTTGGCAATCGCAAGCGGGTTTTTTATTGCGCCGGCATTTGGTCCGGCCAAGAGGAAGAACGGGAACCGATCATGCGTTGGGACGAACTCGAACCGGACACCCTGGCGGTCCGCGCAGGCATACACCGAAGCCAGTTCAACGAGCATTCCGAAGCGATGTATCTCACGTCGAGCTTCGTGTTCAAGAACGCCGCCGAAGCGGCGGCACGCTTCTCCGGCGAAGACCCGGGGATGGTGTATTCGCGTTACACCAACCCAACCGTTGCAGGCTTGCAGGAACGCCTGGCGGCCCTCGAAGGCGCGGAATGCTGCGTGGCTACCGCGTCGGGCATGTCCGCAATACTGGGCTGCGTGATGGCGCTGCTGAATTCGGGCATGCACATCGTCGCGTCGCGCAGTATCTTCGGCGCCACCGTGCAGCTGTTCGGCGGGTTGCTGCCACGCTTCGGCATTGAAACCACGTTCGTCGACGCGACGGATCCCGCTGCCTGGGAGAAAGCGATACGTCCGGATACGAAGCTGCTGTTCCTGGAAACGCCGTCCAATCCGCTGACGGAGATTGCGGACATCGCGGTTATTGCGGAGATTGCGCATCGCCACGGCGCGCTGCTGGCCGTGGACAATTGTTTTTGTACGCCCGCGCTTCAACGTCCCCTCGATCTGGGCGCGGACATCGTGATCCATTCGGCCACGAAATATCTCGATGGCCAGGGCCGGGTACTGGGCGGCGCGGTGCTTGGAAAACGCGAAGTCATCCTCGACAAGATGATCGGTTTCCTGCGCAGCGCCGGGCCGACGCTGTCGCCGTTCAACGCATGGGTGATCCATAAGGGTTTGGAGACGCTGAGCCTGCGCATGCGCGCGCATTCCCAGTCTGCGCTCGAGATGGCGCAGTGGCTCGAACGGCATCCCAAAGTCGAGCGCGTCTACTATCCCGGGTTGCCCTCGCATGCCCAGCACGCACTTGCTCTTCGCCAACAGAAGACCGGCGGAGGCATCGTTTCCTTCGATGTGAAAGGCGGGCGGGAGGCGGCTTGGCGCGTTGTCGATTCCACGCAGTTGATCTCCATCACGGCGAATCTGGGCGACACGAAGACGACGATTACGCATCCTGCCAGCACCACGCACGGACGCGTTGCGCCGCAGGTACGTCAGGCCGCCGGAATCGGGGAGGGATTGCTGCGTGTTGCGGTCGGCCTAGAAGCCGTTACCGATCTGCAATCAGACCTGGCGCGGGGACTGTCGAAGGTCTGATCGGCGGGCTGCGTCGATCGCGGCGGATCAGTTCAAAGGTCGCGGCGTGCAGCCGGTGGCATCGCACGACAGGTAAGCGCCATGCTCATACCAGTCCGCCAGCACCCAACGTTCGCAATTGCGGCCGTCCAGGTCATGCTCGTGGCGCGCCGGGCGATGCGTGTGCCCGTGGATCAACCGCGGATACGCATGCTTGCGCAGCACGTCTTCGACGGCCCTGGGCGCCACATCCATGATGGTCATGGACTTGCCCTTTTTGGACTGCTCGCTCTTGCGCCGCATCTCGCGCGCGACGTCCAGACGCTTCGCGAACGGTTTGGCGAGGAATAGCCACTGGGCGATCGGATTGCGTGCCTTCTTGCGCCACTTCAGATAATCGACATCGTCCGTGCAAAGCGTATCGCCGTGCATGAGCAAAGTCGGGGATCCGTAGAGATCGATCAGCGTCGGATCGCGGAGAATTTTCATGCCGCTCGCGCGGGCGAAACGCCGACCGATCAGAAAGTCGCGATTGCCGTGCATGAAGTAGACCGGGACGCCCGAATCCACGAGCGTACGGAAAGCGGCGGCGATTTTGCGCTCGAACGGTTGGGTCAGCATGTCGTCGCCGACCCAGTACTCGAACAAGTCACCCAGCACGTATAACGAATCCGCGGAGGGGGCCGTTTCGCGGAGGAACTTCAGCAACGTCTCGTTGGCTTCCGGCGTATCGGCGGCCAGGTGCAGGTCGGAAATGAACAGCGTGTGAGGCATCGGGATACGCAGCCCGACGCGAACGTCAGACGAGTTCCGCCTTCGTGATCACCACATCTTCCTTTGGCACATCCTGGTGGAAGCCGCGCGTGCCGGTCTGCACCGCCTTGATCTTGTCCACGACATCGCGACCTTCGACCACCGTCCCGAACACGCAATAGCCGAAACCGTCGGCGTTGGCCGATCGGAAGTTCAGGAACGTATTGTTGGCGACGTTGACGAAAAACTGCGCGGTAGCCGAATGCGGGTCCGAAGTGCGTGCCATCGCGACCGTATAGACCTCATTCTTGAGCCCGTTCGCCGCCTCGTTCTCGACTGCGTCGCGCGTCGGCTTCTGCTTCATGTCGGCGCCGAACCCGCCACCCTGGACCATGAAGTTGGATATGACCCGGTGAAAGATCGTCCCGTCGTAAAACCCGTCGCGCACGTACTGCAGGAAGTTCTCCGCGGTGACCGGTGCCTTAGCCTCGTCGACTTCGATCACGAAATCGCCCATTGTCGTGCTCATCCTTACTTTGCTCATTTTGCCTCCAGCAGCTTCACGTCTTCCATGACCACTTGTTTTTGCGGCACGTCCTGGGGAAAGGGCCCACCGGCGCCCGTGGGAACATGCGCGATTTTTTCGACTACTTCCATGCCCTTCACGACTTTTCCGAATACCGCATAGCCGGGCATGCCGGGCCGATAGTTCAGGGCATCGTTGTCGGCCACGTTGATGAAGAATTGCGACGTGGCCGAATTCGGGCTGGACGTACGCGCCATCGCGATGGTTCCGATCTCATTCTTGAGGCCGTTGTTCGCCTCCAGCAGGATGGCTTCGCGCGTTGTTTTCTTTTCCATGGCTTTACCGAATCCGCCGCCCTGGATCATGAAGCCCGGAATGACGCGATGGAAAATGGAATCGTTGTAATAGCCGCTCTTGACGTACTCCAGAAAATTCTCGACCGTCTTCGGCGCCTTGTCCGGATAGAGTTCGATCGTAACAACGCCGAGACTGGTTTTGATTACGACTTGCGGATTGGCTGCCAGGGCAGTGCCGCTCAATAAAAGCATGGCGCAAACGACGCCCAATAATTTCCTCATGCCCGTCCTTCTATGCTGGTTTGAATAAACTGCGGTTTGCCGTGACGTTCTCGCTGTTCGCCGTTCGTCGTTGAGGACGCGCGGTGCAGCCGGATCTGCTGTTACGCGGCCCCTTCGTAGACGATGCGCCAGCGGTTGTTTTCACGCATCCAGTACTGGCGCTTCATCATGCGATTGGACAGGTTGTTGCTATCGTAGTCCTGCTCGAAAGTCGCGACCGCCACGTCTTCCTTGCCGGGATAGAGCAGCAGTGACACGTCGGCGACTTTCACTTTGATCCAGCTCTTGCCCGCGTTGACCTGGCGTTTCTGCGCCGACCATTGTGCGAGGTTCATGCCGCCGGATTTGAAGGTGCGTGCGTAGTGCGCGAGGTAGGCGTCGGTATTCCTGCTTTCCCAATCGTGCCGCCAGGCTTCGACCGATGCGGCCAGGTCGGCCCGCAAGGCTTCCATATCGTCGCGCTTCGCCCAATCGATCGAATCGGTGATGACGATCGGCGTCGTTCCGATCTGCAGCTTTGCCGCCAGCGTCTCCAGATCCTGGTTCGTCAGCACGATGCACCCGTCGCTCGCACGCGGGGGCCGGCTGTAGGTGTTGCGCGGTGTGCCATGCAACCAGATGCCGTGGCCGTCGCGGCCGCGCATCTGGTCCCATTCGTTCGGGTAGCTAATCGGGTACGCGCCGCTACCGTAGAACTCCGTGAGGCGGGCCTGCGGCAACTGGCTGACGACGTGGTAGACGCCGACCGGCGTCCTCTTGTCGCCTTCGCGAAATTTTTCCAGGCCGTTCTTGCCGATGGTGACGTAGTAGTCGGCCACGTAATGCGGGGTCTTGCCGGTATTCTCGAAAACGAACAGCGTCGATTTCGTCGAATCGAGCACGAGCGCGAGCTTTTCCTTGGCCGGCATTTGCAGCAGGTACCGCGGAACGAGATCGGACGACGGCTCGATCTGCGAGCGCACCATGCGGATCCGGGCTTCATCACGCAGGCCCGCGACCTGCTCGGCGGTGCCTCCTGCGGCGTTGCCGATGGAATCGATCGGCCGTGTGCGGGCCATCAGCAGATCGCCCTTGACCAGTTGCGCCAGCCGGAAATTCGGATTCGACACGAGCAGGCTGTCGATGTGATCGAATGCCGAGGAGAATTTGCTGTCACGAATGTCGAGCAGCGCACGCACGAGCATGGCTTCCGGTGCCGTGACGTGGCGCGATATCGGCGCCGGCGCCACGCCTATCGCCAGCGCGTAGGACGCAGTGGCGGCGGCCGCTGCGATGGCGACCACGGCCTGCGCCAGCATCTGGCGCGAACCTGCTTGCCCGCGGCGGGAAGATCCGTTCACTAGTTCATTCTTTCCTGGACGATCTGCCAGTGGTTATTGTTCTTTTGCAGGACAAGGGTCTTGGCTCCGGCGGTATCCAGCGTGTCGGATTTGTAACCCTGGCGGAATTTCACGATTGCGCGACCGGCGGAGTCGAAGGTCACTTTAGGCGAGCTGATCGTGACATCGATCTTTTTCGGCCTGACGATGCGATCGCGTCGCATGGTCTCCCAACTGGAACGCGGCTCGCCGCCCGGCACCTGGAAGGACGGCGCGTAAAACGCCAGGTAGCCGTCGGGATTCTTGCTCGACCAGGCCTTCGCCCAACCGTTGACTGCGGCGAGCGCGCCCTCCACATCGCCCTTATTGAGGGGCACGGCCGTCGGGGCGGGTACTGCTGCGGCTTTCGCCGCAGCGGCAGGTTTCTCGTTCGTGATGCTGGCGACCACGGGCGGCGTCGTGTCAGGGGTATCCGGCGAGGCCCGGCCCGGTACAACGCTTCCGGAGAACAGGTCCTTGATCATTGCCAGCTTGGTCTGGGCGGCCGCATTCCCACGATCCAGTTGCAAGGCCTTGTCATAGGCCTCACTGGCCATCTTCGCGTACACGTCACCGAGGTTTTCGTGCGCAATCGCATAGCTCGGATGGGTGCGGATCGCCATCTCCAGCGCCTTGCGTGCCTTATCGTATTGGCCCTGCGAGGCGTACAGGACGGCCAGGTTGTTGTAGGGTTCCGGCAGTTCCGGGTAATCCTCGGTCAGCGACGTAAATTCCTTGATCGCGTCGGCCGGCTTGCCCTGCTCGGTGAGGATCAGCCCCTTCAGGAAGCGCGCCCGTGCGTCGCGCGGGTTGGCGGTGATGACCGTCTCGACTTTTTCCAGCGCCTCGGCGAAGTTGCCCTGCTTGAACGATTTGCTGGCCTCTTCATAGCTGTTGGCGGCAAATCCCGCGGGAATTTGCAGTACAAGCAGCAGCGTAGCGCCAAGGGCCAGAAGGGGGATTCGGGTCATGTGCTAAACTTCACCTCAATAAAAAACGGTAGGTTATTGTAATTAATGGCAGATTCTACCAGCAGCCCGCTGCTGTCCACAATCTGAAAATAACCCGAACCGGCAGAAAAACCCACGTTTCGCTTCCCGCAAGTCCGAACCAACGCATGCTGAAAATATACAACTCGCTGACGCGCGCAAAAGAGGCGTTCAAACCGATCTCGCCAGGCCGGGCCGGCATGTACGTCTGCGGCATGACCGTGTACGACTTCTGCCACCTGGGCCATGCGCGCGTCATGGTGGTTTTCGATGTCGTTGCGCGCTGGCTGAAGTCTACCGGCTATGCCGTGACGTACGTGCGCAACATTACCGACATCGACGACAAAATCATCCGGCGTGCCGCCGAGAACCACGAACCGATCGATGCGCTAACCAGTCGCTTCATCCGTGCCATGGACGAAGACGCCGCGGCCCTGGGGGTGGGTAAACCCGATATCGAACCGCGTGCCACTGATAACGTCCCCGGCATGCTCGACTTGATCGGCGAACTCGTGACAAAGGGCCTCGCTTATCAGGCCAGAAACGGCGACGTCTACTATGCCGTGCGCGCGTTTCCCGGTTACGGAAAACTGTCCGGCAAATCGCTCGACGAGCTGCAGGCCGGCGAACGCGTCGAGGTGGACCCGGACAAGCGCGATCCGCTCGACTTCGTGCTGTGGAAATCCGCCAAGCCAGGCGAACCCGCGTGGGATTCTCCATGGGGAAAGGGGCGGCCCGGGTGGCATATCGAATGCTCGGCCATGAGCGAGCGCTTCCTGGGCCAGCATTTCGACATCCACGGCGGCGGACAGGACTTGCAATTTCCCCATCACGAGAACGAAATCGCCCAATCCGAAGGCGCCCACGGCCATGTGTTCGTGAACTACTGGATGCACAACGGCTTCGTGCGCGTCGACGACGAGAAGATGTCCAAGTCGCTCGGCAACTTTTTTACCGTGCGCGAAGTGCTGCAGCGGTACGACGCAGAAGTCGTCCGATTCTTCATCGTGCGCGCGCAGTATCGCAGCCCGTTGAATTATTCCGACCAGCACCTGGATGACGCGAAGAGTGCGTTGTCGCGGTTGTATACCGCATTGAAAGCGGTGCCTGTCGCCACGATGACGATTGACTGGAACGATCCGCACGCTGCACGTTTTCGCGACGCGATGAACGATGATTTCAACACACCCGAAGCGGTCGCGGTGCTGTTCGACCTCGCGGGCGAGGTGAATCGTGAAAAGTCGCAGAAAGCGGCGGGATTGCTCAAGGCGCTTGGTGGATTGCTGGGTTTGCTGAAGCGTGATCCCGACGACTTTCTGCGCGGCGATTTGCCCGAAGGCTGGACCGTTGGCAGGATTGAGCAGTCGATCGCGGACCGGTCAGCCGCGAAGAAGGCGAAGAACTTTGCCGAATCGGACCGCATCCGCAATGAGCTGCTGGCCGCCGGTCTTGTTCTGGAAGACAGTCCCGCTGGTACAACCTGGCGGCGCACCTGAAGCAAGGCGCGCACGCAGCGGGAAATAATAAAGGGACCGCGCGCGGTCCCTTTATATTTATATTTGCATCCACGCCCAGATCGTCAGGGCTCGAAAAATTCCTTCACCCTGTCCATCCAGCCTTTCGCGCGCGGGTTGTGGGCGCCGGCGTCCTTGTCGTTAATCTGCTCGAGTTCGTGCAGCAATTCCTTTTGCCGCGACGTGAGGTTGACCGGTGTCTCGACGACGACGTGACAAAGCAGGTCACCCATCGTCTGGCTGCGTACACCCTTGATGCCCTTGCCACGCAGGCGAAACACTTTCCCCGATTGCGTTTCCGAGGGAATCTTGATCTTGGCGTAGCCGTCGAGGGTGGGAATCTCGATCTCGCCGCCGAGCGCGGCCTTGGTGAAGCTCACCGGCATTTCGCAATGCAGGTCGTTGCCCTCGCGCGAGAAAACATCATGCGCCCGGATGTGCATGACGACATACAGGTCGCCCGGCGGACCGCCGTTGACGCCGGCTTCGCCTTCGCCCGAAAGGCGGATGCGATCGCCTTCGTCCACGCCGGGCGGAATTTTCACCGATAGCGTTTTCTGTTTCTTCAGGCGGCCCGCACCGCTACAGGTCGGGCAGGGATTCTGTACCACCTTGCCGCCGCCATGACATTTCGGGCAGGTCTGCTGGATCGAGAAAAACCCCTGCGTCATGCGCACCTGCCCCTGGCCGTTGCAGGTCGGGCAGGTGATCGGCTGGCTGCCGGGCTTTGCGCCAGAACCCTTGCAGGTTTCGCATTCCTCCATGGTCGGGATGCGAATGCGCGTCTCGGTGCCGCGCGCGGCTTCTTCCAGCGAGATCTCGAGGTTGTAGCGCAGGTCGGCGCCACGATAGACGTTCGAGCGTCCGCGTCCGCCGCCGCCGAAGATGTCGCCAAAAATGTCGCCGAATGCATCGGCAAATCCGCCGAAGCCGGCCGCGCCGGCCGCGTTCGAATCCACGCCGGCGTGCCCATACTGGTCGTACGCGGCGCGTTTCGCCGCGTCACACAGGATTTCGTAGGCTTCCTTGGCTTCCTTGAACAGCTCTTCCGATTTGGGATTGTCCGGGTTGCGATCCGGATGGTGTTTCATCGCCAGCTTGCGGTAGGCCTTCTTGATGTCCTCTTCCGAGGCATCGCGATTCACGCCCAGCACTTCGTAGTAGTCGCGTTTAGACATTTAGTTCTTCCGCTGCAAAGTCGATGCCTTGCTTTTGCCTGGTTTCATTGCCGGAAGGGTCCCCGAATGATCGCCTTCCCCGTAGTCGATTGACGAAATCTGCGCCCTAATGACGACACAAGGGTGAGCCGGTGTGCCGGCTCACCCTATGCATCGTTGCATTCGCCGTGGCGTCAGGCGGATTTCTTGTCTTTCACTTCTTCGAACTCGGCATCCACCACATTGCTGTCGTCAGCCTTGGCGCCACCGGCTTCCGCCTGCGGCGCCGCGCCGTCCGCGCCAGGCTGCTGCGCGTACATTTTCTCGGCCAGCTTGTGCGATGCCTCGCCGAGCGCCTTGCTTTTTGCCTCGATTGCTTCCTTGTCGGAACCCTTGATGGCTTCCTCCGCGTCCTTGATCGCGCCTTCGATCTTCGCTTTTTCGTCCGCGTCGATCTTGTCGCCGTGCTCGGCAAGCGATTTCTTCACCGCGTGAATCAGCGTATCAGCCTGGTTGCGTGCGTCAACCAGCTCGCGCGCCTTGCGGTCGTCCTCCGCATGTTCCTCGGCGTCCTGCACCATGCGCTTGATTTCGTCTTCCTTGAGACCGGAATTCGCCTGAATCTTGATCTTGTTTTCCTTGCCGGTGGCCTTGTCCTTCGCCGAAACATGCAGGATGCCGTTCGCATCGATGTCGAACGTGACTTCGATCTGCGGCAGGCCGCGCGGCGACGGCGGAATGTCGGCGAGGTTGAACTGGCCAAGGCTCTTGTTGCCCGACGCCATCTCGCGCTCGCCCTGCAGGACGTGGATCGTCACCGCAGTCTGGTTGTCGTCGGCCGTTGAAAACACCTGCTGTGCCTTGGTCGGCACTGTCGTGTTCTTCTGGATCAGCTTGGTCATGACGCTGCCGAGGGTTTCGATGCCGAGCGACAGCGGCGTCACGTCGAGCAACAGCACGTCCTTGACTTCGCCTTGCAGCACGCCGGCCTGAATCGCTGCGCCGACCGCGACCGCTTCATCGGGATTGACGTCCTTGCGCGGTTCCTTGCCGAAGATCTCCTTGACCTTGTCCTGCACCTTGGGCATGCGCGTCATGCCACCGACCAGGATGACGTCCGAGATGTCGTCGAGCTTCACGCCGGCATCCTTGATGGCGGTGCGGCAGGGTTCGACGGTCTTCTGGATCAGTTCCTCGACCAGGCTTTCGAACTTGGCGCGCGTGATCTTGATCGCCAGGTGCTTTGGCCCGGACGCGTCCGCCGTGATGTAGGGCAGGTTCACTTCGGTCTGCTGGGTCGAGGACAATTCGATCTTCGCTTTCTCGGCCGCTTCCTTCAGGCGTTGCAGCGCCAGCACGTCCTTGCGCAGGTCGATGCCCTGGTCCTTCTTGAATTCGTCAGCCAGATAATCCATCAGGCGCTGGTCGAAATCCTCGCCGCCCAGGAAGGTATCGCCGTTCGTGGACAACACTTCGAACTGGTGTTCCTTGTCGACTTCCGCGATTTCGATGATGGAGACGTCGAACGTGCCGCCGCCGAGGTCGTAGACCGCAATTTTGCGGTCGCCTTCTTTTTTGTCCATGCCGAAGGCGAGTGCTGCAGCCGTCGGTTCATTGATGATGCGCTTGACCTCGAGTCCGGCGATGCGGCCGGCGTCCTTGGTGGCCTGGCGCTGGGAGTCGTTGAAGTAGG
>JBDTTE010000092.1:0-12312 GCA_039930785.1 Betaproteobacteria bacterium | reverse complement strand
TGGGTGAACATAGCCATGGCATCCATCCATCAAACTCGGAAACGCCTGTTCGCCTATCTTCGTGTTTCTTCGTGTTCTTCGTGTCTTCGTGTCTTCGTGATGAGATCTAAGTTTTAATCGAACAAATCTAGACTCTTCGCGCCTCGACGAAATGTTTTTTCCAGAACTCCGCATCGACGCTGTCGATGCGGACCTTGCCGCCCGTCGAGGGCGCGTGGATGAATCGTCCCTTGCCGAGATACAGGCCGACGTGCGAGGTTTTTTTGCCGTCCTGGTCGAAGAACAGCAGGTCGCCCTCGCGCCATCCGTGCATCGAGATCAGCATCGACGTGCGGCGCTGCGATTGGGTATCGCGCGGCATGGCGATGCCGGCGCGCGCATAGCTGTATTTGACCAGGCCGCTGCAATCGAAGCCTTCCGGCGAATCGCCGGCATTGCGATAGGGTCTGCCGAGCATTTCTTTAGCGTAAACGACGGCCTTGGCAGCGGTGTCGTTGCTCGCGCGCACCGTCGTCGGCCCGGGCAGGTCGGGCGCACTCGAGCAGCCGGACAATACAGCCAGGGCGACGAGGGCGATCGTCGCCAGGGCCAGCTTCACCGCGCTTTTTCCACGCCGCACCAGCGCGCCATGAACAAAGCCAGCACCTGCGCCGTGCGTACGGTGCTTTCGATCGACACCGATTCATCGATGCCGTGGATGTTTTGCGCTTCCGGGCCATAGCACGTCGCCGGAATGTTGCCGTAAAGATTGAACACGCGCGCATCGGTCGTGGCGGAACTGGCAAACGCCTCGGCGTCGTTGCCCAGCACCTGCGCGTGCGCGGCGGACAGTTCCCGCACCAATGGCGCTGCGCCGTCGAGCACGAAGCCTTCGGCCTGGAATCCGGCATAGCGCACGCGATGCGAAATGCCGGCGAGCGCCGGATCGCGTTTCAGCGTGTGTGCGAGCCGCGCTTCGATCGCGGCGCGCGCCTGCGCCGCCGGAACGCCGGGATAGAAACCGCAGCGCAATCCCATGACACAGCGCGTTGGCACGGATGACGCCCATTCGCCGCCGTCGATGGTGCCGAGGTTGAAGCGTATCGGATGATCGAGGTGGGCGAAGGCGGGGTGGCGGTTGCCCGCTTCATTCCATTCGCACTCCAATGTCTGCAGTCCGCGCCACAGTGCGAACGCCGCTTCGATGGCGCTGATGCCTTGCGACGCATTGAGGACGTGCGCGGGTTTACCGAAGACCTCGACGGACAGCCACATGACGCCGACCTGCGCGCTGAGGATGCTATGGTTGAAGGGCTCCGGAATGATTGCCGCATCGGCCTTGAAGCCGTGGTGCAGGCAGGCGAGGGCGCCGTTGCCGGTGCACTCCTCCTCCACGACGGACTGCAGGAATACCGGCGCGGCGGGCTGCAGGCCGAGCGAGCGCAACGCGCGGAACGCAGTGATGTAGGCCGCGATGCCGGCTTTCATGTCGCCGGCACCGCGTCCGTAAAGGCGCCCATCGCGCTCGATCGGATCGAAGGGCGGGCGCGACCAGAGTTCTTCCGCGCCGATCGGCACGACGTCGATGTGGCCGTTCAGGATTAGCGAGCGGCCGGTGCTTTCACGCGGACGATGGGTGCCGACGACGTTGTCGTGGCGCGGCCATTGGCCGACCGACGGGGAGTAACCCGGCAAATCTTTCAGGTCGGCATCGCGCACCTCGAAGCGCTGGGTGGCAAGCCCCATGCCGCGGAACATGCCTTCCAGAAAATCCTGTGCGCCGGCTTCATTGCCATTCAACGATGGAAAGCGCACCAGGGTGGCGGTCAACTCGACGAGCTCGCGCTGTCGATCGGCGACCGTCGCAAGCAAATCGGATTCCAGTGAGCTGTCGTGCGTGCCGGGAGAATTCACGTTTCGCCTGCGAGGAAAATCGATCGTTGAGGATAGCAGAAGCGTATTTGTCCCGTGAACGTGCGGTCGGGTTGACGTTCCGGGACAGGGCCAGCACAGTGCATCGATGGCGATTCGCACAATGAAATCCAGGATTCAGGAGGGGGAGGATGCAGGTAGTCGGCAAGGTCAGGGAAATATGGCGCTACCCCGTCAAAGGGATGGCGGGCGAGAGTCTCGAATGGTGCGCGCTCGGGGAGAAGGGCCTCAAGGGGGATCGGACCTGGGCATTACGGGATCAGGCGCGCAAGGAAATCCAGAGCTGCAAATTCCGACCCGAGCTATTGCTGTGTAGCGCACGTTCCCGCGATGCAGATGGGCAGGTGGATGTCTCGTTCCCCGATGGTGCGGTTGTGGGCAGCGACAATGCCGACATCCATGCCCGGCTGACGACGCTGACCGGGCACGCGTCGACACTGGAAGCCTTGCGGGCGGAATCCGATCTCGATTTTTATCGGCGCCACAGGCTGGACGATCACACCTGGCTGGATGAGCTCAAGGCCACATTCGAGCGCGAGGCCGGCGAACCGCTGCCCGATTTCAGCAAGGCTCCGCCGTCGCTGGCCACTTTTGTATCCATGCCGGGAACGTTTTTCCTGGTCACCCCATTGCACATTGTGACGACGGCCACGCTCGCGCATTTGAAGGGCCTGAATCAACGCGCGGACTGGGATCGTCGGCGCTTCCGTCCCAATTTCCTGATCGAGACAAATGGCGGCCAGCAGGGTTTTGTCGAGCAGGAATGGGTGGGCAAAAAGCTGGTATTCGGCAACGCGGCAGTGGAATGTGCCGGTGCCACGCCGCGCTGCGGGGCCATTACCCGGGCGCAGCCGGAATTTGCCTTCGACAAATCTGTTTTGCGCACCGTCGTCAAGGAGGCTGATCAGAACGTCGGCGTTTACGGCCTGATATCCGGATCGACCACAGTCAAGGTTGGCGACCCGGTGTATCTGGCCTGAATCTGACGTCGTTCAGCGTCGTTCGACGCCTTCCCACTCCAGTTCCTGCAGCGCACGCCACTGGATCTTCCCGCTTGCCGAGCGGGGCAGGGTTTCGGCGAATTGCACGAGGCGCGGCACCTTGTACGCCGCCATGTGCCCGCGCGACCATTCCATGATGCTTTCCGCCGACACTTGGCCCATGCGCTCGTCCTTGAGCACGACGACCGCCTTGACCGTTTCGCCGCGGCGCGCATCGGGCGCGGATATCACCGTAACTTCCCGGATGTCGGGATGCTTGTATAACGTGGCTTCGACTTCCGCGGGCCAGACCTTGTACCCGGACGCGTTGATCATGCGCTTCAGCCGGTCGGCAATATAGTAATAGCCGTCCGCGTCGTAGCGGCCGAGGTCGCCGGTGCGCATGAAGCGCTTGCCGTCGATTTCGATGAATACCTCTGCGTTGGCGTCCGGCCTTTGCCAGTAACCCTGCATTACCTGCGGCCCGTGCACGACGATCTCGCCCTGCTGGTTCGGCCCGAGCGGTTGCAGCGTCTCCGGGTCGATCACCAGCGATTCCGTGTCGAACGTCGGGAAGCCCAGGCATTGCTTGCGCGCCTTGTGCGCGGGGTTCATATGCGTTTGCGAGATGGTCTCGGTCATCCCGTAGGCTTCCATGTAGTTGATGCCGCACAATTCGAAGAGCTTTTGCGCGACGGCTTCCGGCATCGATGCGCCGCCCCCGAAAATATTCGTCAGCGACGACAGGTCACGATCTGCCGTCGCTGGATGCGCCAGCAAATCCACCACCATGGTCGGCACGTTGGCCCAGTGCGTGCAGCCGTAGCGCGCAATCATGTAGCCGGCGACGTCGGCGTTCCAGCGCGGCAGGATGGCGATGGTCGCGCCGGTGTAGATCGAAGCGTTCATGCTGTGCTGCATGCCGGTCACATGGAAGAACGGCGCGGTCGCCAGCGCCACAGAGTCAACCGTAAACCCTTCCCACACGGCGCCACCCACGAGCGTGGTCATGATCGTGCGGTGCGTGTGCATGCAGCCCTTCGACTTGCCGGTGGTGCCGGAGGTGTACAGGATTGCGGCAAGATCGTCGGCCTGTGCCGCGGCCTGCAGCGGCTTGTAGTCGGCGGCCATCGCATCGACCCACGACACGGCGCCCGGATCGTTGATGACCTTCTGCGGCGCCTTCAAGAAATCGGGGATCTCGAGTGCCGTCTCTTCCTTGATGTAGTCTGAATAAGTCGCGACGATCGCATGCTTGGCCTGCTTGCCCAGCAGCGGCTTCACCTGCGCATACAGATCCTGCGCCACGAACACCGTCGAGGCGCCGGCATCCTCGAAATAGTGCACGAGTTCGTCGGTCACATGCATCGGGCTGACCGGCAGCACGGCCGCGTCGGCGCGCAGGATGGCGTAGTACGCGATGATGAACTGCGGGGAGTTCTGCATCTGCAGGATCACGCGGTCGCCTTTGCGCACGCCGCAGCGGTTCTGCAGGAAGCCGGCCATGAGGTCGACCTGACGGAACAGTTCCGCGTACGACAACTTGCTGTCGTAGAAAATCGTCGCCGCTTTATCGGGAAAGCGCCGGGCGCTAACTTCCAGGTTGTAGTGCAGCGTCGTGGCGGGGACGGTGAGATGCCGGGGAAGGTGCTTGGGCCAGTGCGCGAAGTGCTTGGGTTCCATCGTGGCGTTCAGGTTTTCGTATTGTTGGCGGCGGGTTCCGAGAACTTCCGGTTCTCGGTTTCCTGCAACAACCGCCACTGTACCTTGCCGGTGGCCGACTTCGGCAGCGTGTCGACGAATTCGACTACACGCGGCACTTTGTAAGCGGCCATTTTCCCGCGCGCCCACTCGATGATGTCGTCGGCCGCGACGCGCCCGCGGCTGGCGTCCTTCAGCACCACGACCGCCTTGACGGTCTCGCCGCGGCGCGCATCCAGGGTGCCGATGATGCAGGCTTCCCTCACGGCTTCGTGATCGTAGAGCATGGCTTCGACTTCCGCGGGCCACACCTTGTAGCCGGACGCATTGATCATGCGTTTGAGGCGGTCGACGATGAAGAAGTAGCCGTCCTCGTCGCGATAACCGAGATCGCCCGTACGGAAATACGACACGCCGCCGATGTCGATGAATGTCGCCGCGGTCGCTTCGGGTTTTTTCCAGTAGCCGAGAAATACCTGCGGGCCGTGCGAGACAATCTCGCCGGTTTCGCGGGGGCCGAGCACGGCCAGCGTATCGGGGTTGATCACCAGCGACAGGGTCGAACAAATCGGAATGCCCAGGCACTGCTTTTTCGCGCGCTGCGGCGGATTGATGTGCGTTGGGGCGATGGTTTCGGAAAGCCCATAGCCTTCGATGTAGGTCAGCCCCGTCAGATCGAGCAGGCGCTGCGCGACGGCTTCGGGCATGGCCGCGCCGCCGCCGCCGATGTGTTGCATGCTGGAAATGTCGTAGCGGCTGAGGTTCGGATTCGACAGGAAGTCGATGGCCATGGTGGAGATGTTGGTCCACCCATTCACCTTGTAACGCTGGATCAGCTCGCCAGCCGTGTCGCGATCCCAGCGCGTCATCAGCACGATCGTCGAGCCGAAATAGATCGGCTGGTTCATGCTGCACTGCATGCCGGTCACGTGGAACATCGGCATGGAGCCGAGTATCACGTGGTCTGGTGCCATTTCCACCCAGGCGCCGCCGGCCACGGTGGTGCTCATGACCGTGCGGTGCGTGTGAATGCAGCCCTTGGGTTTGCCGGTCGTGCCGGAGGTATAGGGCATCACGCAGAGGTCGTCCGGGCCGGCCAGGTGCGGGGCCGGCTGCAGACCTTCGGCCAGCGCGTCATGCCACAGCGTCACGCCTTTACCCCGCAGCGGCTCGCGCGGGGCCGCCACGGCGTCGGGAATTTTCAGATCGGTTGGCGCGCTGCAATAATCCGAATAAGCCGCGACCACTACATGCTTCAGTTCGGTGCCGGAGAGTGGGCGCACCTGCGCGAACAATTCCTGGCCCGTGATCGCCACGGTGATATCGCCGTCTTCGACGAAATGCCGCAACTCCTCCGTGAGGTTCATCGGATTGACCGGCACGACCATCGCATCGGCACGCAGGATGGCGTAGAACGCCACGATGAACTGAGGGCTGTTCTGCATGAACAGCAGCACGCGGTCGCCGCGCTTGACGCCGGCGCGTTGCTGCAGGAAGCCGGCAAGCGCGTCGACGTCCCGTTTGAATGCCCCATAAGTGAGCGACGTGCCGTAATAGATCACCGCGGCCTTGGCGGGAAAGCGTTTCGCCGTGGCTTCCAGGTTGGCGTACAGGCTGGTCTGCGGCATCGGCATGTCGTGCGGCAGGCCGGGCGGCCAGAATCGGTAGTGATCGGGTTCCATCGTGGGTCCTTGCGGCGTGGCCGTCTGCGGTCTCTTTATTTTGTTCTTTTGTGCCGCCGGCGAATCGATCGATGCCGAACGCGACCATGCGGGCAAGCGAATGTTGGCGACGTCGCGCGCCGAGGTCAATGTCGATCGCGCGACTCGCGACGTTGCATTGCAGCGCAACTGAAAATCGGTGCGGCACGGCTTTGCAGGCGCGAGCCGTTTTATGCCAGTATCGCCTGCGCGTTTCGGTCCTGCGCATCCCGAACGGGGGAGGGGATGTTGGTAAACAGTACGGTCCAGCAAAAAGTGGAGGGGATTGCGTCGCCGGGCGTCGCTCGCGACCAGCCCTTGCTGCAAATCTCGAACCTGACGGTGCGCTTTGGCGGCATCGTGGCGCTCGATGATGTTTCCTTCGATGTCATGCCCGGACAGATTGCCGGCGTCATCGGCCCGAACGGTGCCGGCAAGACCACGCTGTTCAATTGCCTTTCGCGCCTCTATCCATTTCAGGGTGGCAGCATTCACTGCAAGGGGCGATCGCTCCTGGAAGTGCCGCGCCACCGGATCGCCGAGTTGGGCATCGGCCGGACGTTCCAGAATCTCGCGTTGTTCCGCAGCATGAGCGTCATCGACAACATCATGGTCGGTGCGCATTGCGGCAGTCGTGGCGGATTTCTCGCGAATGCATTGCGCCTGCCCATCGTTGCACGCGAAGAGGTTCGGGTTGCCAGCGAGGTTCGTGACCTGCTCGACCTGCTGGATCTCCATGCGGTGGCGGACGCCCGTGTCGCGGACCTGCCCTTTGGCACGCAGAAGCGCGTCGAACTTGCCCGCGCCCTGGCCGGCCGACCGCTGCTGCTGTTGCTCGACGAGCCGGCGTGCGGATTGAATCACGAGGAAGTCGAATCGCTCGCGGTGCTGATCCGGCGCATTCGCGACCAGCTCGGCGCGACGATTCTGCTGGTGGAGCATCACATGGGATTGGTGATGCCGCTCTCCGACAAAGTGGTGGCACTCGATTTCGGCCGCAAGCTCACCGAAGGCGTTCCCGCGGATGTACAGCGCAATCCGGATGTGATCCGCGCTTATCTCGGAAAGGCGAACTGAATCGTGGCGCTATTGGAAGTTGCCGATTTGTTCGCCGGTTACGGAGTGGAAAACGTGCTGCGCGGTGTGAGCTTTTCCGTGGAGAAGGGCGGCATCACGGCCATCCTCGGCGCGAATGGCGCGGGCAAGACCACGCTGCTGCGCACGATCAGCGGCATGCTGCGCCGACGTGGCTCGATCAGGTTCGACGGCAAGTCGATCGAAAAGACTGCCACCGAAGACATCGCTCGCCTTGGCGTCGCGCACGTGCCCGATGGCCGCGGCACTTTTCTCGACCTCACCACTGAAGAGAACCTGCGCATCGGCGCCTACACTCGCAAGGATCGTCGCGAGGTGGCGCAGGATATTGAACGCATGTTTACGTATTTCCCGCGGCTGAAGGAACGCCGCCGCCAGCAGGCCGGCACGCTGTCCGGAGGCGAGCAGCAGATGCTCGCGGTTTCGCGCGCGCTGATGTTGAGGCCGCGGCTGTTGCTGCTCGACGAACCGTCGTTCGGGCTGGCGCCGATGATCGTCCAGGATATTTTTCGCATCATGCGTGGCATCAATGCGGAGGAAGGCGTCAGCGTGCTGCTGGTCGAGCAAAATGCGTCGCTGGCGCTGGAGCTGGCCGATCGCGCCTACGTGTTGGAGACCGGGCAGGTCGTCATTTCCGGGAGCGCCGCGGAAGTGAGCTCAAACGAAAGCGTGCGCCGCGCTTATCTCGGTTTCTGAGGAAAGCAGAATGGAACAATATTCAACGCGAAGGACGCAAAGGTACGCAAAGGAAATCAAAAGAAACTGGACAGCTTGGGCAATCGTCGACTCGATGAGTTTCGTCCCCTGGCCCATACGCTGACTTCAATTTCAAATGCCAATGTCTCATATTATTTTTTGCTTTCCTTTGCGTAACTTTGCGTCCTTCGCGTTGGATTCTATTAACCAGGTAGTTTGGAAAATCTAGGTAATGGAAGCATTCCTGCATCAGGTGTTCTCGGGGCTGGCCACTGGCGGCATCTACGCCAGCTTGGCGCTCGCGCTGGTGATGATCTACCAGTCGACCAACCACATCAATTTCGCGCAGGGCGAGATGGCCATGTTCTCCACGTATCTGGCGTGGACCATGATCGACGCCGGCATGGCCTATTGGTGGGCCTTTGTCCTCACCGTGGCAATATCATTTGTCGTGGGCGTCGTGATCGAGCGCGTCATCATTCGCCCGGTTGAGAACGCCCCCGTGCTGTCGGTCATCACGGTGTTCGTCGCGTTGCTGGTGATATTCAACAGCGTCGCCGGCTGGATCTATACGTACACCATCAAGACGTTTCCGAGCCCGTTCCCCGAGCGCTCGTTGTTCGGCAACAGCTACATCTCTTCGCATGAACTCGGTTCCATCGGGGTCACCCTTACCGTGCTTGTGGTGCTATACCTGTTCTTTCGCTTTACGCCGCTCGGCCTTGCGATGCGGGCGGCCGCGCAGAACGCGACGTCGAGCCGGCTCTCCGGCATTCGCGTCGGCTGGATGCTGGCGCTCGGCTGGGGTCTGGCGGCGGCGGTCGGTGCCGTGGCCGGCATGCTGATCGCGCCGGTTGTGTATCTCGATCCCAACATGATGTCTGGCGTATTGCTCTATGCCTTCGCCGCCGCCCTCGTGGGTGGAATCGACAGCCCGCTCGGCGCAGTACTCGGGGGCTTCCTGGTCGGCGTGCTGGAGAACCTGGTCGGCGCTTATGTCGTAGGGACAGAGTTGAAACTCACAGTGGCGCTGGTGCTGATCATTGGCGTGCTCGTATTCCGACCGACCGGGTTGTTCGGCAAGGTATTCATCACGCGCGTATGAGAAAAAACAGGGACGAGGGGCGAGGGGCGGGGGGCGAGGGGGAAGGTATGGGGCATGACAGCCAAGGTTCGAAGGGTGAGGAAAAACTGCGCGCGCAGCATGCGCGGGTCGCTCGTCCCTCGTCTCTCGCCCCGCGCCCCTCGTCCCTCATCGGCATCGCCGTGTTGCTCGCGCTCGCCATTGCGCTGCCTTTCATGGTCAGCAACTACCGCGTGTTCCAGTTCAACATGGTGCTGGTCTACGCCATCGTGCTGCTGGGGCTGAACATACTGACCGGCTTCAACGGCCAGATATCGCTTGGGCACGGCGCGTTCTACGCTATCGGCGCGTATGTCGCCGCAATCCTGATGGATCATTTCGGTTGGCCCTACTGGGCGACCCTGCCGGTGGCGGGCGCGGTTTGTTTTGTGTTCGGCTTCCTGTTCGGCCTGCCGGCATTGCGTTTGCGCGGCCACTATCTGGCGCTGGCCACCTTCGCGCTGGCCGTGGCGATGCCCCAGTTGCTGAAGTACAAGCACGTCGAGCAATGGACCGGAGGCGTCCAGGGCATTGTGATCATGAAGCCCGATGCGCCCTTCGGCTGGAAACTAACGCCGGATCAATGGCTATATCTGTTCACGCTGGCAGTTCTCGTGATCATGTTCGCGCTGGGTTGGAATCTGTTGCGCGGCCGGGTGGGGCGCGCAATCACGGCGATCCGCGATCATCCGATGGCGGCGGAGGCGATGGGCGTCAACATCGCGCTGTATAAAACGACGACGTTCGGCGTCAGCGCGCTGTACACCGGTGTGGCGGGCGCACTCGGCGCGATCGTCGTGCAGTTTGTGGCGCCCGACAGTTTCACGTCCGGCCTGTCGATCAATTTCCTGATCGGCATCGTCATCGGTGGTGTGGCTTCCATCTCCGGCGCATTTTACGGCGCGCTGTTCATCCAGTTCGTGCCGAACTTCGCCGACGAGATTTCCAAAGCCGCGCCGTGGGCGATCTACGGCGTGTTCCTGCTCGCATTTGTTTATGTGATGCCAACTGGCGTGGCGGGCTTCGTGCGCCTGGCATGGAAGAGGATGCGCGGCGGCGGCAAGGTCAAAGCGGAATTACAACGAGCCAGTCACTGACATAACGGAGGACATGATGCGGAACCAGATATTGTTAGTAGCGGGATTGATGGTCGCAGTCTTGTGCGGGACGGATGCGCTTGCGCAAAAGAAATACGGGCCGGGCGCATCCGATACCGAGATCAAGCTCGGGCAGACCATGCCCTACAGCGGCCCGGCGTCGGCCTACGGTGCAATCGGCAAGGCGGAAGTGGCGTACTTCCAGATGATCAATGACGAAGGCGGTATCAATGGTCGCAAGATCAACCTGATCAGCCTCGATGATGCCTATTCACCGCCTCGCGCAGTGGAGCAGGTGCGCAAGCTGGTCGAAGAGGACCAGGTGCTTGCCCTGTTCCAGAACCTCGGTACTCCGACCAACTCGGCCGTGCATAAATACGTCAACGCCAAGAAGGTCCCGCACCTGTTTCTTGCCACAGGTGCTACGAAGTGGGGTGACCCGGAGAATTTCCCGTGGACCATTGGTTTCCAGCCTGCCTACCAGACCGAGGGTCAGATCTACGCGAAGTACATTCTCAAGAATAAACCGACTGCGAAGATCGCCGTGCTCTACCAGAACGACGACTACGGCAAGGACTATCTCAAGGGCCTGAAGGATGGATTGGGCGACAAGGTCAGCATGATCGTGGCTGAGGCCAGTTATGAGGTCACCGATCCAACGGTCGATTCGCAAATCGTCACGCTAAAGGCTTCCGGCGCCGACACGATGTTCACCATCGCCACGCCGAAGTTCGCCGCGCAGTCCATTCGCAAGGTCGCGGATATTGGCTGGAAGCCGCTGCACTTCGTCAACAATGTGGCGTCGTCGGTCGGGGCCGTGCTGACGCCGGCCGGGCTCGACAAATCCATAGGGCTGATCACGGCGCTTTATCTGAAGGATCCGCTCGACCCGAAGTGGGACAAAGATCCCGGCATGATGCGCTGGCACGCATTCATGAAAAAGTACATGCCCGAAGCCAACGTGACTGACTTCAACTACGTGTACGGCTTTGGTGCCGCCCAGTTAATGACGATCGTGCTGAAGGCATGCGGCGATGATCTGAGCCGCGAAAACGTCATGAAGCAGGCCACCAATCTGAAGGACGTGGTGCTGGACGTGGCATTGCCGGGCGTCAAGTACAGCAGCAGCCCGAATGACTACTTCATGGTCAAGCAATTGCAGCTGGCCCGCTTCGACGGCAAGCGCTGGGCCCTGTTCGGCGACGTACTGACCAAATAGATGAACACACAGTCAGTAATGAAGGCGGGCACCGCACTGACCTTCGCGGTTGCAATCCTGGCTGCGTCGGTCGCCGGCGCGGCGAAAAACTACGGACCGGGCGTGACCGACGCCGAAATAAAGATCGGCCAGACCATGCCCTACAGCGGCCCGCTCTCAGCCTTCGGCACCATCGGCCGGGCGCAGGCGGCGTATTTCGAGACTGTGAACTCGAAGGGCGGTGTCAATGGGCGCAAGATCAAACTGCTGTCGCTCGATGACGGCTACAGTCCGCCGAAAACCATCGAGCAGACGCGCAAGCTGGTGGAGGCCGACGAAGTCCTGCTGCTATTCAGTTCCTTCGGCACGCCGCCGAACACCGCGGCGTTGAAGTACCTGAACGCAAAAGGGGTGCCGCAGTTGTTCATTGCCGCCACCGGCATGAAGTGGGGCGACCCCAAGAACTTTCCGTGGACCATGGCGTTCCTGCCGAACCAGAAAACCGGAACCGCCGGTTACGTCCAGTATCTGCTGAAAAACAAACCCGACGCGAAGATCGCGGTGCTCAGTCAGAACGACGATTTCGGCAAGGACTACGTCAAGGCGTTGCGTGAGCATCTTGGCGCGAAAGCCGACAAGATGATCGTCGCGGAAGCGTCCTACGAATCAACCGATCCCGGCGTGGATTCGCAGATCGCGACCTTGAAAGGTTCGGGCGCCGATACCTTCTTCAGTTTCGCTTCGCCGAAATTCGCCGCGCAGTCCATTCGCAAGGTCCACGACATCGGCTGGAAGCCGCTCTTCTTCATTC